>CAXTSB010000116.1:0-2358 GCA_964246845.1 uncultured Acidobacteriaceae bacterium
GTTCTCGCTTTCGGCGCGCACCTGCATGGCCGCGCCGCGCCGTGTGAAGCACAGCGTCACGGCGCGCCCCGCTCCGACCGGGACATGATGCAAGGTAGCGCCGGGCCACGCGGCGGGCAGCTGCGGAGCGACATGCAGTGTGTTCGCCGCGGCGTCGAAGCTCACCCCGAACAGCCCCCGCAGCGCGGGCGTCAGCACCATGGCCGAGGACCAAAGCTGGTGCGTGGTCGAGCGTCCGAGCGGCGTGAAGAACTCGCCCGATAGCAGTTCCGTGACCGCGCCCAGGTCCTGCGCCCAGGTCATGTTCGTGTTTTCCATCAGGTGCGTGTACCCGGCCAGCGGGCGGCCGGTCCGGTACTCGGCCAGCGAGGCCCAGCCGGTGAACAGCGGCCATACCGAGCCCTGGTGGTAGCTGATGGGGTCGTACAGCGGCTCGCGTTCGCTTACGTCGCGTACACCCCAGTCGGTTGAAAACTCCGCCGAAGCCCAGCGGGCAAACATGCGGTCACCCGCGAGCGCATAGCCGCCGTCCCACCACGCGACCGCCGGGTACACCGTCGCCGTACGGTCCACAGCGCCCGCGCCGTTGTAGGAGAAGGCGTACTCGCCGTCCCGCGCGTACTCGCGCTCAAGTGTCGCCGCCACGGTTTTCGCGCGCGCGGCCGCGCCGTCGTCCGCCTTGCCGGCGAGCCCCGCCAACCGCGCAAACGCCTGCGAGGCTTCGACGTCGAGCGCCGCCAGGTACACCTCCTGCTTGGGCAGGGTGGGCGGCCAGCTCTCCACCCAGCCCGTGCCTTGCGCGTTGTCGTAGATGCCGTCGCCGTCCGCGTCGTGGGTGCTCTCAAACCGCCAAGCCTTTTGGATCTCAAGCCAGTGTTGTTGCACATAGGCGAGGTCGCCGGAGCGCTCGGCGTAGTCGGCCATCACCATCAGGAGCAGCGGGGTCGCGTCGGCGGCGGCGTACTCATACGGCAGGTGCGGCCAGTCCACCAGCTCCGCGGTCTGCGAGTACTCGTGCATAATCTTGCCGTCGGCGCGCTGCCGCTTCAGCAGGAAATCGAGCTCCGCGCGTGTCAGGGCGAAGTCGCCGCAGCTGTCGGTCGCGTACAGCGTGTACAGCGCGTCGCGGCCGAAAAACCAACCGAAGCCGGGGCGGTTCGAATCGCCGGAGCTGTACAGGCCGGCGACGAGACCTAACTCATCACCATGCCGCACGCGCAGTTGGTCGATCGCGATCTCAGCCCACGCGGCCGCCTGATTGAAGCGCGCGTCCGGGGTTTCCGCGATGAGGCGGTGGTCGAAGAAGTGCTCGTAATACGCGGCAGTAGCGGCGTACTGCGCGGGCACGCTCCGCGCCAAACGCACGAGCGCATCACGGAGCGCGGCAGGGCTCGCCGCGGACTTCGTAGTCGCGGCCGTCATCAGCAGGGGAAAGTACCGGTCGCCGTCGCGCGCCGGGTCGTAGCGGAGGATGAGCTGGAGGGGAAAGTCCTTGGGCCGTTCCTGGTACGGCGCGAGGATGCCGGGCTCCGTGCCGGGCATGGCGACCGCCCCGGCGAGTTCGTCGGAGTCGGTGTGCATAAGGTAGTAACCGTCGCGCACCCACTCGGGCGAGGGCGCGTTGTAGTTGGCGGCGGGCCACATGCGCTTGAGCTCCGGTGTGAACGAGAAGGTCAGCGTGAGCGGACGCCGGGATTCAATCTGAAACAGCACCACAGTGCCGGGCTCGCCGGCCTCTTTGCACTGCGTGGCGAAGAAGATCTCATGCACGGTAAAGGCAGCGTGCGCGAACGTGATCGTCGTGCGGTCGGGCTCCACGGCGATTTCCGCCGACTGCTCGTTTACGTCAATAGGGACGGTATAGTCCTTGATCTGCGCTGTAATGCGGAAATGCGATAGCAGCTTCACCGGCCAGTTCCATGCCTCAAAGCTGCCGTCCCCTTGGCCCACCACCGCCCCGCACGGCCCGGCGACGGTAAACGGCTGCAGGGCCGCGCTGCGTTGATGGATCGCGAGCGGGCTTGGCGCAAGCGGGAATGCGGGCAATGGAGCGAACTGCTGCGCGGGCGCCGCAAAGGGAACCAGCAGCAAGAGCCATCGCAAACCATGCCATACACTTGCACCAACCATGCCCGCCGCTCCTTTTGCACTCCACATGCTACGCGCAATCCTGCTCGGCGGGCTTGCTGTTTCCGCCGCCGCGCAAACGCCCGAGCTGCGCGCGGCGCGGGCCTACGCGCAGGCCTTGGAGCAGGGGCCGCTTGCCCTGCGCGCCTTTCTCCAAGCGATGCCCAAGGGCGGGGACCTTCATATGCACCTGTCCGGCGCGGTGTACGCGGAAACGTTCCTCGCCGAGGC
>CAXTSB010000116.1:2368-10326 GCA_964246845.1 uncultured Acidobacteriaceae bacterium
CCTTTGACCGCACCGTGAGGCCCGGCGCGTGCAGGCCCGGCGAGCTGAGCGGCGCGGCCGCCATCGAGCAGGACAACCGCATGCGCGACGCGCTGATCGACTCGTTCTCCATGCGCGGCTACTTTCCGGTGCAGGGCGTCACCGGCCACGACCAGTTTTTCGCCACCTTCGGCCGTTTCGGCGGCCTGAAGGCCCATACCGCCGACTGGCTCGACGAGGTCGCGACGCGCGCCGCCCGGCAAAATGAGCAGTACCTGGAAGTGATGGACACGCCGGACCTAAAGCCCGCGGAGGCTGCCGCCGAAAAGCTCGGCTACAACCCGGATTTTCGCGCGTATCGGGATGCCCTTCTGCAAACGGGGCTGGAAACATCGGTCGCCGCCGCCAAAGCCTCGTTCGCCGCAGCGGAGCAGGCCCGGGCCGTGCGCGAGGGCTGCGCGACGCAAGCGCCGCAACCGGCATGCTCGGTCCAAATCCGGTTCCTGTTTCAGATCCTGCGCGAGCAGCCGCCCGCCGATGTGTTCGCGCAGATGGTGTTTGCCTTCGAGCTCGCGAAAGCCGACCCGCAGGTTGTGGGCCTTAATATGGTGCAGCCCGAGGACGGCTTCCTGGCCGTGCGCGACTACCGCCTGCACATGCGTATGCTCGCCGCTTTGCGGCCGCTGTATCCGGGCGTGCATATCGCCCTCCATGCGGGCGAGCTCGCGCCGGGCCTTGTTGCACCGGTTGAGCTGACCTACCATATCCGCGCCGCAGTGGAGGACGGCGGGGCCGAGCGCATCGGCCACGGGGTGGACGTGATGGACGAGGATGACCCCGCGGCGCTGCTCCGCGCGATGGCAGCAAAGCATGTCGCAGTCGAGATCAACCTCACCAGCAACGACATTATCCTCGGCAACTCGGGGGTCAACCATCCTTTGCCGCTGTACCTGCGCGCGGGCGTGCCGGTGGTGCTATCCACCGATGACGAAGGGGTGTCGCGCATCGACCTGACGCACGAGTACGTGCGGGCGGCCCTGACGTACCGCCTCAGCTACGGGCAGCTGAAGGGGATGGCCCGCGCTTCGCTCCAGCACAGCTTCCTGCCCGGCGCGGACCTGTGGGCCGCTCCGGATGCCTTCAGCGCGCCGACAGCCGCTTGCCGCGGGCAGCTCGGCCGCGCGCAGCCGGCGGGCGGGTGTGCGGTATTGATCAGCGGGAGTGAGAAAGCCAAGCAGGAGTGGGAGCTGGAGCGGCGATTCCGGGTGTTTGAAGGGAGGCTTTAGGCGGCGTCGTGATCCACCAGTTCAAACGTAGTGCCTTCCTGCTTTTGAAGGTAAGCTACGATCTCAAGAAAGCGTTTCAAGGACGGATCACCGTCTGGAGCAAGAAAACTCCTCAACACTTCAGGAGAAGAGTTGAGGAGTTTTCCCAAGTCACAAAACCCTACCGTGCCCTCCACGAAATCGTGCAGGATGGTTTTGGCTGTGTCGACTTCTTTCGGGTCTCCGGAAAGGAAGCAATTCATGGCTTCCTTCAACAGAGCACGCCGAAATACTGAGCTTTCCTGAATCTGCTCCCGCAAGGTTTCTTTCCACGGCTTTGTCAGAGGCGGCATCAGGTCTCCTGTTGACGTTTCTTATACTCCCGCCAGTGTGCATGCGCAGCGATGATATCCGCATCCTGCCCACTCTTGGATTCTCCACCCAGCACGATCACCAGAGTACTCCCTACCCGTCCGAAGTAGATGCGATACCCGGGCCCGAAATCAAGCCGCAGTTCAAGCACTCCGGCACCGACGCTCCTCGCGGAAGCTAAATTGCCTGATTGAACACGGGAAATCGCTACGGCGACCCGGGCTCGCGTCGTCCGGTCGAGCTTGTTGATCCAGAGTTCGAACGGATTACGTCCGAACAGATCAACATACTGCCGGACCTCAATCACGTTCGACGGTCAGCATAAAAGCTGCTCACCTCATCACACAAGCAAAGAGCAGGCCGCGAGGCCTGCCCCTTCTAGTGTCAGAGCGCCTACAGCGGCTGCACGTCCGATGCCTGCCAGCCTTTCGGGCCCTTGACCACATTGAATTGCACGGCTTGCCCTTCCTGCAGGCTTTTAAATCCGTTTGAGTTGATGGCCGAGTAATGCACAAACACATCCTCCCCGTTTTGGCGGGAGATAAAGCCGAACCCTTTCGCGTCGTTAAACCACTTCACCGTGCCTTGTTCCATTGCTGTGTTTTCCTGGGCTTTTGAATTGCGCGGAACCGTGGAGAATCCGACGCGCGAACAGTCTAGCAAACCTCCGCCGGGCGTCCACATATTTCTGCGGAGGCCCGGTAGCCGCGCAGGTTAGAAGAAGTATTTGGCCGCGAACTGGATCACGCGCGCGTCCGGACTTTCGCCGGCCGTGGCTGAGTACTGGCCGCCGGTCGAGCCGAACCGCTCGCTCACGATCTGCCCGAAGCCGCCGCCGGTGGTGTTGCCCGGCTGCCCGTAGGCGGGCGTGTTCCACAGGTTGAACACGTCCGTGCGGAATTGGAGGCTGGTTTCTCGGTAGATCGCGAAGTTCTTGAACGCGGAAACATCGGTGCGGTTATAACCCGGCCCGTCGATCGTGGCGCGGCCCGGAGGTCCGTACGAGGCCAGGTCGCTTGTCGAGGCCGCCTGCGCCGGATTGACGAACGCGCACGGGTTGAACCAGGTCGCGAGCGTACGGGTCCGGGTCGCGCACACCGCGTTCGAGGAGGTCGGCGTGCCGCCCGCGCGGAACGGATCGAAGACCCGGAACGGGACACCGGTACCGGTGCCGCCCGGGTTGTTGTTGGCGTAAATGTTGACCGGCTGCCCGGTTTGCACACGGAACACCAGCGCCGCCGCCCAGCCGCCGGCAATCTCGTTCACCAGGCCGTTTGAATTGCTCAGGAACTTCTTGCCGTGGCCGACCGGCAGCTCGTATTGCCCGTTCAATACGAAACGCTGCCGCACATCGATCAGCGAATCGCCGTAATCGTAGCTGAGGCCCAACGCGCGCCAGTTGCGGTAGCCGCCCGCGCCGGTGCCGCCGAGCAGCGTGGCCGCGTCATCGAGCGCATGCGACCAGGTATACGCTCCCAGGAACGACACCCCGTTTGAAAGCCGGCGCTCCACCGTGACCTGCGCCGAGTTGTAGTTCGCCGTGCCCGCGTCGAGCACGATGCTGCCGCCGCCGAATGCTGTGCTGAACGGGCGGATCGTTTGCTCGTTTGTACCGGCCGGCACCGCGCTCGCGGGGATATTCACATCCGGGTTGACCTGTAGATGGCGCGACAGCGCCGCCACATAGGCCGCCGTCACCGTCGTGTTGTTGGAGAGCGAACGCTCCACCGTCAGGTTGAACTGTTCGCTGTAGGGGGTTTGTGTGTTGGTCTGGTAGCCGTGCGGGCTGGGCAGCCGGACAAAGTTCGCCAAACCGACATTCAGCGCCTGGCTGAAGCCGGTTTGGAGCGATAACTGATTGGTGGCGCAGTTGCCGGGTACGCACACGGCGCCCGAAGGGAAGTTTGAGTCGAATTGAAATGGGAAATTCTGCGAAAGGCTGGGCGAGTAACCGACGCTTTCCAACCCGCCGAAGAAGATGCCGAACCCGGAGCGGATCACCGTTTTCGGATCCACCTGGTAAGAAACGCCGAAGCGCGGCGAGAAGTTCAGGTAGGCCGGGTCGACCAGGTAGTCGTTGTTTGTGTACTGCACGGTGATGTTGTTGGTGGCGATCCCGTTCAAGAAGGCCGGGGTCAGCGGAAAGGTGTTTTGCGACCGCGTGGGGATGCGGTACACGCCCGTATTGTTCGTGTAGTTCGGTACGAAATTCGCTTGCGCGCCGTTCAAGTCCTTGATCGGCTGCACATACTCATAGCGAAGGCCGAGATTCAAGGTCAGCTTGTTTGTGGTTTTCCAGTTGTCCTGGAAATAAAACCCGTTATAGAAGCGTTGGTTATGCGCCGTGAAGATGTTGGCGACCGAAGACGTATCGATGCTGTTCAAGAGGAAGTCGGCCGCGCCGTAGCCGGAGTTGCTGGCGTTCAAGGGATCCTGCGTGAACTTGCCGGTGAAGTTGAACGTGCCTTTCGGGTCGACCGGCTGCTGCGTTTGCACCCGGATGCGCTCGATATTCACGCCGAACCGGATGGCGTGATTGCCGATTTGCTTGGAAACATTGTCGAGCACCTGGATGACGTTCTCGTACTCGCGCGTCGGCTCATACTGCGACGAGCCCGCCGTGGAGATACCGTTGGTGCCGAACTGGACATTGGGCAGACCGCCGTTCCCAGGTCCGAACGGGATGCCGCCGAGCCCCAGGTTCGCGGATACATCCGTGCCCGCATTGGCCGGTGTATAGGCCGCGACAATCCAGTTATAGCCCACGCGAAACTCGTTGATCAGCGAAGGATTGAAGATGTGCGTTTCGGAGAACGTGAAGTTGCGGCCTTCCACCACCGTATTGCCCGAACCGCCGAAACCGCCGCCGTCCAGGATGCCGAACGGCGGGGTGAGCGTCACGGGCTCGTTGGTGTAGCTGTAGCGCGCGAACAGCTGGTCTTTCGAGCTCCGGTTGTAATCCAGGCGGCCGTCGTACTGGGTGGTGTTGTCGCTGGCGTTGCCTTGAAAGGTGTAATTGTTGACGGTGTTGGCCGCCGTACCGCGGTTGGGTGCCGGGTACTGGTTGAGGAAGTTCTGCGCCACCGGGTTGATGAGCGCCGGGTTGATGACGTTTTGCCGGCCGTTGAAAGCAAGAAAGTTGTTTGTGATCACCGGGCTGTTCGCGACCGCCTGGTTCACGCGCGTGGGGCCGCCCGGCTGGTACAGCGTAAAGGCTTGGCCGCGCCCGTTGTTGGCCGCGTCCAGGAGGTCCGAGAAATCGCCCCTGCGTTCCGCGAGCGTGGGCACGGTGTATACCTGCGTTTGGCCGAAGATGATCCGGTTGGCTTCCGCGTCGCCGAAGAAAAAAAGCTTGTCCTTGATCAGCGGGCCGCCGAGCGTCGCGCCGAACTGGTTTTGCCGGTACTTCGGCTTCACGTTCTGGAAGAAGTCGCGGTCGTTCAGCACGTCGTTGCGGAAGTACTCCCACAGATTGCCGTGGATGGAGTTGGTGCCGGACTTGGTCGCCACATTCAGCACCGCGCCCGCCGAGTGGCCGAGCTCGGCCGTGTAGTCGCCGGTCTGCACCTTGAACTCCTGCAACGCATCCGGCGGCGGCTTGATGACAAAGCTCGCGCCGTTCAGAAAGTCCACCAGGTTCGCGTTGTTGTCCACCCCGTCCAGGATGAAGTTATTCTGCTCGGAGCGCTGCCCGTTTGCGGAAAAGTCGCCCTTCTGCGCGCCGCGCGAGCCCTGCTCGGACGGCGCGACGCCGGCCGAAAGCTGCGCGATGAACGTAAAATTGCGCCCGTTGAGCGGCGTGTCGTTGATGACCTTCGAGGAAACAACCTGGCCGGTCGAGGCTTCCTCGGTTTGCAGCGCCGGGGGCGCGGCGGTGACCACGACGCTTTGCTGCGCGCCTTCCACGCCCACCGCGATGTCGGCGGTGGTGGTTGTGGACACGTTCACGACGACGTTGTCCTGGGTCGTCGCCGCGAAGCCGGGCGCTTGCACCTTGATGGTGTAGCTGCCGAGCTTAAGCGGCTGCGCGGTGTAGTTGCCGCTTCCGTCGGTCGTCACCGTCACGGCGAAACCCGTGCCGCCGTTGGTGATCGTGACTTTCGCGTTGGGCACGCTCGCGCCGGAAGGGTCGTGCACCGTGCCGCTGATAGCGCCCGTGTCGACCTGGGCGAGCGCCGGAACGGCGAGAAAGGCGACCGCCGCGAGGGCGGGTGCGGGGAAAGCTCTACCGAAAATTCTCATCATGGATGTGCTGCCTCTTCACTGGCCGAGTGAGTGTGCTGCTGTATTGCTTTTGTCGTGGAAGGTGTTGCACGATCATTCACCCCCAAGGCAGACCACGGTAGCCACGCCGGAATCAGGCTGTCAATATGAATCCGAAGCAGCCGGGAGACAAGCGTTGGTTTGGTGAACACCGGGCAGCTTGGCCCGCGATTGGTCTATGCTTGGCGCATGTTTCAAACGCTGGTGCTGGAAAACGATTCGCTGCGCTTGGAGCTGCTGCCGGAGCTCGGCGGCAAGCTTTCCTCACTTTCACTGGCCCGGGAGGGCGGCGAGCTGTTGCAGCCGCCGCTGAAGTCCTACGCCCCGCGCACGCCCACCATGCCGTTCGACGCAGCGGACGGGAGCGGGTGGGACGAGTGCCTGCCCTCGATCGGGCCCTGCACGCTGCCCGGCGGCACGCGTGTGGAGGACCACGGCGACTTTTGGCGGGTGCCGTTCGAGGTGACCGCCTCGACGGAGAGCAAGCTGCGGATGCGCGCGCAAGGCACGTCGATGCCCTTGCTGTTTGAGCGAGGGCTCCGGCTGGACGGGCCCGTGCTGCACCTGGACTACAGCGTCCGGAACACGGGCGGAGAGCGCATCCCCTACGGTTGGTCCACTCACCCGCTGTTCGCCGCGGAGCCCGGCGACCGCATCCACCTGCCTCCTTCCGTTACGGAGGTGACGGCGCAAGCCTCGGCGGATGGGCGGCTTGCGCAGGGAAAGCACTCTTGGCCCGCAACCCGCCATGCCCGCGACGGCGAGCCGCTCGACCTTTCGCTCGTGCTCCAGGATGACGCCGGCGTCGGCGACAAGCTGGTGCTGCCCGCGCCCGCCGAGGGCTGGGCAGCGCTGGAGCGCAAAACCCTGCGCACGCGGCTCACGCTCTCCTGGAATCCCGCGGACGCGCCGGTGCTGGGTTTGTGGCTGTGCTACGGCGGCTGGCCGCAAGCGGCCGAAGCGAAAAAGGGCTACGCTGTCGCGCTTGAGCCGTGCAACCTGCCGGTCGACTCGCTCACCGACTCGCTCGCCGAGGGCGGCGGCGCATGGCTTGCGCCAGGTGAGGAGCGCCGCTGGACCTTGCGGCTCGCGGTGGAGCGCGCGGAGGAGCGATGAACACTCAGGAAGAAGCGGGAAAGCTGGCAGAGGCGCATAAGGCGCGGTTCGGAGACAAGCCGGACGGGGTGTATGCCGCGCCCGGCCGTGTCAACCTGATCGGCGAGCATACCGACTACGCAGGCGGCTTCGTGATGCCCGCGGCGATCAACTTCGCCACGGTCGCCGCCGCCACCCCGAGTGCTGACGGACGAGTGAGGGTGTACTCCGCCAACTTCGACGAGCAAGTGGAGCACACGCTGGAGGCTCTGCCGGCGAAGGGCAGCGGCCACTGGAGCGACTACCCGCTCGGCGTGCTTCATGTTCTACGGGAAGCGGGCATCGCGGTTCCGGCATTCTCGCTTTCGCTCGCGGGCGATGTGCCGATCGGCGCGGGGCTGAGCTCGTCGGCTTCGATCGAAGTCGCGGTCATGGCGGCGATCTTGGCGCTTGCGGAAATAAACCTGCCGAAACCCGAGATGGCCAAGCTGGCCCAGCGCGCCGAGAACAGCTATGTGGGCGCCAACACGGGCATCATGGACCAGTTCATCGCCTGCGCGGGCAAGCGCGATCATGCACTGCTGCTCGACTGCCGCTCGCTTGCATTCAAGCTCGCGCCCATCCCGCCGGACCTGGACCTGGTGATCGCAAATACCATGGTGAAGCACACCCACGCGGGCGGCGAATACAACACGCGCCGGGCCGAGGTGGAGCAAGCCACCGCGACTCTGCGCGCGCACCTGCCGCACGTCAGCCTGCTGCGCGACGCCACGCCGGACGACCTTGCGCGGTGGGGCCATGAAATGCCGCTGAACGTGCTGAAGCGCGCCCGGCATATCATCACGGACAGCCTGCGCGCCGAAGCCGCCGCCGCCGCGCTGGAGCGGGGCGACCTCCAAGCATTGGGCACCCTGATGGCCGAGGCGCATGCCAGCTACCGCGACGATTTTGAAGCGAGCTGCCCGGAAGCCGACCTACTGGTGG
>CAXTSB010000117.1:0-7148 GCA_964246845.1 uncultured Acidobacteriaceae bacterium
CCAAGCAGCAGCGCCGCGCGTTCCGCCTCGGGCAGCAGGTCGAGCTTGTTCAAGACCTCGATACGCGGCTTGTCGAGCACTTCAAGCTCGCCCAATACCTTCTCGACCTCCGCTTTGTTCTCCTCGGAGCGCCCGTCGGCCGCGTCCCGAACATGAAGCAGCACCTCGGCTTTTTCCACTTCTTCGAGCGTCGCCCGAAAAGCGCTGACCAGGGTTGTCGGCAGGTCACGGATGAAGCCGACCGTGTCCGAAAGCAGCACTTTGCGCCGGGACGGCAGCGTCATGGCCCGCAGCTTCGGGTCGAGCGTTGCGAACATGCGCGCGGATGCGAACTCCTCCGCGCCGGTCAGCAGGTTGAACAGCGTACTTTTGCCCGCGTTGGTATAACCCACCAGGGCCACCGTCGGCACCGGCGCGGACTCCCGGCGCGACCGCTGCTGCCGGCGCACACGGCGTACCCGTTCGAGCTCCCGGCGGAGCACGACCAAACGCTTGCCGATGCGCCGCCGGTCGGTTTCGAGCTGCGTTTCCCCGGGCCCCGGGTGCCGATGCCGCCGCCCAGCTGTGACATCGCCCGGCCCCGCCCGGTAAGCCGGGGCAGCATGTATTCCAGCTGCGCCAGCTCCACCTGCAGCTGCCCTTCCCGGGTCCGGGCGCGCCGGGCAAAGATGTCCAGGATGAGCTGCGTCCGGTCGACCACCGGCGCGGGCAGCGCGTCCTCCAGGTTGCGCAGCTGCGTCGGGCTCAGGTCGTAGTCCACCAGGATGACGGAAGCCTGCGCGGAAGCAGCCGCCCCGGCAATCTCTTCCACCTTGCCCGAGCCCAGCAAGGTCGCGGGGTCGGGCCGCGCCCGGCGCTGCTCGACCGAGCCGACCACCCGCGCCCCGGCGCTTTCAGCCAATTCGCGGAACTCCGCCGTGCCGCTTTCCGGGTCGGGAGCGGGCAGCTCGCCGTCGCGCAGCAAGGCCGCGCTGCGCGCCAAGGCCGCCGTGCGCCGCAGCTCGGTTTGCTTGATGCCGGTAAACCGGGGATGCACCAGCAAGGCGCGCTCCCCTGCCTGTGGTTCGGGCGTCCCCGCGCCTTCACTGTCCCGCGGCTCAGGAATCAAAGCAGCCTATGCGCCTTGCGCGTGTTCGGCGGCGGCCATCGGCGCCCCCAGCCCGGCCGCGCCGTGCGGACGATGTTCGGTGTGCAGGACGGAGCGTGTGCTGACCACGGTCGAGATGGCGTGCTTGAAGATCAGCTGCTCTTGGCTGTTGTTCTCAAGCAGCACGGAATATTTGTCGAAGGAACGAATCTTCCCCGTCAGCTTCACCCCGCTCACCAGGTAAATGGTGATGGGCGTTTTATCCTTGCGGACCGTGTTCAAGAACGTGTCCTGGATATTTTGCGCCGGCTTGTTGTCCATGTGCCGATCTCCTCCGCGCGCTTGCCCGCAGGCTCCCGCGTCTTCCTTTGTTGCAAACCAAGGATCCTTAGGAGTGCTTTTGAGGCACCCAAAGGTGAAGCCTGAAGCTCCCCGCCCACCTCAAAGGGCAGATACGAGCCCTTGTAAGGAATAGACACACCACCGCAGGGTGCCGATGCATTCCTGCAAATCCGGGTCGGCTTTCCATCTCCGATGACGGAGGAAAGCCGTAACCCTAGAATGCCAAACTTTCGTACCGGAAGGAAGAAAATCCGATGCGCAGGGCAACAAAGCCGCGTGTGCGGCTTCAGCTTCAACCTTTTCCTCCGAGAAACCGCGTTATCTGCGGCGCTTTTGCGTCCGCGCGAGAGCACCCGGCTTGCCTGACTGACCGGAGCCCGGCGCCGCCGCTTGTTCGCCCGGGCGCGGCGGCAGAGGGGTGTCCCGCCGCACAATGCCGCCCTCCAAACGATACTGGGTCACGTTGACCGCCGCGGGATGAAAAACTCCATCCGCGTCCTGCGTCACCGCGCCGTCAGGGCTGGTGCGGATGGTGAACGTGGGCTCCTCGCCCACCTTCTCGATCTGCTCGCTGCCAACCGCGACCGGCAGGAAACCCTGCTGCTCGCGCAAGCGGTACGCAGTCTCGTAGCGGTGCTTCTTCAGGTTCCAGATGAACACACGCACTTGATCCCAGTCATAAGGCAGCCCGTCCTTGAACTCGCTGGTGACGGTCACGTACTGGCCCACCGGGTGAGGAACAGGCGCGGGCGGCGGGGCTTCCTCGGGCTGCGCCGCTTCAGGGTGCCTGCGCCGCTGCGCCGCGGCCCGGGCGGCGCGCTCCGCGATGCGCTTGGTCTCCTCGGGGCCGATATGCCGCACCGGCGGCTCGCCGTTGTCCTCGACTGTATTTAAGAGGTAGGCGGCCACCATGCGCCGTCCTTCGGAGTACTGCGCCACCTCATCCGGTACATCCACGTCGAAGCCTCGGCCCAGTACCCAGCCCACCTTGCCCCCGGCGTCGCGCACCAGCCACCAGTCCTCCATCGGCTGCGCCAGCCAGGCGGCGCTCGGGTCCAGATCGGGTGCGGTGTAGCGGTCCGGGTGCGGCGGCGCTTGCGCCCAGATGGTCGAACCGCTTTCCACCCGCTTGGGCGGTTTCACGACCAGCGGCCGTTTTGCGCGGGGTTTGGGCGGCGCAACCACGGCGCCCGGCGCGAGCGGCTTCGGTACGCTCGCCCGCTTCAGAAGCTCCAGGTGGTCATTCGCCGGCAGCAGGTACAAGTGATCGGTTTTACGCCCGGGAGCCAAGTGCAGAAAGATGTCGTCCCGCAGAACGGCTTTCGCGACCGGCGTACCCGCGTTCCGCTTCAGTGCTTCGAACTTGTCATGGAGGTCCTGCCCGACGACCGCGTGCTCCTCCAGCCAACCTTCCTTGCCGTCCGGCGTCCGCACCTTGTAAAAGCGCTTAGAGTGCTCTAGGATTTCGAGCTTCTCGCCGTTATGCACATCGGCGACATGGTTGGAAATAACCGCGAGCCGGTCACGCAGGAACGTCCCCTTGGAAGCCACGTAGACGTATTGCGGAGCGGCGGGGTGCAGCCTCCGGCAGCCGGGGAGTGCCAACAAAACGAGCAAAAAGCACCAGGGGGCGCGCACGGTCCCGCTCAGCATAGCATCGGGGCTCCCGTATGCCGTCATTACCGAAGTGCTTTAAAGGTCGTAGCACTCCCAGATTTCCCGCAGGTCCAGCAGAAAACCCTCTACCGGGCCCAAACCGGCGATGCAGTCTCCCAACTCCTCGTGCGGTTCACCCGTGACTCCATACACCAGCACGCCGCGACGGTCCACGTCAATCAACCAGCCCAGTTCAACCCCGTTTTCGCGCCAGCGCTCCATTTTGCGCTTGACCTCGGCAAGGCGATCGCTGGGGGACCGCAGCTCGACCACGAAGTTCGGGCACATGTGCGCGAAGCCCTTACGATCTTTCTTCGAGGTCGCCGCGATCCGCTCGTCCGAGACCCAGCAGGCGTCCGGGCTCATGATGGAGTGATCAGGAAGCGTGAATGCGATCGCTGAGTCATACACACGCCCGCGCCGGTGCGTCTTCCACCAAGCACGCACCTGGGTGGTCAGCTCTGAGTTGCCGTCTCCTGTTTCCGTTCCCGTCGGCGACATGACATCGATCTCTCCTTCCCTGGTCCGCTCGATCCGCTTCAGCTCGCTGTTCAACCGGCACAGGGCTTCAAACCCTTCGTCGGTCAACGGCGGCTCGACGGAAAAGCGCAATCGCTCGAAATTGGGCAGATCCGGCAAAGTTACTTTCACGAGTCCTCCTCATGGCGAAACCGTGATCGCCGTCGCTTCCGCGGGTTGCACGCTCCCCGTGTTCGCCGTCACAACCGAGCTCAGGCTGCCGTCGGCGGCCCGGCTGAATACCTGCAAGTCGGGCCCGCCCCCGGCGTTGACCGCCAGCAGAAACGCGCCCGTGCGGTCCTCGGCGAGCGTGTACGGGCTGGTGCCGGTGGTGTACGGCGAGCCGGAAAGCGGGGTCAAGGCACCGGTGCCCGCCGTTAAGCTGAACGCGCTGATGGTGTTTGTTCCCGAGTTAGTCACATAGACAAACGCACCCGTTCTGTCGACCAGGACGCCGCGCGCACCCAGCCCTGTCGCATAAGGCGAGCCGGCGGCCTCGGTCGGCACCCCCGTCGCGCTCAGGGTGAACACGCGCACGCCGTTGCCGCCGGTTTCGGTAACAAACAGGAGATTGCCCGCCGGATTGACCGCGACGCCTTGGTCGGCATAGCTGTTGCCGCGCGGCTGAATCAGAATATTTTGCTTGCCCAACGACCCGTTTGAAGGCGTAAAGCTGAGCGCGTCCACGCCGCCCGTGCCCAGCGTCACCCATATTTGCGTGCCGCCCGGCGTAAACGCGGCTTGCGCGACCGTGCCGTTGTCGAGCGCAATCTGCGTACCCACCTGCGTCAGGGTCCCGTTCGTTGCGTTGATCTGGTACACGTAAGCGAGCGGGGCCGAGCCGATGCCGGTATCGGAAATCACGATCAGCCATTGCCCGGTCGGGTCGACCAGCATGGAACTCACCAGCGAGGAGGCGACCGCCGCATTGCTGTTCCCGAGCGAAAGCGACCCGTTCGCATTGATGACATACACGTAAATGCCGCCGAGCTGGCTGCCGACCCACAGGAGATTGCCGGCCGGGTTGACGGCGAGGGCGGTCGGGATCACCGCCAGCTGCTGCGGGGAGTTTTGCAAATTGGCGAGCTGCCCGGCGGTCGAAAGCGAATACCCTACCACGGTTTGGAGCTGTGTGTTGCTGTTCGCGACATACAGATTGCCCGGCGTCGCCGCGGGCATCCCGCTGCCCGAACCGGACCCGGATCCCGAGCCGGACCCGGTCCCGGTCCCCGAACTGGAAGTGGCCGAGTTGGACGGGAAGAACTGCCCGCACCCGGCCAGAAACACCAATCCGCATACCCAAGCTGAGCGCAGGCGCATTCTAAAATCCCTCCGCGCGCATGGGACGGTCGGCATGCCCAAAACGTGAGCACATCCGGTTACGCCGGTTACCCCTGTCCGTCCTGCACATTGCGGTCCACCGCGTTCTCGTACATCGAAGGCTCGCGCGCCACGATCGTCAACCCGGACTCGGTGACTTTATAGTGCTTGCGGTCCTCATGGAGGTCATAGCCGATCACCGTGCCCTCCGGCAGGTGCACGTCGCGGTCGATGATGGCGCGGCGGATCATGCAGCCGCGCCCGATGTTGACGTGCGGGAACAGGATGCTCGCGTCGATATTGGACCGCGAGTTCACCCGCACATCTTGCGAGAAAAGCGAGTTGGACACGCACGCGCCCGAGATGATGCAGCCTGCCGACACGACCGAGTTCACCGCCGAGCCGTCGCGGCCCGCCTGCCCGAACACAAACTTCGCCGGCGGGTACTGCCGCACGCGCGTCCGCATCGGCCACTCGGCGTCGTACAGGTTGAACACCGGATTGACCGAGGTCACATCCATGTTCGCGTCGTAGTACGCGTCGAGCGTACCCACGTCGCGCCAGTACAGCTCCTTGCGGTTTTCATCGACGAAGTTGTACGCGCCCATTCTCACCTTGCCCAGCAGGTCGGGCAGGATGTTGTGACCGAAGTCGTGCTTCGAGTCTTCGCGCTCCGCGTCCTCCATCAACGCCTTGAGCAGCGTGTCGGTGTTGAAGATGTAAATGCCCATGGAGGCATCCACCTTGTCCGGGTCCCACGGCGAGCGCAGGTGGGTGGACTTCGGCTTCTCCAGGAAGCCGGTGACCTCGCCCTGCTTGTCGACCTCGACCACGCCGAACCGCGACACCTCATCGGGCCGGATGGGTAGGGTGGCCAGCGTCACCGCGGAGCCCGACTGCACATGCTGCCGCAGCATCTTGCCGTAGTTCATTTTGTAAATGTGGTCGCCGGACAGGATGATGATGTACTTCGGCCGTTCCGCGCCGATTGAGTAGATGTTCTGGTACACCGCGTCCGCCGTGCCTTGGTACCATTGCGGCCCCATGCGCTGCATCGGCGGCAGGATTTCGATAAACTCGCCGAGCTCCTGCGCGACCGCGCCCGACCAGCCTTCGCGGATGTGCCGGTTGAGCGAGAGCGCCTTGTACTGCGTCAGGATATACACCTTACGCAGCTCGGAGTTGATGCAATTCGACAGCGTGATGTCGATGATGCGGTACTGTCCCGCAAAGGGCACCGCGGGCTTCGCGCGGTCCCTGGTCAACGGCGAAAGCCGCTCCCCCGCGCCTCCCGCGAGCAGCACACCCAGTGTGTCTTTCATCGCTTGCCTCCCTTGGCAATCCCGCTATCGTACATACCGCATCCCGATCACGCCTGACAAAATTACTGAGCGGGCGGAGCTTCCTCGTCCTCGCCTTCCACCGCGATCCGCAGCGAGCGCAGGAACGAAACATCCTGCGGCGTGAAATCCGTGCCCATGCTCGCTTCCTCGTCTTCCGAGCGTTTCGCGACCTCATTCAAACCGATGGTTGCTTCCAGCATCAGGAGCACATCAAATCCCTGCCGCCGGATGTCCTGCACCACGCCCGCGATCTGCTCCGACTCCGACACGCTCTCGTGAATCGCTTCGCCCAACTGCTGCACCAGCTTTTTCAAATCCTGATTCACTCGTTTCATCCGCCTTCCCCGGCTTTCCGGCCCATATGCGTACCGTTCGTCCTTAACCTACACGGTTGGATGACGCTCGGGCGCGAAGCGGTCTTTTCGCCGGGCGCACTTTGGTACCGCTCCCGTACACTAGGCCCATGCGCCCCCACTCGGTCGGACGTGCTTTAGGCATCGGCGCGCGCCTGCTCGGGCAGCGCGTGACGGCTCCGCCGCCCCAGCGCACGGAAGAAGAGCGCCGCGCTGTCCTCCAAGCCCGCGCGCGCCAGGGCGAAGCGCTCGGCCAAGGCGTGCGCCGCATCCCCCAAGGCTCGCGCGCGTTCGGCCGCGCCGTCTTCACCCCGGTCGCCCATGCGGGCCGGGTGTTGTGGCTTGAGATCACGGGCGCGTTCTTCGCGCTGTTTGCCGTGCTGTTTGTGCAGCACCTGTGGGCCATCCGCGCCGCTTGGCGCTCAGGCCCGGAGCGCGCCCACTTTTGGACCTATGCGGCGCTCGCGCTGATGTTTGCTTGGTTTGCCGGGAGCTCGTTCGTGCGCTCGCGCCGGCGCTCCTAGCATG
>CAXTSB010000117.1:7158-9852 GCA_964246845.1 uncultured Acidobacteriaceae bacterium
CTCGCGTACCGTCCAGCCCAAGGTAGCCCAGGTACAGCCACCCGTCCGGCCCGAAGCGCCCGCGCATCGGGTACACGCCCGTCGGGCCGCCGAGCACCGGTTTCCAGCTCTTACCCCCGTCGCGCGTCCAGAACAGGTTCCCGATCGGATCCGCAACCCCGGCGAAGATCACCGGCGTCGGCTGCCCTGGGACGCCGCTGCTCCCGTCAAACATGACCAGGGTGATCCCGATGCCGTTCAGCGGCATCGCCGGGAAGCTCCGCAGGAGATTCCAGCGCGCGCCCGCGTCGACGGAGCGCTGCAATCCCCGCTCACGGGTTCCCTCGAAAACGATGGACGGCAGATTCGGGTCCACCGCTAAGCGCTGCCCATGAAACAAACGGATCACATCCGACGGAGGCGCACTCTGTTTCGGCGGGGAAGCCGCGGCCAAGCCGCCGAGAAAAAGAAAAGGTAGGGTCATCGCGGGCGCAGTCACCACGGTGATCCTACCTGATCTCTGGCCGCCCCAGAGTAATTTTTACGCGGCCTTCGCGGTCTGCTTCTTGGCCGTCGTTTTGCGGGGCGCGCGCTTCGCGGCGGTTTTGCGGGCAGTTGTTTTCTTCGCCGCCGTTTTCTTGGCCGCTGTCTTCTTGGCGGGAGCGCGCTTGGCCGCTGTCTTCTTCCCCGCCGTTTTCGACACCGACTTGCGCTCGCTCGGGTTGGGGCTCGCGGCCTTGGCCTGCTTCGCGCGCTCGCCGCCCATCGCCGCCTGCTTTTTGCGCGCGGTTTCGCAGTTCGGCTCCTTGCCGCCGTTCTTGCCAGCCGACTTTTTGCGGCACGACCCCTGCTCGTGCTCGCCCTTGCCCGGCACCGGCTCAAAGCCGGGCCAGCACCGCGATGTTTTTTCGTCCTTTTCTTCTGCCATCCAAGACCCCCTTGCTGTGTAGCGGGAATGGTGCAACTGCGGTTTGGATAGCCGGCGCGGGCGCGCCCGTTGTCTCCCGTCGGAGAAAACGTGTTTACCGGGCCGGTTTCGAGGAACGCGCCTGCCCGGCGCTCTTGCGTGCTGTCCTGTTTGCGGGCGCAGCGGCCTGTTTCGCAATGGATTTGCGCCCGATACCCCGCGCGGCCCGCTGCAAGATAAGCACCTCGCGCTCGTCCAGCTCGCGCAGCTCGCCCGGCGCGACATCGAGCACCAGCGGCCCGAACCCGATCCGCCGGATTTTCTCGACGTGGTGTCCCACTTCTTCAAACAATTTGCGGAGTTCGCGGTTGCGGCCCTCGATCAGCACCACTTGATACCAGGGATTCTCCGCGTCCTTCATCAGGTCGATGCGCGCGGGCACGGCCAACACCCTTCCTTCCCGCGCGCCGCGGCGGCCCTTCTCGATCATCACCCCCGCGCGCAGCTGCTCAATCGCTTCGTCCGTCGGCCGCTTGCTCACCTTCACCAAATACGTCTTCTCAATACCCGTGCTGGCCTTGGTCAGCAGATTCGCGAGCGTGCCGTCGTTGGTCATCAGGAGCAAGCCCTCGCTCAGGTAGTCCAGCCGCCCCACCGGATACACGCGGCCCGCGTTCTTCACACGCTCGAAAAAGTCCATCACGGTCGGGCGGCCCTCGGGGTCGCTCACCGTGGTCACATAGCCGCGCGGCTTGTTGAGCATGTAGTAGCGGGGCTTTTCGCGGCCCTTCAGCAGCTTCCCGTTCACGCGGACGTGGTCGCGGTCGAGATCCGCCTTCGCGCCGAGTTCGGCGACCACGGCCCCGTTCACCTCCACCGCTCCAGCGAGGATAAGCTCTTCAGCTTTGCGGCGCGAGGCCACGCCGGCGGCGGCGATGATTTTTTGCAAACGTTCCTCAGGCACTCGGCACTCCCGGGAAGTCCGGAACGGGCATGCCGCTCTTGTCGATCGCGAGGCCGGGCGCGGGCTCGTCCTCCACCGTGACTTCGATCGCGAGCGGGCCCAGGCGCGGCTTCGACCCCGGCGGTGGTTCCCCTTCCATCGGCGCTTCGGCGCTCAGGTTTTCCAGCTCTCCGGCCATCTTTTCAAACTCCTCCATGCTCGGCAGCTCGCTCAAGTCCTTCAAGCCGAACCGCAGCAGAAACTCTTTCGTGGTCTTGTACAGGATGGGCCGGCCCACCACCTGCTTGCGGCCCGCGGTGGTCACGAGCTTGCGCCCGATGAGCGAACCCAGGACGCCGCCCGAATCCACCCCGCGCACCTCCGAGATTTCAGGCGCGGTCACGGGCTGCCGGTAGGCGACCACCGCGAGTGTTTCGAGCGCTTGCAGCGACAGCTTCATCGGCGGCTTGAGGCTGCGCGCGAAACCCCGCACGGCGTCGTGGTACTCGGGCTTGGTCGCGACGCGCCAGCCGCCCGCGACCTCGCGCAGCTCCATGCCCCGGTCCCCTTCCGCATACGCGCGCATGAGCCCGTCCAGAACCGCGCGAACCGCCGCACGCGCGAGCCGGTCGCGCAGCCGCGAAGCGCGCCGGTCGGCTTCCTGGTCGCCCAGTTTGATCGGGACCGCGTCGGCGGCATCGGAAACCGGCGCGGATTCCACCTCACTGCCGTCCCTGTCGTCATCCTCGACCGGGGCCGAAACTATCTCGATGCCGGCCAAGGCCTGCTCGGCCAAAGCCTCCGCGCCGAACAAAGCAGCCAGCTGCGCGAGCGTCACGGGCTCTTCCGCCGCATAGATCACCGC
>CAXTSB010000118.1:0-9817 GCA_964246845.1 uncultured Acidobacteriaceae bacterium
ATCCGGCTCACCCGCGATCCGCATGCTTAGGTCGACTGCAACTGCGGAGTGCGTGAGCGCGCCGACGGAGATGTAATCCGGGCCGGCCTCCGCGTAAGCGCGTACGGTTTCGAGGCTGATACCGCCGGATGCTTCAACCGGTACCGGAACACCCCGGCTGCGTACAATCTCGACCGCCCGCCGGACCTCCTCCGGTGTCATGTTGTCCACCAGCAGCGACTCCGCCCCATGCGCGAGCGCTTCGTCGAGCTCCGCAAACGTCCGTACTTCAATGTCGATCACCTGCCCGGGCCGCCGTTTGGCGTGGGCATTGCCCAGCACGCGTGCGATACCGCCGCCGAGCGCGATGTGGTTGTTCTTGATCAGGATGCCGTCCGACAGGTCGAGCCGGTGGTTTTCGCCGCCGCCGCAGGTGACCGCGTACTTGTCTAGTACGCGCAGGCCCGGCACGGTTTTGCGGGTGTCGATCACCGTCGCGCCTGTTCCGGCGACCGCGTCGGTGTAGCGCCGGGTAAGAGTGGCGATGCCGCTCATGCGCTGCAGGAGGTTCAGGATCACGCGCTCTGTCGAAAGCAGCGTGCCCGCAGTGGTGCGGATGACCGCGAGCGTCTGCCCTTTGCGGACGCGAACGCTGTCGAAGATCTCCGGGTGGCTGACGACGTCAAAGCCGCGCCCACCCCTGTTTTCCAACCGCGCAAACGCTTCCAGCACCCTCGGGATCACCCCGAGGCCGGCGATGGTGCAATCCTGTTTGGCGACAACTGTTCCCGTCCCGCGCAGCCCGGGGTCCACGGTCAGCAGGGTGGTTTGGTCGTCGGTGGCTTTGTCTTCGGTGAGGGCTTCAACCACGATCGAGTCTACGCGGCGCGATTTCCAGTCCATGGCTGAGTTACTGTGTGAGCTTCTGCTTCAATTCGTCGTTTTCTTTCGCAAGCAAGGCGTTGCGCTGCTGCGAGTCGGCCAGCTCGAACTTGAGCAGAACTTCACGCTTTGCCTGCTCGATCGCTTCTTTCATCCGTGCCTCCACGGCGTGCAGCTCGCCCCGCAGTTCCTCGCGCAGGCTCCGCAGTTCGTCGCGGCCACCCACGACTTCGCCTTTCAAATCCTCAAGACGCCTGTCTAGCGCTTCCAAGCGCTCTGCGATCCCGCGCAGCTCCGGCGCGAGAAAGTCCTGGAGCGCCTTGCGGATGCTTTCGACGTTGCTCACCGCTTCCTTGATCTTCACGTTTCCAGTCTAGCTCGCCTTCTCATCCAGCCCTTCCAGTGCAGTGCGGGCTTTCGCGATCAGTTCCCGGAGCTCCCCGAGGCGCTTGCGGCGGCCTTCCACGACAGCTGCCGGAGCCTTCGCCAAGAAGCCCGCGTCGCCGAGCTGCGCTTCGGCGCTGTTGCGTTCCTTTTCAAGCTTGATCAGGTCTTTGCTCAGGCGTCCACGCTCAACTTCCGCGTCCACTTGTTTCTCATAGATAACCTGAACATCAAACTGCGGGGAAGAGCGAAGACCCGCACCTGCGAGCGGCCCGGAGGAAACCTCAAGCAAGGAAACGCGCGCCAGCCGCTCCACAACGTCGCGCACCTCCCGTAGGTTTGCTTCCGCCGCAGGCCCGGACGGGCGGATGCGCACCGGAACAGCTGCCCGCTCTTCAACGCCGAGTTCCTTTCGGAGTGCGCGTATATCGGTCACCAAGGTTTGCAGCGCCTCGAAATCAGGACAAGCTCCCACGGATGCTGAGCCTTCCGGGTAAGCGGAGAGCGCGATCGAAGTGAACGGCGGCGCACCCTCGTGGAGTGCCTGCCATAGCTCCTCCGTCAAGAAAGGCATGAACGGCGACAGGAGCCGCAGCGCACCCTCAAAGGTCGAGATCAGGGTGTGCAACGCTGCTTCAGAGCGCACGCGGTCGGCTTCAGGCTCCCAAACAAGGCGCAGCTTGACAATCTCCAGATACCAATCGCAAAACTCGCCCCAAAAGAATTGGTAGACGGCGTTTGCCGCATCATCGAAGCGGTAGTTCGTCAGCGCTGTGTACACCGCGTTTGCGGTTGCTCCAAGCCGCGAACGGATCCAGCGGCCTTCAAATCCGTCATCGCCGGCTTCTCCGGAAAGGGTATGCCGGTCGACGCCCGCCTCTCGCGCCCGATCCACCTGCATGAAAATGAACCGCGCCGCGTTCCAAATCTTGTTCGCGAACGCGCGGTAGCCTTCCGTACGCGCCTCGTTGAACGCGATGTCCGTCCCCGGTGAGGCCATCGCCGCCAGTGTGAACCGCACGGCGTCGGTTCCGTACCGCTCCACGATCCCGATCGGGTCGATCACGTTGCCCTTGGTCTTGGACATCTTCTCGCGGTTCGCGTCGCGAACGAGCGCGTGGATATACACCTCTTTAAACGGCACGGATTCCGCGAGTGTCCTTTTGCGCGGAAGCGCACCCTGCCCGTCCGGCAAGGACTCTTTCCCCATGAACCAGCAACCGAACATCACCATGCGCGCCACCCAAAAGAACAAGATGTCGAAGCCGGTGACCAGCAGCTGGGTCGGGTAGAAAGTCTCCAAATCCGGAGTTTTATCCGGCCAGCCAAAAACGGTAAACGGCAGCAGCCCGGACGAAAACCAAGTGTCGAGCACGTCGGGATCTTGTTGCGGGTCGGCCGCGCCGCATTGGGGGCAGGCGGCGGGCGCTTCGCGGGCCACCGTGATCTCGCCGCATGCGCCGCAGTGCCAGGCCGGAATGCGGTGGCCCCACCAGAGCTGCCGCGACAAGCACCAGTCGTGGATGTTGCGCATCCACTCCAAGTAACTCTTGCGATACTGCTCCGGCGTGAAGCGGATATGGCCTTGCTCGACCGCTTCGACAGCCTTGTCCGCGAGCGGCTGAATCTTCAAAAACCACTGCGTCGAGAGGCGGGGTTCGATCACCGCGCCCGTCCGCTGGGAGGTGCCGACCGACATCGCGTGGTCGCGCACCTCCGCCAGCAAACCCTGCTCCTGGAGGTCTTGGACGATGCGCTCGCGCGCCGCGTACCGGTCCAAGCCGTGGTAAGGCGAGCCGGGCAGATCGATGCGGGCCTGCGCATCCATGATTGTGATCTGCGCGAGCCCATGCCGCTCGCCGATGGCGAAGTCGTTCGGGTCGTGCGCCGGGGTTACCTTGACCGCACCCGTGCCGAACTCCGGATTCGCCCACTCGTCTGCCAGCACCGGGATTGCGCGGCCGGTTAAGGGCAGCCGCAGCAGCTTGCCGATAAAAGCCGTGTAGCGCGCATCATCTGGACTGACCGCGACCGCGGCGTCGCCCAGCATCGTCTCCGGGCGGGTGGTCGCGATCGTGATCGAGCCGGTTCCGTCCGCGAGCGGGTAGCGGATGTGATACAGCTTGCCGAGCTTTTCCTCGTGGACGACCTCAAGGTCCGAAACGGCGGTCCCCTGCACGGGATCCCAGTTCACGATGTACTTGCCGCGGTAGATCAGCCCCTGCTCATGGAGCCGCACAAAGGCTTCGCGGACAGCGCGCGACAGCCGCTCTTCCATCGTGAAGTACTCGCGCGAGGAGTCGACGCTGACCCCGAGGCGGCGCATTTGGTCCAGGATCGCGCCGCCGTACTCTTCCTTCCATGCCCAAACCCGGTCGGTAAAGGCTTCGCGGCCCAAGGCTTCCCGCGAGCTGCCTTCGCCGCGGAGCTGCCGTTCCACCATCATCTGCGTCGCAATGCCGGCGTGGTCGGTGCCCGGTACCCAGAGCGTCCGGTCGCCGCGCATACGGTGCCACCGCGCCAGGATGTCCATCTCGGTCTGGTTGAGCATGTGCCCCATATGGAGCCGGCCCGTCACGTTCGGCGGCGGCAGGAGCATGGTGAACGGCTCACCCTCGGCGTTTGCGGAAGGCTTCCAAAGGTCGTTTTGCGCCCAGAACTCGGCCCATTTCTTCTCAATCGCGGCGGGTTCGTACTGCTTCGGCAGGTCGTAAGGCATGGTCAGATTTCACGATAGCACCGGCGCTCGGACCTGAACGCGCCGCAGGCCGCGCACCGCGTTCCCGAGCCAAACCTCGTCGGCGGCGAGCAGCTCCGGCAGATTGCAGGCCTCCTCCCGCAGCTCCGGCATGGTTTGGAGCAGGTGCGCGCGAAGAACGCCGGGCAGAACGCCGCAGCTGAGGGGCGGGGTGCGCCAAGCCTTTCCTTTACGGATGAACACAGTATGGATCGCGCCTTCAGTGATTTCACCGTGCTCGTTCCTGAAAAGCGCGTCCACATAGCCCTGGGCGCGGGCTTCCCGGACGGCGCGATCATATAGGGCGCGCCGAGTTGTTTTATGCCCGAGCCACGGGTCGTCGGCGCGGACTGCTTCGGGCCAAAGCATGGCTTCGAGCGGGCCGGGCTCTTCCTCGATGCGCTGGTGCGGCTCGATCCGGAGGTCGCCGGAGCGCCCGAGCGTCATGCGCACCCGCCATGGGCCGCCTTCAGGTAAGGCAAGTTGGTGAGTCAGGTTATCAGATGTGATATAGCAATTGAAGCCGAGTTGGTATGCTGACCGGCGCAGCCGCTCTAGATGCAGCGGAAGCAGAACGCAGCGGCCGTCTTCCCAGCGCATCGTCTCAATCAACCTGGGTTCCGGGCCGCCGAGGAACTCCGCCTTCAGCAGGCACTCGCGGTATTCCTCGTCGGCCCGCGAATCCCAAGTGATGCCCGCGCCCACCCCCATGCGGAACCGGCTGCCCTCAAGCACGCCGGTGCGGATGGCAACCGAAAACACCGCGTCGCCCGAAGGCTCGATAAACCCGATCGCGCCTGTGTAGACGCCGCGTTCGCGGTTTTCGAGCTCGCGCAGAATCTGCATGGTCCGCACCTTGGGTGCGCCCACGATCGAGCCCGACGGAAACAGCGCTCCGAACAGCGAGTAAAAGTCCACATCCGGCCGCAGCTCGGCTGTGATCTCGGAGCTCATTTGCAAAAGAGAAGGGAAGCGCTCTACTTCGAAGAGCTTCTCAACGCGTACGGAGCCGGTCACGGCAACGCGCCCCAGGTCGCTCCGCAGCAGGTCGACGATCATCAGGTTTTCGGCCCGGTTCTTTTCGTCCGCCGCTAAGGCTTCGGCCCGCGCCCGGTCTTCATGCGGCGTGCTGCCCCGGCGGGCTGTGCCTTTCATCGGACGGACGGTGATGCGTCGGCCTTGCTTGCGGAAAAACAGCTCCGGCGAGGCGGAAAGCATGGTTGCGCCGCCCAAGCGGAGCAGTGCGCCGTACTCGACCGGCTGCGCTTCCATCATGGCTGCGAACAGCTTATCCACCGTGCCATGGGCCTCGGCCGTCACTTCTCCGGTCAGGTTGACTTGGTACGTGTCGCCCGCGGCGATCAGGCTGCGCACTTCCGCGACCCGGGCCGCCCAGGCCTGCTCGGTCAGCGCGAAGCGGACATCCGCGAAACCGCCGCTGCCGCACGAGGCTTTGGCTTGGAAGATCGCGGGTGCGCGGTACAGTCCGAACGCAGCGAGCGGAACAGGGCTCGGCATGCGCTCCCAACCGCGCGCGGCCGTCGGCTCCCAGTGGAAGCCGCACTCATAAGAAAGCCAGCCCGCGGCCCAAAGGCCGCTTACGCGTGCTTGCTCCAAGCGGGCAAACAGGCCCGGCAGCTGTTCAAGACGGTGAGCAGCGACAACTTCAACCGGGTCCGCGAAAAAAAACGAGCGGCCCCGGGCGGCTTCAAGCAGCACCGAATCCGACGTCCGTGCCGCGAGCTCGCGGTACTGGCCTGGTGTCATACGAAAAAAGGGCCGCTCCGGGACGGCCCTTCGATGGAGTGCGCAGCCGGTTCAGCCATGCCGGTTAGAGCGGGTTCAGCTTATCGATGCCCTTCTTGCTCTTGTGCTTGCTGGAGCTTTCATCGCTGCTGTTGAACGCCGGCTTGGGGTGCTTCTTGCTCGGCTTGCCATTAGTCGTGCCGGTCGTAACCTGCGGCTTGACGGCCCCGGCCTTCACGTCATTGATCTGGTCCGGCGCTGCCGCGGGCTTATCGACCGGCGGCAAGGGCGCGGGAGCGCTGGAGCCGCCCACCGGCGCGCTCAACCCGTAGACCCGCTCCGGGTTCGGCTCGGCCGCGGCATCGGGTTTGCCCGCCGGAGCCGTGCCGCTCGCCGGCGCATCGCGGTCCACTGCTGTCGAACCCGTGGCTGTCCCGCTCGGTGCGGTCGGCGTGAGATCACGGTTGGACTCGGGAGTGCCGCTTGCGCCGGGCGCGGCGTTAAGACTGTTTGTCGACGGCGCGTCGCTGCTGGACGGCACGGCATCGCTCGGGCCGGGAGCGGGAGCGCTCGCGGGCGCTCCGACAATTTCGGCACCGACGCGGTTGCCGCCCCCGGAGTTATCCGGTACGTTCTCGATGGAAAGCGCGGTGGACACCGCGCCTGTATCCGTCGGGGCTCCGGTTTCGACGGCTGCCGCCGGAGCCGGGGCAGCCCCGAGCGGAGCAGGCGGCGGAATCGGCTTGCCGGCCAGCGCCAGTTGGAAATCATCCTCCGTCCGGTGTGCCACCGCCGGCGCGAGCACCGCCGGCGCGTCCGCCATCGTCGGCTCGCCCACACGCACGCTGCTTACGGTCGAGGGGCCGTGCTTGGCCAGTGCCAGCACGCGGTCCTTGAGCTTCACCTGGGCGCGGCTGCCTTCTTCGGCCTCGCTTTCCGCCATCTCCGCCGCGTTCGGCTCCGGCACCGGCCGGTTCGCGGCTAGGAGGCGGTCCTTGGCTTCCTCAACGTGCGGGGCAAGCGGGTAGCGGGTCACCACGCGCGACCAGGCTTGCGCGGCGCGGTCCATGTAAGCCTTTTGCAGCTCTTCCTTGGCCTTGGGCGGAAGTTTGAAGCCGGCGACCACGCCTGCTTCCTGCGCATATGCGTCGCCGATGCCGAGCAGAGTCATATCCGACTGCGAGAACAAAGGGTAGTTGTCGGCCACGGTTTGGAGCCGCGCGACCGAAGCCGCCCAGTTCTCGTGCCCGAGGTAGAACTCCCCGATCTCAAACTGCCGCTGGGCCAGAACCTCCTGCACCTCGCGCAGGCGCTGCTTGGCGCGCGGCACCAGGGTCGAGTCCGGAAACTGCTGCATCATGCGCCGGTATTCTTCCTCGGCGTGCTCCGCGTTCTGCGGGTCGCGGTCGGGCTTGTCCATTTCGGCGTAGTAGATATCGCCGACTTTCATCTGCGCTTCCGCGGCTTCCGGCGTGTTCGGGAAAAACGTGATGAAGTCGTGGTATTCCTGTTCGGCCTGCGCGGTAGCCGCGGCGCCGCCCTCCTTAAACCAGGTATCGCCTACCGCGAGCTTGGCCCGCATGACGAATTCAGATTCAGGATAGGTGTTCAAGAGTGTTTGAAGGTCGAGGCGGGCCACATCGTACTTGCCCTTCTTGAGCGCGAGCTGGGCCTTATCAAACAACTCTTTATCGGGCTGCTGTGAGTTCACGTTGCCGAGCGGATTGGCGCTCAGGTCGATGTTTTTCTTATTCTTTTTAGGTTTCGCGGCTTCCATCGCCGGCGCGAGGACCAAGCAAAGCCCGAGTGCCGCGAGGAAGGGCGCGCTGCGCTGAAAATACCGCATAAGGATCCACCTTTGTTGAGGCTCTCGTGTTCGGCTGTCGTCCGGGCCGGAACAGGCTTGCGTTCTTACTCTTCAAGAATGCTACTCGGTCGCGCCCGCTTCTGTCCTGCTCAGGCCACCAATTCGCGCGAGTTTCTGCTTGCTTTCCGCGCCAGTTCAAGCAGGGCGCGGCCGTTGCGTTCGGCCTCGCCGCCGTCGAACACAGCGGAACCGGCAACCAGCACTTCCGCGCCGGCTTCCACCACCTGCTCCATCGTGGCTTCCGCAACCCCGCCGTCCACTTCCAACAGAAAATCGAGCCGCATCGCGTCGCGCATGCGCCGGAGCGCCCGCAGCTTGTCGAGCGAGTACGGAATGAACTTTTGACCGCCGAAGCCGGGATTGACGCTCATGACGAGTACATGGTGCACCATGGGGAGCACGGGCGCGAGCAGTTCCACCGGGGTCGCGGGGTTGATTACAACGCCCGGCTCCATGCCGTGCTCGCGGATGAGCGATAAGGTGCGGTGCAGGTGGCGGCAAGCCTCATAATGCACGCCGATCCAGTTCGCCCCAGCCTCGGCAAAGGCGGGGATGAAATCGTCCGGATTTTCAATCATCAGATGGCAGTCAAGCGGCAGCGCCGTGTGCTTCCGCAAGGACTTCACCACCGGCGGACCAAGCGTGATGTTCGGCACGAAATGGCCGTCCATCACATCCACATGGAGTACCGTGCCGCCGCCCCGCTCGGCCGCAGCCGCTTCCTCGGCCAGCCGCGCGAAGTCGGACGAGAGAATGGACGGCGCAAGCTGGACAGGGAACGCGGTCGCCATGCGCTCAGTTTACCAGCGCGGGCCTGGGCCCGCTGTTGTTCCCCTTATCGGCAGTTCCCGGTTTTCCGTTCAGGCCGAGATGAACTTTTTTTCGCGCCGCTCTGCGAAAATGGAACCCGTGTCGTCCCGCTTGCTTTTCGTTCTGCTGTTCCTTGCTTCCGGCTGCGGCTATCACGCCGCGGGGAACGCCGCGCACCTGCCCCCGTCTGTCCGCCTCGTCGACATCCCTGTTTTCAAGAACCACACCCAGGCCTACCATGTCGAGCTCACGATGACCGAGGCGGTGCTGAAGGAGTTCGCGGCGCGCACCGCGTTCCACACCGAAACGCAAGACGACGCGAGCGGGGCCGATGCCGTCCTTCACGGCGACATCACGGGTTTGTCCGTATACCCGCTGACGTACGACACGACTACGAACCAGTCTTCAAGCTATGTGATTACAATCACCGCGCGGGTGCGGCTCGACGACCGCGACGGACGGGCGCTGTACGCGAATAACAACTATGTATTCCGCCAGCAGTACCAGTCCACATCCGACCTTGTTTCGTTCATTCAAGAAGACGCCGCGGCTGTACAAAGGCTGTCGCGCGACTTTGCTCAAAATCTGGTGGCGGACATCACGGGGAGCTTTTAACCCGTGGGCGCGGGGTTTGCATCCGTCGACCGCTTCCTGGCGGAGGTCCGCGCGGGCAAGCTGCGGCCCGGCTATGTGCTGGTCGGCGACGAGGGCTTTCACCTCCGTCGCTGCCGTGAGGCCGTGGCCGCGCAGTGCGTGCCGCCGGAGCTGCGGGAGTTCTGCCTGTACGACTTGGACCTGACGGAAACATCGTTGTTCGACGCGCTCGACCAGGCGCGGACTCCCTCGCTCATGGCGCCTTTCCAGCTTTTCTTCTTGCGGGGGCTGAAAGCCCTGTACGGCAGGGGCGCGAAGAAGGATGAGTTCGCGGCCGTCGACGCGTACTTTCGCAACCCCAACCCGCAGGCGCTGCTCGTCTTCGTCGCCGACCACATCCGCATCCCCGCGGACCCGCGCCGGATGGATGCCGACGAGAAAACCCGCTACGAGCGCATCCGCGAAACATTGGGCGAGTGGTGCGGCACCGTCGAGCTTGCCCGGGCGGACGAGGAGGACGTGGAGCGGTGGCTGCGCGCGGAGGCCGCGGCGGCGGGCAAGCTTTTGCAGCCGGAAGCGGCCCGGGAGCTTGCGGACGCGCTCGCGGCCGATATGCTGTCTGTCGCGAACGCCTGGGAGCAGCTTCTGCTGTACACGCGAGACCGCGAGGAGGTCACGCTCGCGGACGTCGAGCTGCTGGTTCCGGGTGCGAAGCAGCGCTCGCTGTACGAGCTGACGGACGCGATTTCGCGCCGGGACCGGCCGCGCGCGCTGGCTCTGCTCGCCGGACTTTTGAACGCGAGCGACGCGGGCGAGGA
>CAXTSB010000119.1:0-9758 GCA_964246845.1 uncultured Acidobacteriaceae bacterium
GGCCCGGCGGCGCAAGGGCTCCAGAGCAGCCGTCCGGCGGCGAGGCGGGGCAGCACGGCCTGCTCCCACAGGTGCCCGCGCAGCCCTTTGCCGTCGGCGGGGGCGAGCAGCGCGGGGCCGCCGGCGAGCCTCGCGCTGATCTCGCGGGCGTAGCGCTGCACCCCGGTCACGCGGTGCGCTAAAAAGCGCGCATTGACGGCATAAGGAGCGGCATCGGGTGTATTGTTGTGGTCCGTCATGTCGCGCCCCCTTAACTCGCGCTCAGCGCGCGTTCGCTGTTCTGCCCGTCGTACTGCTCATACACGCCGTAGTGCTCGTAGGTGTGGCTCATCTCGCGGCGCACCTTGTTCAGAACCAGCCCCAGCACGTTGACATCCAGCCGGTGAAGCGTGCCGAGCGCGGCCGAAACGGCTTCCTGCCCGGTGCGCCCGGCCTGCGTGATCAGGATCGTCGCATCCGCGGCGCAGGCGATCTGGATCGGCTCGGCAAGGCCCAGCATGGGCGGGGCGTCGATGACCACCAGGTCATAATCCCGAACCGCGTCTGCGAGCAGACCCGGCATCCGATTGCCCACCAGGTGGGCGGCCTTGGCAAAGGCCGGACCCGCCGTGACGATGTGCAAATTGTCGATGCCCGCGACCGGCTGGCGCACGTCGTGGAGGCTCCTGCCCTCAAGGATCACATCGGCCAAACCCTCCGTGTTGTTGAGGGCGAAATGGCCGTGCTGGGAAGGCCGCCGGAGGTCGGCGTCGATCAGGAGCGTTTTGCGGCCCTGGAGCGCGTGCGCGATCGCCAGGTGCGCGGTGCAGGTGGATTTGCCCTCGCCGGCGAGCGCACTGGTCACCAGCAGGGACCGCAGCGGCTCCCGGGTGCGCTCCAGCAGGACCAGCGAGCGCATGGTGCGGATTGCTTCGGTGTACGCGCCCTGCGACCGGCCCCAGTCAACCACGGGCCCGCGCGTGCTCCGACCCAAAAACTGCTCGCCGGACTCAAGCAGCAGCTGCTTGGCGGCGGGCTTCAAGGATTCGACATCGGGCAGCACGCCCAGGACCTCGATCTGAAGCGAGCGTCGCGCCTGCTCGGGGTCGCGGACGCTCTTGTCGAGCATGTCGGCGATAATGACCGCGGCGATAGAGAAGATGAGGGAGAAGACGAAGCCGAGCGCGGTGAACAAACCTTTTTTCGGGAACACGGGTGAAACCGCGGGCTCGGCTTCCACCGCCAGCCGCACCGCCGAGGACTGAAAGCCCGCGTTGATGCCGGCTTCCTTGATCTTGCGGAACAGCTCGTCGTACAGCGTTTTATTTGCTTCCGCATCGCGCTTGAGCTGGCTGTACTCGACCGAGGTCTGGTTCAGCCTGTCGGACTCGGCCTTGGCTTGGGCGAGCGCGCCGCGCAGCAGCGCCTCGTGGCTGGAAGCTTGGTTGTACTCGGTCTGGATCCGCTTGCCGATATCGGCGCGGGCGTCCTCGTACTGCCGCGTGATCTCGGCAAGTTCGTTCGCGCCCTTCTTGTACTCGGGGTAGGCCGGGCCGTAGGTGGTTTTCAAAAGCGCCATCCTTTGCTGCGCTTCTTCCAGCTGCTGCCGCAGCTTGGCCAAGTCGACGCTTTGGGTCGACACTTCCACCGCCGCCGGATTGCCGTCCTCGACGGCGCGGTACGCGGTCTGCTTCCGGATGCGCTCGTTTTCAGCGTCCGTATACTCCTGGTTCAGCTGCAGCACCCGCGCGGCGAGCACGTTGGTTTGCCGCTCCGGGTCGATGACGCCGAGCTGCCGCTCATAGGCGGCCAGCGCCTCGGTGCTGCGGCTCATGTTGCTTTTCAGGTCGTCGAGCTGCGCCTCCATGAACCGGCCCGCGCTGAGCGAGGACTTGGCGCGGGTCGCGTAATTCTGCTCGATGTAGGACCGGGCCACCGCATTGGCCACGTCGGCGGCCTGCTGCGGATTGTGGGAGCGGTAGCTGATCTTGATCAGGAGGCTGTTGACGGGGTGGCTCACGGACAAGCTCTTCAAGGTCACCGGGCCGCCCGCGCCCGTGCGCGTTCCCCGCTGCTTCACAGCCGGCAGCAGGTGGTATTGTTCGGCAACCGGGCGGAGCACGGAATCGGATTGGATCAGGTCGAGCTCCGTGGTGATGAACTCTTCCACCTCGGTCTGGCTTTGGCTGCTGCTGTCGGCGCTGAGCACGCTCGAGGGCAGCTTGGTGTCGACCATGATGCGCGCCGTGGACTCAAATACCGGTTTGACCAGGAAGCAGCCGAGCGCGGTCAGCGCGGTGGCCGAGAGAACCGCGGCGCCGATGCCGCGCCACGAGCGGCGGATGAGCCAGACATAGTGGTGCATTGGCAGCAGGTCCTCGGTTTCGGGCAAGGGCTGCGGGGCCGGTGTATAGGGCGCGATCTCACGACGCCGGGGCGCGGGAAGGATCTTCGGTTTGTTGTCTTGACTGCTTGGCATGTGACCCTCATACGGTGGTTCAAGAGCGGGTGGGGATGCCGGGCTGAAGAAACCCGGCTCCAAGTGGATCAGGCAGTGCAATCTCGTCCGTTCCGGCTAGTGGTAGATCAAGACTCCGGCCGCGGTGGAAGAACCGAAGCCGGCGATCTGCGCGAGCACCTTGGCCGTCGCCTTTTTGCCGGCGCTTTCAGGCACGTACAGGATGTCGTCCGGCTTGAGCACCACATCCGGCGCTTTGCGCGCGAGAATCTGCGACAAGGGCACGGCGATCTCCTCGCGCGGCGCGCCGACGCCCTTTTCACGGTAGATATAGGCTTCCCGCGTGGAATAAGCCTGCAGGCCTTCGCTGAGCGCCAGGGCCTTGACCACGGTGGTGTCCGTGTTGTCCTGCATGAGGAAGCTGCCCGGTTTTTTCACGTTGCCGGCCACGAAAATCTTGCCGGCTTCCGGAACCCGCACTTCCTCGTCGCCGACCAGCTTGACATTGAGCGCCGGGTCGGAGTTCTGGATCAGCCCGCGCACGGGAATCGACTGCACCGTGATGCGCGTCGTTCCGTCCGGAGCTTGCGCGTGATGGGTGACGGTGATTTCGGAGCCGACCTCGGGAGCCAGCCCGCCTGCTTTCGCGATTGCGTCGAGCAGCGTGGTTTCGCTTGCGGCTTGAAAGGTGAGCGGATGATTGACCGCGCCCACGACGCTGACCGGCTTGGACCGATACTCAAGCACAGAAACGTTGACCACGGGATCGGCAAGGACCTGCTCGGCGACAAGGGCTTCCGCAACCTTCTTTTCAAGGTCGACCGGTTGGAGACCGGCGGCTTGGATGCGCTGCTTCAGCAGCGGCAGCGCGAGCGAGCCGTCCGAGCTGATGCGGAAAGACCGGGACAGCTCCGGGCAGTACGGAACCAGAATTTGCAGGAGGTCGTTGGGACCGAGCGACTGCGCGGGCAAAACCTCATTGGTTTGGACGGCGGCCGAAGGCGGCGCATTCGGCGCGCGGTCTTGTGCAGTTGCCGCGCCCGCAAGCAGGGCGGCTGCGCTTGCACAGACCGCGGCGCGGAGCAAAACGCGAAGAAGCGGAACGGAAGCCGAGTCGAGGGGCGGAACAGCGGGGGAGAGCAGGCGGTGGAAAGTCATAAGCCGTCCGGTTCAGGTTTGGCCCTGTGCAGCTTCGTGCTGCCCCGGGCGGTTAACATGTCGGGCAGCTTTCAAAGCCGCCGTGAAAATTTCTCTCGTTCCGTGCCGTCCGAAAGCAGTAAGGAGGTAAATTCGCCTTACCGGCCTCCCGTTTCGACAGGAGCTTAACCAAATTTGCCATAGTGACTCAAGCACTCTTGGGTCACCGCACAAACTGCAAACTTGTACGTTCAGTAATCTGTATCGGCCAACAATCGGGAAACATGAATCAAGACTTTCCGAAAACACGAGCAAACTACAATTTGAGAAATGGTTACTATAAGTTGCCGGAGGCAGGATCCGGCGGAGCACGATAAAGTCATCGCGGCCGGAGCAGAGCGTAATTTATTCATGGTGCCTGGGCCGAGCTCACCTGCGTGCGCTGTTTACGGCATGTCCAAAATCCGTTCCGGATGTATGCGTCCGCGCAGGAGATCGCCCAAGGCTTGGACATTGCCCTTGAGCCTCCCGCGCCGGTCCACGAACGGCTCGGGTGCGAAGCTGCGGAACAGGTTCATGGCAAGATGGCGCCCCATGCTGCGGAGGGCGTGACCAAGCGGAAACGTTCCTTTTCGCCAGAGATACGCCGGATTGGCCATCTGCGAGTAGCCCAGCCTCCGCCCGGATTGCCGGCCGACCTTAACGCCCAGGTGAACTCCCATCGCGGCCGGAATCAGCAGAAGAGTCCCATGCCGGGCCAGCCTGCGTGAAAAATCGATATCTTCGTACCAGGCATACGCCGGGAGCTTTTCATCGAAGCGCACCCCGCTTTCCCGGACCGCGCTCATGCGGAACGCCATGTTGCAGCCGTAGGTATTAAAGGTTGGGCAGGGCTGTTCCAACAGCGGGCGCGGCGCGCGAGCGAGCGCCTGCCTCCCTTGCTCGATGGAAAGGCCGGGACCTTTCGCGCCGTCACGCAAGACCCGGCCCGTCGCGGCGACCAGCCCGGCATCCTGCCGGAAGGCCCGTTCCATCATCTCCAGGTAGTCCGGCGCGAGCAGGAAGTCGTCGTCGATGAACAAGACCAGATCAGCCGTGCCGGCGCGGTCCAGGATGCGGTTGCGCTTAGCGCACGAGCCGCCCGCGGCCTCAATGAAGTGAACGGACGGAAAACGCTCCGGGAGATCCGCGATATCGCTCGGCTTGCCGTAGGTCACCATGACCGCGGTCGGCTGCACGGTTTGCCCGGCAAGGTCGGCCAAGGCTTCGCCCAGAATGGACGGGCGACCGTTCGTGGCGATGCCGACAAGCATTGCCAGCCCGTTCGCCTCCACACTATTTACGCGCATCGCCCCACTCCCGCGGTGCAAAGTATCCCCAAACCCGTCCATGCCATGTTCTCCAGTAGTAAACCGCGTTGGACCACCTGCCGCGCGCCAGGCTCAACAGCAGACCCCCCAGCGGCCGGGCTAAGAAAGTAGCCGTAATGGCGGGTGCGAGAAGGTGTCGGCGCAGCACCCGGCCCATGCCCGTGCCGTATTCGAAAGCCCGTGCGTTCGCCGCGGCGGTCCAACGCTTATCCGGATGGTTTACGACCAGGTCGATGTCGTAGAGGCCCTTGTACCCACGCCGGAGCAGCCGCAGGCCGAAATCCGGTTCCTCGCTGGAACCCCAAGGAGTTCCCGGCCCGATCGCAGGGTCCCAACCGCCCACCTCGCGGGCGGCTTCCGTGCGGATCCACATGTTGTAGCCCTGCAAGGTCGTCCAAACGGTTCTTTCGTTGATGACGCAGGAACGGCGGCTCCAGCGTCCGTTCAAGTATTCGCCGGACTCCGACCGATTCGTTCCGCTGAGCAACACCAGTGCCGGATCACGGTCAAAATGTTCCACCACGCGGCTCATGGTTTCCGGCAGGTAACTGCAATCGTCATCCGGCCACCCGATGATCGTGCCCTGCGCCAGCTCAAGCCCGACATTGCGTGCATGTGAGGCATTCTTGATCTTCGAGCGAACATGCCGGATGGGAAAGCTGCCGGCATGGCGCGCGACGATCGGGTTCAGCCGGTCATCTTCGTTCTGGTCCACGAGGATGACTTCGAAATCCCGGAAAGGCTGGGCGGCGAAGCCGTCCAGGAGTTCCCCCAGTTCATCCGTTCTGCCCAATGAGGGTATGGCGAGCGTTAATCTCATGTCCCTTTCATCTCCGTCCTCAGTTTCCTATGGGCAGGCGATTGCGCAACAAACTTCCCGCTTCCTATTTATCGGCCGAATTCAATTTGGAATGAGGTCTGCCCATTCTTCCCAAAATGGAACTGCGGCGGCGGGATATCTGCGTGCTAGCATGCAACCCATGCCGGGCTTACGCTTCGCCCTTGCCATGCTCCTGCTTTCAAGTCCGGCCTCCGCGCAAACGGCCGTGGTGCGGGCAGCCCATCTGCTCGAAATTGAGCAGGGCCGGCTGATCGCGCCGGCGGAGATTCTAGTTGTGAACGGCAGAATTACAGCCGTCGGCGCATCCGTGCCGCACCCGCCCGGGGCCGCGGTGCTCGACCTGGGCCCGTTGACGCTGATGCCGGGGCTGATCGACGCGCATGTGCACCTATTTCTCCACCCGGGCGCGGAGGACCTGCAAACCGTGGTTGAGTCAGTCCCGGAGCGCACCCTCCTCGCCGCACTCGCGGCGCGCGCCGACCTCGAAGCGGGCTTCACGGCGGAGCGCGACATGGGCACAGAAGGCGCCGGCTCAGCCGACACAGCGGTGCGCAACGCCATCGATCAAGGCCTGATTCCCGGCCCAAGAATGCGGGTCAGCGGCAACGCCGTCAGCATCACCGGCGGACACGAGGATGCGGTTGCTTTCAACCCGGCCGCGCGTGTGCCGGGCAACGCCGACTACGCCGACACGGTCGAACAATTGGTAAGGGTCATGCGCGAGCAGCGAAAGCAGGGTGCAGACTTCACCAAGATCTATCAAACAGGGGCTGACCGGCTGGACGGCGGCAAGCTGACCGCGCCCTACCAATACACCGAAGCCGAGCTCGCGGCTGCCGTGGCCGAGGCGCGGCGTACGGGAACGCGCATCGGGGTGCATTGCACGGCCGAACCAGGCGCCCTGTACGCCGCCGAGGCAGGGGTCGCTTCCATCGACCATGCGTACCAGCTCAGCCCGGAGACCATGCGGCTCATGCGCGAGAAAGGCATCCCGGCCGTGCCGACCTTTGCCATCAGCGAGTACTTTGCCGAGCACGCCGCAACGCCGGAAGCCGCCGCCCGCGAGCGCGCCCTCCAAGCGCTCCATGCCGCCGAGTTCAAAAAGCAGCTCGCCGCGGGCGTGCCCATGGCGGTCGGGTCCGACGTGGGTCCGTTTCCGCACGGAACGCAGGCACGGGAGCTGGAGCTGATGGCGCAGTACGGCAGGGCCGCGCCGGATGTCCTCCGGGCCGACCTCCTGAACGGGGCGCGCCTGCTCGGGTGGGAAAGTGAAATTGGGCAGATCAAGCCGGGCTTCCTCGCCGACCTCATCGCGGTCGACGGCGATCCGCTCACCGACATCTCCGCCGTACGCCGGGTCCGGTTCGTCATGAAAGGCGGTGCCGTGGTCAGGAACGACAAGGAGGCCCGCCCATGAAAGCCGCCGTTTTGCTGCTTGCCGCAGTCCTGCCCGCGCGGGCTCAAACGCCGCACAAGTGGGCGGTGGTGCTCCACGGCGGCGCGGGCTTGATTGAGCGCTCGTCCATGACGCCCGAAGCCGAACGCGATTACCGGGCTGGCCTGAACCAAGCCATCCAAGCCGCAGGCGCGATTCTCGACCGAGGCGGCTCGTCGCTCGATGCGGTCGAGGCGGCGATCAAGCTGCTTGAGGACAACCCGCTGTTCAATGCCGGGCGCGGCGCGGTCTTTGCCGCGGACGGAACGAATCAACTCGACGCGGCCATCATGGACGGGGCGACGCTCAAAGCCGGGGCAGTTGCGGATGTGCAGCGCACCCGCCACCCCATCTCGCTCGCGCGCGCCGTGATGGAGCGCTCCGACCATGTCATGCTGATCGGCCCGGGGGCGGACGCGTTCGCCGCGCATGTGGGATTGGAGCAGGTGCCGCCCAGCTTTTTCTTCACGGAACGGCGTTGGGACGCGCTTGAAAAAGATCTGAAGGCCAAAGGCGAACCGGTGCCGCCCCGGCCCGCCGGCGCACCCCCTCCGAAGCCCCTGACCTTTCTGGAACAGCCCGACGCGCACAAGTACGGCACCGTGGGAGTGGTCGCGCTCGACCGGCAGGGCAACCTGGCCGCAGGCACCTCTACCGGGGGCGTGACGGCGAAGCACTGGAACCGGGTGGGCGATTCGCCCATCATAGGCGCGGGTACGTACGCCTCGAACAGCTCCTGCGGCGTGTCCACCACGGGCACGGGCGAGTACTTCATTCGGCTCACGGTGGCCCGCACCATCTGCTCGCTGGTCGAGTACAAGGGCATGAAGCTCCAAGCCGCCGCCGACGAGGTGGTGCAAAAGCAGCTTGGAGCGATGCACGGCGACGGCGGCGTAATCGCCCTTGCGCCCGACGGGCAAACGGCCTGGAGCTTCAACACGCCGGGGATGTTCCGTGCCAAGCTGCGCGAGGGCGGCAAGCCGGAGGTCGGCGTGTACCGGGATGAACCTTAGCCGATCACCCAAGTTCCGAAATTGTCTGTCATCCTCAACGAAGTGAAGGACTGCTTTTTGTCCGCACTCCAAGAGAAAGCAGGTCCTTCGTCGCGGCTCTCCTTAAGAACCTACAGACTTTGAGCTGCACGAATTTGGAAGTGTCCACCTCATGCACGAAGCTTTGAGGTATGGCGAGTTAAGCGTGCCTCTTCTAAAATAAGGTAAAGTGTATAAACTTTCTACAGATAGGTGCTTGCTGCGCTTGTTGAGAAATGAGGACCGCGATGATGTGGGCCGACTTTACGCGAACCAAGAAGTTCGCCGCTTTCTGGGCGGCTCGCTTGTCCGCGGGGATTTTGAACGACGATTTGATGATTTGCGGGCCGATTCAAAGGCTACGACCTGGACAATACGCCTGAAATCAACGTCCTCATTCGTTGGAATGGTCGGTATCGGGAAGCATCACGATGACCAAGATCAAGAGATGTCTTATCAACTTTTGCCGGAGTTTTGGGGACAGGGTTACGCCGGTGAAGCGGTAGATGCGGTAATCGAATATGCCGCTGCTGTGATGAAGCTCGCATCCATCGTAGCCGAGACACAATCCGCGAATCATGCGTCCCGAAAGCTCCTTGAGAGGATTGGGATGAAGCCTGTCAAGATGCTGAATCGGTTCGGAGAAGACCAGATATTTTACCACCGATGGCTTTCTCCGTAGGCTAAATCTGTTAAGTATTTAGTGCTCTGACAAGCACCGGTTTCCTGAACGCGTACGCGGGAGCGGATCACATGACAGCAGACCGGGAAGCGACCGCATGGCGACGGGAAACGCGGGCACGCCTGCTCCAAGCACGGGCGGCGCTCGCGCCGGAGGCTCATGCGCGCCGTAGTGCGGCAGTGCTTGCCAACGCGCAAAAGCTGCTTGCATCGCGGCGGATTCAAGGGGATATCGCGGCATACCGCCCCATGCGGGGTGAAATCGACCCCGAGCCGTTGCTTGCCTTTCTGCGTTCCCAAGGAATGCGGACAGCCCTGCCGGTCGTGTCCGAGCGCGCACAACCGCTTCGGTTCCGCACCTGGCGGCCCGGCGAGCCGCTTGCGCCCGGGCCTTTCGGCACGGAGCATCCTTCCGGCGGGGAGCCGGTGCTGCCCGCGGTTTTGCTGATTTCACTGGTTGGGTTCGACGGGGAAAACTACCGGATTGGCTACGGAGGAGGTTATTACGATCGGACCCTGGCCGTACTTGCCCCCAAGCCGTTCACCATCGGCATCGGTTTCGAGCTTGGACGGCTCGCGACTATCCGCCCGCAGCCGCACGACATTCCACTCGACATGATCGTGACGGAAGCCTAAGCCGCTCCCAGCCGCAGACGCCGCAGCAAGGGCGCGATCGTGAGCCCCTGCACCACGATCGAAAACACCACCACGATATAGGTGACCAGGAGCAGCCCGCGTTCCAGCCCGCCCGCGCGGGGCAGCGACAGCGCGAGCGCCACCGCGAGCCCGCCGCGCAGGCCGCCCCAGGTCAGCACGCGGATGGTGC
>CAXTSB010000120.1:0-9723 GCA_964246845.1 uncultured Acidobacteriaceae bacterium
GCATCGGCCGGCGGCAGGAGCCGCTCCAATGCGCGGTCGGTGGCCTCCACCGCCGTTTGCAGCACGGCCCTGGCGTCCATCTGGAGAGCGGGCGTCATTTCCGTCCCATCATAACCGGCTTACGCGGGCGGCTCAGTACGGCAAGCACCAGGAGGCCGCAAACAGAAAGCCCGCGCCCCCACCAAACATCCGCGCCCGTGCGCCAAACAGCAGTAATCGCGCTCCAGCGGCCCGCGGGTACGGCGATGGTCAGCAGTCCGTCCTCACGCGGAACGCAGCGCGCGCCGCACGGCTCGCCGTCGACCCGCACCTGCCAGCCCGGAAAGCGCTCCCACCGCAGCACGGCGTAGCCAGCCTGGTCCGGTCGGACGCGCACCGCTAACCCACGCGGACCCCAGTATTGCACCTGCGCGGCCCCGCCGATGCCCCGGTTCGGGTTCCATTGCGGGTTGGCGTCGGTCGAGTCGTCACCCTCGTCCGCCCGCGGCGAGGCCAGGAGGCGCACGCGCGGCAGCCCCTGCTGTATTTCGCCGTTGTCGCTCCCGGCCGCGGCGTACTCGTCGGTCCCGGCAAAACCGGCGTCGCTGCCGGCAAATAGAAGGTGCGCGGCGACCGTGTCCTCCTCGTCGCAGGGCTGAAAGCGGGTCCATCCGGCCCAGGCCGTCAGGCCCGAAGCGACAAGCAAGCCAGCGGCGAGCGCGGCTTTCCCATGGAGAAACCGAGCCGGAAACGCCAGCCCGGCCAGAAGCGAAGCCGCAGCGCCGGCGGGCAGCAAAAGCCGCCATGGGAACTGGAGAAACTCGAGCTCCGGGAGGGCGTGCCACACCGGCCGGCTCCACGGAAGCTGCAGCAGAAACACCAGCGTGAGCAGGGAAGCGAGGAACCCGACCGCGCCCGCGTCGAAGCCCTCCTCCAGCCGCCAAGCCGGGTCAGCGCGGCGCGCCCGCAACCGCCATAAGAGGGCGCAGGCGAGCCCGGCCGCGACGGTCGCGACCGCAATGGACGAAGCCGTGTGGAGCACCTGATCGTGAAAGGCTTCGCCCGTGCGCTTGAAGAGGAAGCTGTCTTCCACGCGCAGTCCTTGGCCCACCGCGCGCGTAATCTCGACAAACCGCTGCTCATATTTCGCGGGAACGAGGTAGTCCGCCGCGAGCAGGCACCCGAGCGCGAGCGCCGCCGCATGCCGCAGCATGCCCCGGCGGTCCCAAACCGTCCAGAAAACAGCACTGAATACGAGCAGCCAACAGCCCATCACTCCGGCGGGTGCGTTGGTGTACCAAAGCGCGGCCAGGAGCAGCCCGACGCGCGCGACAGGCAAGGGCCGGACCGTCAGCGCGGCAAGGAACAGCGGCATCCATACGGCAGCCAGGAGCTCTCCGTAAGCGGTGCGCTCGAACGCATTGAAAAGCAGATACGGGTTTGCACCATAGAGCGCGGCGGCAGCGAACGCCGGGCCGGCAGCGCGTTGGCGGCGCACGACGCGGTACATCGCCCAAGCGGCCCCGCCCGCGCACACAGCCGTGAACGCGGCGGGAACGGCGCTCCACGGCAGAAACGACCCGAGCACGGCACCCACCAGCCACGACAGAGGCGGGTAAAACTCGAAGCGCGGCTCGCCCGCTCCCCAGTTGGCCGGCATGACGGAGTGCGGGACCGGCAGCCCGGCTTTCCAGGCGTGCTCGACCGCGAGGAAACTCTGCATGTGGAAGCCGAAGTCGTGCCCGCACGACGGGGACCAGCCGTGCGCGAAAAAGACAAGAACCACCAGCACAGCAACCGTGAGGGCAGCCGCCATGCGTCAGGGCACCAGCCGCAGGGTGTGCCGGGCGGACCGGGCCACGGCTGCCTCGGTAAACGGCAGCGTAAAGGTCGCGCCGCCGTACCAGGCGTTCCATTGATCACGAAAATGCGGGCTGAGCGGGTCACCGGACTCCCCCGTAACCAGGTTTTCGGTCGAGCGGTTCCAATCGCCCGGGACGGCGGTAAACCGCTGCGAGGGGCCCAAATCCCCTGAAACCTGCTTGACAGTGACGGGGTCGCCGGACTGCGGCAGCGGCCCGACCCCGGCATGGAGGCCCGGCAGCCATTGCCAGAGCGGATGTTTAATCATGATGGTATGCGCGCCGCCGTAGCGCAAATCTGTTAAGCGCGTCGGCGCATCGGCAAGCGCCGCTTCCACCAGCGCCGCCAGGAACTCATTCCAGTTCCGGTAGCGGGGCGGCAGCCACGCCGCGGGCTGCCCCGCGATCATCTGCTCGCGAGCAAATGCTTTTTCGCCCCAATCGTAAAGCTGCCAGGCGTCACCGATCTTCGCACCTAGAATCTCCGGCCAGAAGCCTTCCTCGGCGCGCGCCGTGATCGCCGCGGCGGGCGAGTCCACATCCATCACCCCGTCCCAGGAGCGCAGCAAATCCGCCGCCTGCCGCAGGCGCGGGCTCGCGTGGGGTGCCCGATCGATCGCGTACGCCATCTTTTGCGCGATCTCCTGGTCCACCTCGGAGTACACATCGGTTTGGAGCCGGAGCATGTCGTGCTCCGTCAACTTGGTCTGTCCCCCCAGCCAGTGCCAGATGCGCTCATTGCGGTACGGCGGCGCCCAATCCAGGCTCAGCGGATACGGCCAGTTGTCGGGCGCCACCCGGCTGTTGGCGGTGGCGACGATGCCGCCCGGGGGGTCGAGCACGCTCGGCATCCCGCCCTCGAACGGGATGAAGCCTGTCCACTCATTCGGGCTTTGCACCGGGATCGCGGACAAGCCGGAGGCCCGTGTCGGGATGAGCCCGACCGCTTGGTAGCCGATATGGCCCGCATCATCGGCATAGGCGACGTTCAGCGTCGGCGCCCACCAAGAGGCCATCGCGGCGCGGAAGCCCGCCCAGTCGGCGGCCCCGCCGAGCGCGTACAAAGGAAGCCCGCGCGCCCGCTCATCGTGGATCGTCCAGCGGAGAGCGAGCGTGCGGTGCTCACCGGGAAGCAGGGGCGTAATGACCGGCCCGTGCGCGGTGCGCGCGATGTCCAGCTCGACATCGCGCCCGCCGCGGACCACGATGCGCTCTTGTTCTGTCGCGATGACAGAGCCGGGCGGTTCGACGTACACGTCCTGCGCGTCGCCGCCGAGCGCGGTGAAGCCCCAGGCGATATGCTCGTTGTGCCCCGCGGCAATCCAGGGCAGGCCGGGGATGGTGACGCCCGCGACGTGAAAAGCTCCGGCATGCAATTCGGACTCGTACCACGGGTCGGGGATGGCATGGCTGAGGTGCATGTCGTTCGCGAGCAGCGGTTTGCCGCTTGCCGTGTGCGCTCCGCTCACGGCCCACTCATTGGACCCGGCACGGCAGCCCGGGCAGGGGCCGCCCAGCGCCAGCAGCTCAGGCACGGGCAGCAGCTGTGTTTGCGTCGAGTCGAGCGGGATGTCCGGCACGTCCTGCGGATCGCTGATGCCCGGCCCCGCGGTGAGCGGCGTGTGGTCGCGCCAGGAGCCGACCGGGTACAGGTCCACGATCAGGCCGCCTTCGCCATGCGCGCGCAGCCGCGCTTCCACCTGCTCGCGGCGGAGTTTCACCGGCCAGCGCTCATCCAGTGTTTCGGCCATGGAAAGCGCGACCAGGATGGAGTCCACGGGCCGCCAAGGGCGCGGCTTATACGCGAGCAGGAGGAACTCCGCCGGAAGCGTTTGCCCGGCGATAAAGGTGTTCACTCCCCGGGCATACGCCTCCAACTGCGCGCGCTGCTCGGGCTCCAGCTCACGCTCCATGCGGGCGGCCGCGTCGCGCAGGCCCAGGATGCGCTCGCGCGTGTCGTGCGAGACGAGCGCGGAGCCGAGCACCTCGGCTGCTTCACCCGCCGGGAGCCGCCGCGCCATGTCCATCTGCCAAAGGCGGTCGCTCGCGGTCACCCAGCCTTGGGCGGCGAGCAGGTCTTCCATATCGCCGGCCGCAATGTGCGGGATGCCGTGGGCGTCGCGCCGGACAGTGACAGGCGCGTGAAGACCCGCGAGCCGCAACATTCCGTCCTCGGCGGCGACCGTTTCCGCCAGCCTGTGCCGCAGCCCGAGCCATAACCCGACAGCAAGAAGAAGCAACGCGGCGAGAAAAACGGCGAGCGCGCGAAACAGTCGTTTTGGTCGGCTAGAGCGCGGCATTCCGTGGCGATTCTCTCACCCCCGAGCCCGGTCCGCCACGCCGTGCAACCCATAAACCCGCCCCCACCAGTGCCAAAACGGGAAACACCAGCAGGCTTCCCTCAGGCCCGGTCGCGCCGCCGCTCCACAGCAGACCTCCGTGCGGGCGCGCGTTGAACAAGTGGCCCTCAACAAGCAGGCCGCTGTCGGATACACCCCAAAAATAGCTTTCACCCCAGTCCCACGCCGCGTGGAACCCGATCGCCCACCAAAGCGAGCCGGTGAGGCGGATGCTGAGCGAAAATAAAAGCGCCACCGCGCCCGCTGAGAACAGGCCTACCGGTGACTCGCCAGGGTTGCTGCCGTGAACGGCACCGAAGGCGACGGCCAGCAGCAGCGCGCCCCACCAGAACCCGATGCCGCGCGCCAGCGTCCACAGGAGATAGCCGCGCAGAAGCATCTCCTCGAAGACGCCCGTAAGCAGGAAGCCGAGACCCCACAGCAGCCCGTAGTGCAGCGCGGCCGCGCCGCCTAAACCCGCGGGCGCGAGCGCAAGCAGATGGAGCGAACGCAGTGCGCCGACCAGAAGCGAGATCGCGCTGATGCCCGCCAGAAGCCCGATGCCGAACCGGCGCAGACCGGCGTGGTCGCGCAGGCCGTATGCGCCGAACGGCTTTCGTTCGATGCGGGCCATGAGAAAGGTCACCAGCACCACGCCGGCGGCTGAAAAAAATTCAGCCGGCAGCATGACCGACGGCGGGAGCAGAGCGGGCCGCGCATGGCCGTGCAGCAGCCGCCGCGCAAGCGCGCCGAAAAGCGACTCGAACAGGACAACCAGCACCAGGAACAAAAGGCAGCCCCAGCCGGCCCGCAAGCCCTGGGGGCCCCAAAGCACCGAGTTTCGTTCGGGCGCACCTTGACGCATGATTTCCTCTTGACATCCGGCGGGCGCGCCGCCAATCTAGGAGATTCGCACCGGATGCCGAGCGGAAAGGAAACTGCCTTGCAAGTACGCGTCTTCTATCACGACAACTGCTTCGACGGTGCCTGCTCCGCTTCCTTGTTCACACGCTTTCATCGGGAGTGTATCGCGCCCGGCGCTACCTATGAGTATCACGGCTTGGTGCACCGCGCGGGCGCGCTGTTTGATGAAGCCGCCTTCGCGGGGGACGAAAACGCGATCGTCGATTTCAAATACTCCCCATCGCCGCGCGTCACCTGGTGGTTCGATCACCACCTGAGCGCGTTTTTGTCGCCCGAGGACCATGCCGCCTACCGGCGCGGCCTTGACGACCCGGCGAGCAACTTCCGCGACCGGCGCTTTTTTGATCCCGGCTACACTTCGTGCACCTCGTTCATCGCAGACACCGTGTCGGCCCGCTTCGGCTTCGACCCGGCTCCGGTCGCTTCCTTGGTGCATTGGGCCAATATCGTGGACGGAGCCCTATATGAAAGCGCGGAGGCAGCGGTAGAGATGCGCGAGCCCGCCATGCGCTTGACGCTCGCGATCGAGTCGGGCGCGGATCCCGGCTTCGTGCCCCGGCTTATACCCCTGCTGACCACGATGCCGCTCGAACAGGTGCTGGAGCAGCCGTTTGTCGCCGCGCTGCTGCCGCCGCTTCTGGAGCGCCACAGGGCTGCCATTGAGATCCTGCGGGAGCGCGCGAGTGAAGACCGCGGAACGATCTTTTTCGACATCGCCGACCGCGAGCTGGAAGGCTACAACAAATTCATTCCGTATTATCTGTGCCCGCAAGCGACCTACTCGGTCGGCCTGTCGCGTTCGAGCTTCCGCACCAAGGTGGCGGTCGGAACAAATCCGTGGACGGAGGCCGAGCCGGGCAAATTGGTCAACCTGGCCGCCATCTGCGAGCGCTACGGCGGCGGCGGCCACGCGCGCGTCGGCGCTGTTTCGTTCCCGCCGGACCGCTACGAGGAAGCACGCGAAGCGGCGCGGGTCATCACGGAAGAGCTGCGCGCGGCTCAGCCGTAGACGGCAAACACAAGCGCGGCCGCGTGCAGGAGTGCAACGGTCACGAGCCCGGCCACGAGCCGCCGCTTGCGCGCGAACAAGCTCAGCAGGAGACCGTACAAAGGCAGCTCAGCCCAAAGCCCCGCACCACCGAGCAGCCCCGCCAAGGGGAACGCCGCCCGCAGCGCGCCCGGCCCCGCGAGCGCAAGCAGGCTCGCGCCGCGCACCGCGAATGGGGTGAGCGTGAGGGCAAGGAGCAGCGGCCACCATGCCCGCCATGAGGTTTTTTGTTTGCGTGGCATACGTCGGCGGGCGGGCGCTGCGGAAGGGCTCACCTGTCCAGAATAGGGCCATGATCCGGAAAAGAAGTGCAACAGCAGCTAAGCCGGCGCTATACTTGCGGTGACACCCGGCGTAGGGGGACTTTCGCCGGATGCCGGTTAAGCCCTACCTGACAAGGTAGAGCAGGGCAGCGATCCACCGCAAAGGCAAGCGGACCGCAAGGGTAAAGCTCATGGAAATCATGACCATGATCTTTATCCTCCTTTCACGAGAGATGACGGCCCTGTTCTAGCAGGGCCGTTGTCGCGTTAGGCGACCCCGGTAAACGCCTCTGCTGAGCCCAACGCCCATCTACCCCGCCGCTCGTGAAAGCGCCCTTTCAAGCTACAAGGATTCCCCGGTTTTCCTCACATTACGAAAGTACCGTGAACAGCTTTCGAGCCTTGACTTCACCTGATCGCGGGCGCAAGGTAAATGAGGTTTCCGCACCACCGCGGCACGCTTGCTCTGGCGCTCCGTACACAATCTATGGCAACAACCTTAGCTGCCCTTGAAACGCGCGAGGTCTTGCGCTGCGAACGCTGCCAGCTTGTCCAGTACCGCGGCGCGGGCAACAGCTGCCGCCGCTGCCGCAAGCCGCTGGAGCCGGAAGAGCCGCTGCCGCTGCCCGCGCCCATGCGCCCCGTCGCCGCACCGGCCCGCGAAGAAGCCGATGTCGCCGCCGCCGTGCGCTCTCTACGCCGCGAAAAGAGCCTGAGCCAGCGGCAGCTCGCGAACCGCATGGAAGTGCCCCGCACGTATATTTCCAAGATCGAGAACGGGAAGGCGCTGCCGACTTTGTCCTCGCTCCAGCGGCTCGCCGCGGCACTCGGCGCGCCCATGACCGCGCTCCTGCGCGACGGGCGTTCCCGGCGCGCAGACGCATTGGCCGCCGTCACCGCCGACCCGTGGACGCGCGAACTGCTCCCGCTGGCCGCGCGGCTCAGCCCGTTTCAACAGCAGCTCATCCTGCGCCACGCCCGGGATATGGCGCGCGAAGCAGTTTCCGGCCGACCCCGCTTGGCGCGTGCGTGAGCTTTCCTGGAACGTGTGCGCTATCCTAGCGTCTGTAACGAGGTTTGCCGTTGCCGCTTGACCAATCCAGCCGCATCCATGAGCTTTCCGCGGAGGAGGCAGCGGTGTACCGCCGCCTTGACCCGACGCGGCTCCCCGAGCACGTCGCCATCATCATGGACGGCAACGGACGATGGGCCGGCAAACGGTCCATGCAGCGCTTCATCGGGCACAAGCAGGGCGCGGAGTCGGTGCAATACGTGGTCGAAACCGCCTCACGCATCAACCTGCCCTGGCTGACCTTGTACGCGTTTTCGCTTGAAAACAACCTGCGCCGCCCCCGGTTCGAGGTGTCGTTCCTCATGCGCCTCCTGTCCAACTACCTGACCGGGAACGTGGCGCGCATGAACGACAACAACGTGCGCATCCAGTACATCGGGCGTACAAGCGAGCTGCCCTCCGAAGTGCGCGAGCGCATGGAGTGGGCCGCCGAAGCGACTGCCGCGAACACCGGCACTACGCTCACCTTGGCTTTGAACTACGGCGCGCGCGCCGAGCTGGTCGATGCCGTGCGCGGCTTGGCCCGCGAGATCGCGCTAGGCGTGCTCCGGCCCGAGCAGCTGACCGAGCAGGATATCGCCCGCCACCTGTACACCCGCGAGATGCCGGACCCCGACCTGCTGATCCGTACTTCCGGCGAGATGCGGATCTCCAACTACCTCCTATGGCAGATCGCCTACAGTGAAATCTATGTCACCGGGCGGCTGTGGCCGGACTTCCGCGGCGTCCATCTGCTCGAAGCGCTGGAGGCTTTCAGCGCGCGCGATCGCCGCTTCGGCGGTTTGAGCGCCCCTGCCGAGTCCGCGCTGGAAACAAGGCTGCTGGTACCCCGCTAGTCTTCCTCGACTCCATCCCAGATATCCCGCTCGGGAAGGACGGGCCTGCGGGCCGCCGCGAGCAGGTATGTTTCTTCCTGGAACACATTGCCGAAGCGCGCCTCCACCTTAGCCAGCAGCGCGGCCTGCGAGCCGTGCTGCCGGAAGGCTTCGCGCTTGCGCTCCGCCGCCCAGTTCGGGAGCCGAAAACGCAGAGTGGCGGGCGTACGCGCCGCCGTGGCCCGCGTCGTTTCATTCTCCGGCGACAGGAACGGCGTCCCGGCGTAATAAAGCTTTTGCGCGGCCCACGGCGCGCCGGCTTCGGGGAACATGCCTTCGCGTGCCGCCCAGTGGAACGCGGCCGTGGCGGCCAGCGACACCGCCGTGTGGTCAGGATGGAGATTGACGCCGCCCTCTGCTCCGAAGGTCGCCACCACGTGCGGGCGGTGCCGGCGCAGCGCACCGACCAGTGCTCCGGCCAACGCTGAAAAAGGCTCATCGCGGAGCCTGCCGTCCTGGTAGGAGAGCAGCTCCCCGTGGGCTACCCGCAGCACGCGGGAGGCCTCCGCGAACTCTTCCCGCCGCTGCTTGGCGAGTGCTCCATCGGACTGCCCGGGCTCACGGTAGCTGCCCGCCGCGCCGTCGGTCAGGCACACCACCGCGGTCGCAAACCCTCGCGCGGCGGCCAGCAGCAGCGCGCCGCCGAAGGCGCCCGCTTCGTCGTCAGGGTGCGCGGTCAGGCAAAGTAAACGCAGCGGCACATGATTCCTTTCTAAGTGCAATCCCAGGGCAGGGCAGCCTCGCGCACCGGGCGGAAGCTCCGGCGGTGCAGCGCGGAAGGACCGAGCCGCAGAAGAGCGCGCTGATGTTCCGGCGTGGCATAGCCTTTGTGCTCGGCCAAGCCGTAGCCGGGGTACGCTTCATCGAGCACGCGCATGCGCGCATCACGGTATACCTTGGCGATCACGGACGCGGCCGCGATGGACAGCGAGCGCGCGTCGCCGTACACGATCGGCGTTTGCGCGCACGTGACGGGCAGGCGGAGCGCATCGATCAGTAAATGATCCGGCGCGGGCGCAAGCTGCCGCACAGCCCCGAGCATGGCCTGTTTGGTCGCTTGATAGATGTTCACAGTGTCGATGGTCGCCGCTGCAATCTCGCAGACGGAAGCCGCCAGGGCGCATGCGCGGACCATGGCCGCCAAGCGTTCCCGGTCCTCGGGCTCCAACTGCTTTGAGTCGCGAAGCCCGGCGGCGGCCAGCGCGGCGCAGTCCGGCGGCAGCACCACGGCCGCCGCGACCACGGGTCCGAACAGCGCGCCGCGCCCTACCTCGTCCACGCCCGCAATGCGCCGCGCGCCGGCCTCGCGGGCGGCGCGCTCAAACGCCTCGGCGCAGGCGCGCGCCCGGCGCCTGCGCGGG
>CAXTSB010000121.1:0-9721 GCA_964246845.1 uncultured Acidobacteriaceae bacterium
CACCGCCGCTGCCCGCGCACCCATGGCGGCGGCTTGCTCAGGCGCGGCGTGCAGCGTGCTCACAGCGGCGTGCAGCCTTTCCGGGCTGGCGACGGCCAGCGCTCCCGCGTCCTGGAGCGTCCGGACAATCTCGTGAAAATTCGCGTAACCGGGCCCGATCACCACGGGTTTCCCCAGTGCTGCCGCTTCCAGCGGGTTGTGTCCGCCGGGGTGCAGCCAGCCGCCGCCTACAAGCGCAATGGTTGCGAGATCGTACAAAGCGACCAGCTCGCCGATGGAGTCAAGCAGCAAAATTGTGCCGGGGGCGATGGGCGCGGGCGCCAGCCGCCAAGCGGACAGACGGACCCAAGGCCGTGCTTGCGCCGCGAGCAGGGCGGTGATCTCCGCGAAGCGCTCGGGGTGGCGCGGAGCCAAAAGCAGAACCGGTTCGGGCGGCAGTGATTCGAGAAGAAGCGCTTCTTCCCCGGCCAGCGTTGAGCCCGCGACCAGGACCGGGCCGCCGAGCAGCGCTTGCCGCAGGGCATCAACCAGCGGCGTTGGACGCGGGGGCGCGAGGTCGTACTTCAAGTTGCCGCCGACCTCCACGTGCGGCGCTCCCAGCGCGCGGAGCCGGTCTGCGTCCTCGGCCGACTGCGCCTGCGCGAGCGCGAGATACCGCAGCAGCGGCCGCCAAAGCGCGCGCAGGCGGCGGTACCGCGGCCAGGAGCGCGGGGAGATGCGCGCATTGACCACTGCTGCGGGAATGCCGGCCCGGGCGCATTCGTGAAGCAGCCGCGGCCAAAACTCGCTTTCCACCAGAACCAGCAAGCGTGGTTTGAGGAACCGAAGCCAAGCGCGGACCGCACACGCGAAATCAAATGGGAAATAAAAAACATGGTCCGCGCCGAAGCGCTCTCGCGCGAGCGCCTGGCCGGTGCGGGTGGTGGTGGAAACGTATACCTCAGCCTGCGGGCGCAGCTGCCGCACCAACGGTGCCGCCGCGAGCGCTTCGCCGACGGAAACCGCATGGAGCCAGACGACCGGAAGCTGCCTGGAAGGCGGAGCCAACCGCGCCGGGAGCCGCCCGAAGCGTTCCCCAAGCCCTTCGCGGTATTTGCCGCCGCGCCGGAGCCCGCGCATCCACCAGGGCAGCGTAAAGCCGAGCGCGAGCGCAAGCCCGACGCTGTATAGGGCGAGCGCGGTGTTTTGGGCGCGGGAGGGACGAGACGGAAGCAAGCGGGAGACCTTGACCGATGATAATGGCCTGTATGCACCTCCATGCCTGTTCTGCCATGCTCCTGCTTTCCATTTGCTTGGGCGCGCGGGCTGAGCACAAACCCGACCCCGCCAAGCCTGCCGCGCAATACCCGGCACATGTCAGCCAGAACGGAGTGACCGTCGCGGCGGACCCTTACAGCAGCGCGGCGAGGGTCGATGTTTTCCGGGTGAACTACCTCGACTACAACTTCATGCCGATCCGGCTTATCGTCACCAACGATACCGATAAACCCGTGTCGTTGAGCGACGCACGCATTTTGCTTCTGCCGCGGGAGGGCCAAGCGGTAAACGCGGGCGAGCCGGAGGATGTGGAGCGTCGGGTAAGCCACCGCGACCGCGCGGGAACCACAATCCCGGTCGGGCCGCTTAAGCTGCACACCAAGGGTAAAAATTCAGATTCGAAAGTAGAGGCTGACTTCAGTGAGTATGAATACTCCGCGCTCGCGGTGGAACCGCACACCACACGCGCCGGATTCCTGTTCTACGACATAGAAGGGTTAGGCAAAAACCCCTTGACCGGGGCTAAGTTCGTACTGCGCAAGATGCGCGACAGCGACGGCAAGGAGATGTTCGCGTTCGAGGTGCCGCTGGATGCCCCGCCGGGCAGTGGGCCTAAGTGACTGGGCAGGAGGGTGTATGTCAAAGGGTTACACCCCCTTCTTCTGCGGCTCCCATACGTACTTATGGATTTGCAAACTCAAGCGGGCCGGCAGGCCGTCGGCGAGCATCCACTCGACCAGCTCGCGGGGGTCCAACGCGCAGTTGGCGGTGGAGCGCTCTGGGCTTGGCGCTTTCTTGAACGCAGGGGAAAGAAGGATGTGTCCTGCCCGCCTATCAAGTGAGTGGGCGCGGATGAAGTCGCGGGCAAACTCATAGTCCGCTCGGTCCGCGACCACAAATTTCACCTCGTCGCGCCCAGTCAGGGCGTCTAGATTTTCCATGCGGAACCGGCCCGCTTCCCCCGACCCGGGACATTTCACGTCCACAATCTTGTGCACGGCCTTCGGCACGTCGGCCAGCGGGCGCTCGCCGCTGGTTTCAATCATCAATTCATAGCTGTCGTTGAGCAAGCGCTCCATCAACGGGATAAGTTCCCGTGCTTGCAACAGCGGCTCCCCTCCGGTGAACTCAACCAAACGCACGGGGGCCAGCGCTTGTATGTCGGCGAGTGTTTCCTCCGAGGAACGCTTATACCCGCCCGAGAAGGTATACTCGGAATCGCACCAGGCGCAGCGCAGGTTGCAGCCCGCCAGGCGCACAAAGATACACGGCACGCCGGCGAAGCTCGACTCGCCCTGTACGGACTTATAAATCTCGATCAGATGCACAAGCTACTCGTAGTAAGTGGCGCAGGAAGTGTCGGTCTCGTAGATCGTGCAGTCCTTCACGCTGACGCGCCCGCCGGTCAGCGAGCCGAGGTGTTGGTTGGTCTGATCGAAGAAATACTTCGCCAGGTTCTCGGCCGATGGATTGACCTCTGTAAACGGCTCCAACTCGTTGATCATCCTATGGTCCAGATATTCAACGACCGGCTTGAGAACACCCTTCAGCTCTTTGAAGTCGAGCAGGAGGCCGGAGTGGTCGAGCTCGCGCCCGCGAAGCGTGACGCGGACCTTGTAGTTATGCCCGTGCGGGTTTTCGCACTTGCCGTGGTAATTGCGCAGGTAGTGGCCGGAAGAAAAGCCCGCGTCGACGGTGATCTCGAACATACCCTTAGTCTACCGCGCGAAGAACCCGCGTACCTCGTCCATCTCGCGCGTGACCCGGTACGGCGGCAGGGAGTCCAGGAACGCCTTCCCATACCCCTTACGGATGCGCGGGTCCAGCAGCACCAACACGCCGCGGTCGGAGAGCGAGCGGATCAGCCGCCCGAAGCCCTGCTTAAGCGTGATCACCGCCGAGGGCACTTGGTACTCCATGAAAGGCTGCCCGCCCGCGGCCTCGATCGCGCGTGTGCGGGCCGCGACCACCGGATCAGACGGCACGGCAAACGGAAGCCGATCAATAATGACGCAGCTCAACGCCTCGCCCTGCACATCGACGCCCTGCCAAAAGCTCGACGTACCCAGCAGCACCGCGCCCGGCGTGCGGCGGAACTCATCGAGCAGCGCCTGCCGGGGCGCTTGCCCTTGCAGCAGCAGCGGCCAGCCCACGGTCGCGAGCAGGCGGTCATGGGCCTCGCGCATCTGCCCGTAGCTCGTGAACAGGCAAAACGCGCGGCCCCGCGAGGCTTCCAGCACCTCCGCGATCGTCTTCGCGGCTTCCGCGCCGAACGCGGGCGAGCGCGGGTCGGGCATGCGCGGCGGCAGATACAGGAGCGCCTGCTCGGCATAGCGGAAGTGCGACGGGACAACCAGTTCCTTCGCGTGCTCCAGCCCCAGGCGCTTCCGCAGGTGGTCGAACTTGCCCTCGACCGTCAAGGTGGCCGAGGTCAGCACGACCGTCGGGAACGCGTCGAACAGCGCCTCCCCGAGCACCCCGGAAACATCGATCGGCGTGGCTTGCAGAAAGGTGTTGTACGACGACTCCCTACCCCGCCCGCCGCCGCGCCGCTCCAGCCAGAAGACGGTGTTTTGGTCCTCGGCTTCCATCAGGAACTGCAGCTTGTCATGCAGCTCGTTCGCGCGGCGCTTCAGCCCCGGCGCTTCTTCCACCTCGCGCATGCGGTCCAGCTCGCCCGCGAGCAGCTTGAGCCCGTTCAGCACGCCCAGGTACAGCTCGCCGTGCTCTTCCAGGAACTCTTCGCGGTGCGTGAACTGCGCCCGGCCTTCCGCGCCCAAAGGCAAGGCGGCGAAGAACATCCGCGCCCGCTCGCGGAGGGTTTCGGCGGCGGCCTTCGCGGTCGAAACGGCAGCCCGGCGCGCGCGCAGCAGCAGGTCGAGGTCGCGCGCGAGCTCCTCAAAGCGAATGTTCGAGACCGCCAGGCCGAAATACGCGCCGGCTACATCCTCAAGCTCGTGCGCCTCGTCGAAGATCACCGCGTCGGCCTCGGGCAGTACCCCGGCATCGGGCGCGTGGGCGGCCTGCTGCTTGATCGCGAGGTCGGCGAAAAACAGGTGGTGGTTGACGATGATCAGGTTCGATTCCGCCGCCTTGCGCCGCATTTCGGTGATGAAGCAGCGTTCCCAATCAGGGCAGGTTTGCCCCAGGCAGGCCTCGCTTTTCGCGTCGAGCTTCGACCACAGAGCGGAGTGCTCTGGCAGCTCGCCGACCTCGGCGCGGTCGCCGGTCGCGGTCGTGCTCTCCCAGCGGAGGAGCGCGTTGAACTGCTTGATCTCGTCCAGGCCCGTGAGGATCGGCTCGGACCGGAGCGCATCGAGCTTGCGACGGCACAGGTAGTTGGCGCGGCCCTTCATGTACGCCGCGCCGAGCGGGCCCAGCAGCGACTCAAGAAACGGCACGTCCTTGAAGAACAGCTGTTCTTGCAGGTTTTTAGTTCCAGTCGACACGATGACGCGCTTGCCCGAGCGCAAAGCGGGCAGCAGGTAGGCCAGGGTTTTGCCCGTGCCCGTGCCGGCCTCGGCGATCAGATGTGTCTTCTCGTTGAGCGCGCGTTCCACCGCCTGCGCGAACTCGAGCTGTCCGCGCCGGAACTCATAGGGCAGCGACGACTGCGCGAGCAGGCCGCCGGGCGAGAAAAACGCATGGAGGCTGGGAAGCGGGGGCACGGGGATGGCTCTGTCGGAGATAGCCCTATCATAGAAGTTTGCCCGTCGCCTCCATGAACTTCGGGCCGGAGGCCTTCGCTGATGAAAAAAAGTTCGTACCGCCCCAATCCTTTGCCGCACTCGGACGAGGCGGTCGGCATGCCGCTGATTGCCGTCTGCGGGCGGCCCAACGTGGGCAAGTCCACGCTCTTCAACCGGCTCACGGGCACACGGCGGTCCATCGTGGGCGACGAGCCCGGCATCACGCGCGACCGTATCTACGGCGAGGTCCACTGGGCCGGGCGCGTGGCGCGCGTGGTCGACACGGGCGGCATCGTGCCGGATGACGAAGCGCTGATCCCGGCGGAAATCTTTCGGCAGGCGCGGACGGCGTTCGAGGAAGCAGCGGCGATCGTGATGGTGATTGACGGGCGCACGGAGCTCGCCGCGCCCGATATGGACCTGGCGCGGCTGCTGCGGCGGCTTTCCAAACCCATGTTTCTCGCTGTGAACAAGACCGACTCGGCCGCGCAGGATGCGGCGGCTGAGAACTTTCGGCAGTTGGGCTTCAACAATCTCACCCCCATCTCCGCCGAGCACGGGCACGGTGTCGGGGACCTGCTGGATGAGGTGTTCCGCGTGCTGCCGGTGGTGCGGGAGGAGGAAAAGCAGGTCCTTCGCGCTGCTCAGGATGACACCTTTTTTGACGCTCAGGATGGCACCGTATCGGGGACTGCTGAAGAGTCGGAACCCCGCCACCGGACCCACGGCGAGTACGAGCAGCGCGAAACCCGGGTGGCCATCATTGGCCGGCCCAATGTCGGCAAATCCACGCTCCTGAACGCCCTGACCGGGACTGCGCGGGCCATCGTTTCACCGGTCGCCGGCACCACGCGCGACGCGGTCGACGAGGTGCTGGAGCACAACGGGAAGCAGCTGCGCATCATCGACACGGCGGGCATTCGACGCAAGGGCAAGACCAACCTCATGGCCGAGAAACTTTCGGTCGTCATGGCGCGGCGGCACCTGGAAGCGGCGGACGTGTCCGTGCTCATCATCGACGCGGTCGAGGGCGTCACGGCGTCGGACGCGACCATCGGCGGCTACGCGCACGAGAGCGGCCGCTCGGTGGTGATCGCGGTCAACAAGTGGGACCTGGTCACCACCGGACGCACCGACGCGAAGCCGCCCGCGGACCGCAAGCTCTATGAGGAGCAGGTGCGGGACAAGCTCAAGTACCTGGACTACGCGCCGGTCGTGTTTCTTTGGGCGGCTGAGGGCAAGGGCGTTCCCCGCCTGCTCGAAGCCGTCGAGCGGGTCGCGGCCGAGCGGCGCAAGCGCGTGTCGACCGGGCAGATGAACCGCTTCCTCGACAAGGTTGACTTTGAGCGCGCGCCGGTGCCGATGGCGAAGCGCCTCCGGATCTTCTACATGACGCAGGCGGCGGTCGCCCCGCCCACGTTTGTGCTGTTCACCGACCGCGACGTGGACCTGCACTTCTCCTATGAGCGCTTCCTGGCCAACCGCATCCGCGAGGAATTCGGCTTCGAAGGCGCGCCCATCTGGTTTAAAGTCAAGGCGAGGAACGCGAAGCAGGCATGAGCGAGCCCATCTCCCAGCCGATACCCGGACCTGCCCCGGAACCAGATTTGGAAGCAGTTCCGGATACAGGCCCTGAGCTGACCGACGCCGAAGCCGCGCAAGTGATTGCGCGGGCGCTTGCCGACCCGCAGCGGTGGCGCATCCTGCGGGCGCTTGCATGCGGGCAGGATGGCAAAACACCGTGCGCCAGCTTGCGCGACGTGGTCGATGTCGCGCCGCCGACCCTGTCCCACCACATGCGCGAGCTGCGTGATGCAGGCTTGGTCGAGGAGCAGCGCGTGGGCCGCACGGTCGAGTACCGCCTGCGCCGCGAGGTGCTTGGGGCGTTTCTAGGTGTTCTCCAGCGCGATTTGCTTGGCGGAAACTCATAGCTTTTGCAACGATCGCTTCCGCTGTGCCATCCATTCGATGACGGTCTAAAGATCAGTCTGGAGGAACGGTATGGCTAAGTTGACAGGAAAAGTAGTAGTGGTAACGGGTGCGTCCAAGGGTATCGGCGCGGGTATTGCAAAGGCGTTGGGCGCGGAAGGCGCCTCAGTGGTTGTGAATTACTCGTCGGACAAAGCGGGCGCGGAGAAAACCGTACAGGCGATCACCGGCACAGGCGGCAAGGCTGTGGCGGTACAGGGCAGCGTTCATAAATCAGCCGATGTAGAGCGGCTCTTTTCCGAAACCGAAAAAGCATTTGGACCCGCGAATGTGCTGGTCAACAATGCGGGTGTGTTCAACTTCATGCCGTTGGAAGCAATCACGGAAGAAGAATACCGCCGGCAGTTCGACACCAACGTGCTAGGCCCGCTGCTTACCTCGCAAGCGGCGGTAAAGCATTTCGGCGGCAACGGCGGCTCAATCATCAATGTCGGCTCCGTGATCACGACCTCGCAGTTCCCGACATCCACGGTGTACGCGGCGACCAAGGGCGCGTTGGATCAGGTGACGGGTGTGCTCGCAAATGAGCTTGGGCCCAAGGGCATCCGCGTCAACTCCATCAACCCCGGCAACACCGAAAGCGAGGGAACGATCGCCATGGGTGCTACATCTGACTCGGACATGGTGAAGGGCATGGTCAGCCAAACCCCGCTCGGACGGCAGGGCAAGCCGGAGGACATCGGAAAACTGGCGGTGTTTCTCGCCTCAGACGACAGCAGCTGGATCACGGGCGAGCTGATCCGCTCCTCGGGCGGGTTGCGTTAAGCCGTATCTATACTGGGAGGGTGCAAGCCCTCCCGCAGATCCGCTTCGCGGCTGAAACTGATGTTCCGGCAGTTCGCGCGCTGATCGTTGAGCTTGCTGTGTATGAGCGGGAGCCGGATGCGGTTGCGATCACGGAAGCCGACCTTCTTCGTGACGGCTGGGGGCCGCGCCCGCACTTCACCTGCCTGGTGGCTGAGGCGGACGGGCAGGTTTGCGGATTTGCCTTGTATCACCCCATCTACAGCACCTGGCAGGGCCGGGCCATGTACCTCGAAGATTTGTATGTACAGCCGGCGCATCGCGGGCGCGGCCTGGGCACGGCTTTGCTGGCGCGGGTCGCGGCTGAAGCCGAGCAAGCCGGCTGCGCGCGGCTGGACTGGTCCGTGCTGACCTGGAACGAACCCGCGCTCCGCGTGTATGAGCGCATCGGGGCTTTGCGCATGGACGAGTGGCGCAGGATGCGGCTTTCCGGGGACGCGCTTGCCGTGCTGGCCGCGCAGGCTGAGGCGGTGGAAGCGTGAGCGCGCCGCGCATCCGTGTGATCGGCGGCGGCTTGGCCGGCCCGGAAGCCGCGCTTACAGCCGCGCGTATGGGGGTCGCGGTCGACCTGTACGAGATGCGCCCCGGCCGCACCACACCCGCGCACCAGACGAAAGATTTCGGCGAACTGGTCTGCTCCAACTCGCTCAAGAGCGAAAGCGAAGGCACAGCGCCGTGGCTCCTGAAACAGGAGATGCGCCGGGCCGGCTCTCCCCTGCTCGCGTGCGCCGACCGGACCGCCGTGCCTGCGGGTCATGCGCTCGCGGTCGACCGGGTGGAGTTTTCGCGCGCCATCGCCCAGGAGATCGAGCGGGAGCCGCTGATCCGGGTCGTGCGCGAAGAGGTGACGCGGCTCGGGGGCGGCATCACGGTCGTCGCGACCGGACCACTGACCTCCCCGGCGCTGTCGGACGAGATCGCCCGGCTGACCGGCGCGGAGCACCTGGCGTTTTACGACTCCATCTCACCCATCGTGGACGCGGAAACCATCGACATGAACCGCGTGTACCTGGCGGCGCGCTGGGACAAGGGCACAGCCGACTACATCAACTGCCCCTTCACCCGCGAAGAGTACGAGCGCTTTCTCGATACGCTGCTCGCCGCCGAGCCGGCCGAAACCAAGGAGTGGGAAAAGCTTCCGTACTTTGAAAGCTGCCTGCCGATTGAGGAGTTGGCCCGGCGCGGCCGCGACACCCTGCGCTTCGGCCCCATGAAGCCCGTGGGCCTGCGCGATCCGCGCACGGGCCGGCAGCCCTGGGCCGTGGTGCAGCTCCGGCAGGAGAATCTCCGCGCCGACTCCTATAACCTGGTCGGCTTCCAAAACCACCTCAAGTACGGCGAGCAGGCGCGGGTTCTGCGGATGATCCCGGGGCTCGAAAACGCGAAGTTCCTACGCTGGGGGCAGATCCACCGCAACACCTACATCCACTCGCCCAGCGTGCTCAGCCCCGAACTGCGGCTGCGGGCGCACCCGGAAGTCTTTTTCGCGGGGCAGATTTCCGGGGTCGAGGGCTATACGGAGTCGATCGCCATGGGTTTGCTGGCGGGGCTGTACGCGGCGCAGGCGGCGCTTGGATGTGACATCGATCGCGTGCCGCGAGCAAGCGCCCTCGGGTCGCTCGTCCGCTACATCACCGAGGCCTCGGCGAAGACGTTCCAACCCGCGAACATCACCTTTGATCTTCTGGAGCCGCTCGACCTTGATGCCCTCGACGAAGCGACGCGGAAGCGGCTTCGCAAGGACAAGAAAGGCCGGCACGCGCTGGTCTGCGAACGGGCGCTGGCGGCATTTGACGCCTGGTGGGCGCGGCAGGCGAGTGGGGTGCCCGCGTGAGCCGGGAGCGCGCCGTCGTCTGCTTGTCCGGCGGCATGGACTCCTGCGTGTGCGCCGCGCTCGCGGCGGGGCAGTACGAAGCTTGCGCGCTGCCCGTCTCCTACGGCCAAAAAACCGAAGCGCGCGAACTGCAAGCCGCTCGCGAGGT
>CAXTSB010000122.1:0-9567 GCA_964246845.1 uncultured Acidobacteriaceae bacterium
CCCCCGCCCCGGCCGGCTTGTGATCTCGAACTCCGCCGCCGCGCCGTACAGCACTTCCAGCCGCTCACGCACATTGCGCATGCCGATGCCGTTCCCCTCCTGGCGGAGCACGCCGGTGCGCAGGGCGCGCTCGGGCGCGATGCCGACGCCGTCGTCCTCGACCTCGATCACGAGCTTGCCCCGCTCCAGGCGCGAACGCAGTGTGATGGTGCCGCCGGAGATGCGTGGTTCTAAACCGTGTTTAATGCTGTTCTCGACCAGCGGCTGCAGCAGCATACTCGGTACAGGCAGCTCCAGCGTGCCGGGGTCGATCTCCTTCACTACGCGGAGCTTGTCGGCGCCGAAGCGGACGACCTCGATCCCGAGGTAGTCGTCGGTGAAGGTGAGCTCTTCACGAAAGGGCACATACGAGTCATGGTCCTTCAGCAAGGCCCGCAGGATGGAGGCGAGCTTCACGATCAGCTCGCGGGCCTGCTCGGGCCGGATGCGGACCAGGGTCGCAATGGAGTTGAGCGTATTGAACAGAAAGTGCGGGTTGATCTGCCGTTGCAGCGCATCGAGCCTGGCCTCCAGAACGAGGCGCTTCTGCTCTTCCAGCTTGAGCTCGATGCGGATGGCATTCCAGATTTTCAAAGGCAGCCCGACCACCATGGCGGCCCCGGCCCAGACGCACAGGCGCACCCCCCACTGGGGGCTGCGCAGCGCGAACAGCCGGTGCGGCGCGGCCCCGGCGAGCCACTCGCGCGCTGCCTCGAGCGTGACGATCAAAACCAAAAGCAAGATCTGACGGTCGACCCGAGGCTGGCGCACGTTGCGCCGGAACCAGCGGTACAGGCTCAGATCGACGAAAGGCGAGAACGACCAAATCTCTTCCGGCTCCGCCGAGCGCGCGAACAAACCCGCGATCAGTGCAACAAGCAGCAGAAACGGCAATGTCAGCAGTTCGCGGTGGAGCACGGCGGGCGCGGCCAGGAGCGCCGCTCCGAAGATTGCCGAGAAGGGTCCGAGCAGTACGCCGAGCAGGATGGTCGTTTCAAACGCGATATCGGCCGCATAGAAGTTGGGCACGGTGGTGCGGATCCACACGCCCAGCGCGAGCGGCACGCACAGCATCAGCACCAGACGCAGCTTTTGCGCGGACCGGCGGTGGTCGGCGAACAGCACGCGCTGGAACTCGCGCGAGCGGCCGAGCGCGGAGGACACGGTCGCGGCCACGCCGAGCTTGATCAAGAGCGTGATGAGGATCAGCTTCGGTTCAAGCACCCCTTCACTGTACGCCGGTATACTGAAGGCCATGGCTCTCGTGCGTGTCAGCAAGGTTGCCGATACTGCTTTGCCGACCCGCTGGGGCGACTTCAGGATTTTGGGCTTCACCGGCGAGCTTACCGGCCACGCGCCTTGCGACGAACACCACCCGGGGAGCGCGCAGGCGCAGGAAGAAGTAGTTGCCTTGGTGATGGGCGACATCCATGCCGAGCCGCCGCTGGTCCGCATCCACTCGCAATGCCTTACGGGCGATGTGTTTCATTCGCTGCGCTGCGACTGCCGCTTGCAGCTGGAGCTCGCGCTGCGCTCGATCGCGGAGCTTGGGACGGGCGTTATTTTGTATGACCAGCAGGAAGGCCGCGGTATCGGCTTGATGGCGAAGCTGAAAGCTTATGAACTCCAAGAGCGCGGCCGCGATACGGTCGAGGCCAACGTGGAGCTCGGCTTCCGTCCGGACTGCCGGGAGTTCGAGCTGCAGGCCGGCATTTTGCGCGAGCTGAAGGTGCCGGCGGTGCGGCTGCTGACCAACAACCCCGAAAAAGTGGCGGCGCTGGAACGGGCCGGCGTGCGGGTGGTGGAGCGTGTACCGGCGCTGGTTCCTGTAGAGCAGAGCTTTGAGCGCTACCTCGAGGTGAAGCGGGAAAAGATGGGCCACTTACTCGAGATGGTTTAACCCCGGATACGTGGGTTGACCAGCAGATACAGCACGTCGGTCAGCAGGTTGACCAGCACATAGGTGAGCCCGACGGCGAGCAGGCAGCCCTGCACCAATGCGTAATCGCGGTTGGAAATGGCCGAGATCGTAAGCCGCCCCACGCCGGGCCAGGAGAAGATCATCTCCGTAACGATGGCCCCGGCAAGCAGCGCGCCGAACTGCAGGCCGACCAGCGTAAGGATGGGAATGAGCGCGTTGCGCAGGGCGTGCCGGTACACGACCGTACGCTCCGGCAGGCCCTTGGCGCGCGCGGTGCGGATGTAATCCTGGCCGAGTTCCTCCAGCATGGCCGTGCGCACCATCCGCGTGAGAATCGCGGCCAGCGAGGAACCCATGGTTACAGCCGGTAAAACCAGATACGCGGGGCCGTCCGCGCCCGAAACCGGCAGCCATCCAAGCCGAATCGACACGAGCAAGATCAAGATGGGACCGAGCGCGAAGCTCGGAAACGACAAGCCGAACAGGCTGACGACGCCCAGGAGCTGGTCGGCGCTCCGCCCGCGGTGCAGCGCGGCGGTGATGCCGGCCGGCAGCGCCAGCGCCAGCGCAATTACGAGCGCAGCCACGGTCAGAACGAAGGTATACGGATAGCGCAGCAGGAGCAAGTGCGCGACCGAATCATGCAGCCGGATGGACGCGCCCAGATCGCCGTGGAACACCCCGCGCCAGTAGAGGATGTATTGCGTGCCGAGCGGCTGGTCGAGCCCATACTGGTGCCGCAGCGCTTGGAGGTCGCCCGCGCGCGCGCCCTCGCCCAGCATTTGCTCGACCGGGTCGCCGGGGACAAGATGAATAAGCAGAAACACCAGCGACACCACCAGCCACACGACGGGGACGGTGTACAGCATGCGCCACAGAAGAGCGCGGAGGGCGCGGGCCATGGGAGGGATTGTCGCACGGCGTCCGAACCAGCGTAGAATCGCGCACATGAAGTCGGTGGAAACGGAACAAGCGCAAGCAGTCAGCATGGAGCCCGGACGGCGCTCCTGGGGCTCGGCGGAGATGCAGGCCGAGCGTGAAGCTTTGGACCGGGCGGCACAAAAAGCGCTGGAGCAGCGTCGCGCGGAAGGCGAGATCATGACCTACCACCTCGACGGCTGGATGGTGCGCGAGTTCCCCGGCATGCGCATAGAGCGTCTTTGCCCGCTTGAGGAGTTTCGGGCTGACGACTTCCCTTACCCCGGGTTTAAGGAACCCACATCAGTCCGTTGAGGCTGATTGTTTACGCCGGTGCAAACGGTGCCGGCAAAAGCACACTCAGAGCAGGCGGAGTCGATCCTGTCGAAGTCGAGATCGACCCTGACCGAATCGCACGAGAACTGAACCCGGCTGACCCTCGCGCGGTCGACATGGCGGCAGGCAAAGAAGCCCTTCGACGCTTTGATCGAGCTATCGCTGGAGGCCGTTCGCTTTCGTTAGAAACGACGCTCACGGGTTCAACAGTTCTCAAGCGGATGCGGGCTGCAAAAGAAGCAGGATTCCGAGTCACCTTACGTTATGTCGCGCTTCACGATCCCGAACTGCATATTGATCGTGTGCGCGCGCGTGTTGTTCGAGGTGGACACTGGATTGATCCGAGTACGGTGCTTCGTCGTGTAGCAGGCAGTTTGGAGAACCTGCCTACAGCCGTAGCGATTGCAGACTACACATTGCTGTATGACAACACCGGCTTTCGTCATAAGCGTGTTTTGGAAATACAAGACGGTCAAATTTCTTTCCAGGTAGCCGACCTTCCACCTTGGCTGGCGGATCAGCTGCCCAGAATCACCACCGCGGTCGAGCGCGTTCCCTTCTAGGCTACTGCTGCGCCGCCGCTTCCACCCCTGCCTCCGCGTTCTCCACCCGCACCCGGCTGATCCGCCTGCCCTGCATCTCCTGCACGGTGAAGCGATGTCCGTCGTATTCGATCCGATCGGCGACTTGCGGGATGCGCCCCAGCTGCGCCAGCACGAACCCGGCCAGGGTTTCCACCCCGGCGTCGCGCGGCAGGGTCCAGCGCATCTGTGTTTCGAGGTCGCGCAAGGTCGTTGCGCCGTCCAGCGTCAACGATTCGTCGGCGAGCGGCAGCAGAGGCACGGCCGCGTGCGGTGTGTCGAACTCGTCATCAAGCTCGCCGATCAGCTGCTCGATCGCGTCCTCGACCGTGACCAAACCGACGGTGGAGCCGAACTCATCGACGACGATGGCCAGGTGCCGGCGGCGCTGCTGAAACTCGACCAGCAGATCGAACACAGGCTTGGTTTCGGGCACGACCAGGACGGTGCGCACGATCGCCCGCAATTGCAGCCCGGCCAGTGTCGACGCGGCCCCCGCACCGCCCGAGGCCTGAAAGTGCATCAACCGCGCCACGTCCTTCGCGTACACCACGCCGATGATCGCCTCCGGCCCCCGCGCCGGATCGTACACCGGCACGCGCGAGTGCATCTCCTCGGTGATGCGCGCGGAGGCCTGCTGCATGGGCATGGAAGCAGGCAGCGACACGATGCGCTGGCGCGGCGTCATGATCTCGCGCGTGGGCACCTCGCTGCCCTCAACAGCCCGATGGATGAGCCGCTCCTGAAACGGCGGGATCGCCCCGCCCTCGCGTGCGGCCGTGGCGATCAGCTTGAGCTCGTCGGGCGAGTGGACGTTGCGTTCATGGAGCGGCGGCGTCCGGAACAGCTTGAGGATCAGCGCGGCCGAGCGGTTCAGCAGCAGCACGCCGGGCCGGGTAAGCTGCATGAAGAAGAGCATGGGCGCGGCGACCGCGATCGCCATCTGGTCGCCGCGCCGCAGCGCCAGCGACTTGGGAACCAGCTCGCCCAGCAGCACATGAAAGTAGGTGATGAACAGAAATGCCAGCGCCGCCGCGACAAGATGTGCGTATACAGCCGAGGGCAGGTACGGAACGAGAACCGCCTCGATGGTCGGCTCGCCGACCCACCCCAAAGCGAGCGAAGCAAGCGTCACCCCGAACTGGACGGCGGGCAAAAAGTCGTCGAGCCGCGACTGCAGCCGCTCCACCGAGCGTGCCCCGGGAGCTCCGTCAGCCAAGAGCTTCTCAAGCCGTGACCGCCGCATGGACACCAAAGCGAACTCAGCCGCGACGAAAAAACCGTTGGCGAGGATAAGCGCCGCGATGGCGGCAAGGCGGAGGAATACGGAGCCGGGCATGGATGCGGGTATAGCGGTTTGGATGCGGATAAAGGATTCAGAGAGATGATGCTGGCTCCATCCTAAAGTGGTCAGCACAGAGAGACTGCGACCCAAGGGATCAAGGGAACTTTTTCTGAAACCTTCGCGTATCTTTGTTCGCGGGGCAAGGAGGGTGCGGATGAAGAAGTTGGCAGGCGTGGTGCTTGCAGCCTGTGCGGCACAGGCGGCTTGGGCGGCGGATGGGACGTTTGAGCGGACGCTGAAGGTGACCGGGCCGGTGCTGCTCGGCGTCGATACCGGGTCGGGCAACATTCACGTCACCGCCGGGCCCGTGGATTCCGTACACATTGTCGGCCATGTGCACACAGGAGGCGGTTTTTTCAGCGGCGGAAGTTCAGCTTCGGCTGAGGACCGGGTAAAGCGCGTGGTCGCGAACCCGCCCCTCAATGTCGCGGGCAATATCATCAGCCTCGGCCACAACTTCAACGAAAACAACATCAGCATCGACTACGACATCACGGCCCCGCGCGGTACGGACCTGCGCGCCGGCTCGGGCTCGGGCGATGTGCGGGTCACCGACCTGGGCGGCCCGGTGGAGTTGAAAACCGGCTCCGGCAATGTGGAAGCGGCGGGGCTGAGCGACCGCGTGTCGCTCGAAACAGGCTCGGGCGAGATCAAAGCCTCCATGCTTTCGGCTCGCGATGTAAAGGCGCAAACCGGATCGGGCAACATTACACTGGCAAACGTGCAAAGCGGGCTGTGGGCGCACACAGGGTCCGGCGACGTGAAGGTGAGCGGTAAGCCGTTGGCCCCGTGGAAGCTGGAGACCGGTTCCGGCAGTGTAACGGCGGATACCGAGGGTGCCGCCATGAGTCTGAACGCGACGACCGGCTCGGGCGACCTGCACTATGATGGTACGCTTTCCGGCATTACGAGCGGCCGCGACCGGCTGGCCGGCAACGTGAACGGGGGCGGACCCGCTGTCCGCATCAATACCGGCAGCGGAGACATCCGGGTCAAATAGACTTGGGAGATGGCTCACGTGTACCGCCCGATTCCCGCTGAAACGCTGCGCCTGCTGGTGTGCGACCTGGACGGCACGCTGATCGACTCAAAGCGGGACCTGGTGGAATCGGTCAATGCAGCGCTCGGTGCATTTGACCTGCCCGCGCAAGCGCCGGAGCGCATCGCCTCCTACATCGGCGACGGCGCGGGCATGCTCGTCGCGCGGGCGCTCGATGCGGACGGAGCCGACCCGGGGCTGCAACCGGCGGTGCTGGAAGCATTCCTATCCTATTACCGGGAGCACCTGCTTGATCACACGCTACCCTACCCCGGCGTAGTCGCGGCTCTTGAGCAGCTGCCGGGAGCGAAAGCCGTGCTGACCAACAAGCCTGTGCGGGCGTCGCGCGACATCTGCGCGGGCCTCGGGCTTTCACGGTTCTTTTTCGAGGTTTATGGGGGCAACAGCTTCCCAACGAAGAAGCCCGACCCGGAGGGCTTGCTGAAGCTGATGGTCGAAGCCGGAGCACGCCCGGAAGAAACCGTGATGATCGGCGACTCCGACGTGGACGTCCGCACGGCGCGGGCCGCGGGCGCGTGGGCGCTGGGCTGCCGCTACGGGCTTTCGCCGCACGGGATCGCCGACATGGAGGCGCGCGGCCTGGTGGATGCCGTGGTGGACAGCGCGGCGGAGTGGGTCCGAGTGCTGGGAGCGGAGGTGCGCCATGGACTTTGAGCTGGTGAGCGATTACGAGCCGCGCGGCGACCAGGGCCGGGCCATCGGGGAGCTGGTGGAAGGCCTGCGCGGGGGCGAACAGCACCAGGTCTTGCTGGGCGTCACGGGCTCCGGCAAGACCTTCACCGTGGCCAAGGTGATCGAGAAGCTGGACCGGCCGGCGCTGATCCTGGCGCACAACAAAACGCTCGCGGCGCAGCTGTTTCACGAGTTCAAGCAGTTCTTCCCGAACAACGCGGTCGAGTACTTTGTTTCCTACTACGACTATTACCAGCCGGAGGCTTACATTCCGGCCGGCGACCTATACATCGAGAAGGAAGCGACCATCAATGAGGAGCTGGATAAGCTCCGTTTGTCCGCGACACGATCGTTGTTTGAGCGGCGCGACGCCATCATCATCGCATCGGTTTCCTGCATTTACGGCTTGGGTTCGCCCGAGGCGTATTACGGCATGTTACTTTTTCTGGAGCAGGGCCAGAAGATTCGCCGTGAGGATATCACCCGCAAGTTGGTTGAGATACTGTATGAGCGCACGGACGGTGATTTCCGGCGCGGGACTTTCCGGGTGCGCGGCGATGTGATCGAAGTTTTTCCGACTTACGATGAGGACGCATACCGCATCGAGTTGTTCGGCGATGAGGTGGATGCGCTGTCGCAGATCGATCCGCTATTCGGGACGGTAAAGAAGAAGTACGCGCGGCTGCCAATCTACCCGAAGAGCCACTATGTCGTACAGCCGGAACGCAAGAAATCCGCGATCGAGTCGATTCTGGCCGAGCTGGAAGCGTGGGAAAAAGAACTGGAAGGGCAAGGCCGCATGGTCGAAGCGCAGCGCATCCACCAGCGCACCCGGTTCGACTTGGAGATGATCAAGTCCATGGGCTTCTGCCACGGCATCGAGAATTATTCGCGGCACTTTTCGGGCCGCATGCCGGGTGAGGCTCCGCCGACCCTGCTCGATTACTTCCCGCAGGATTACCTGCTCTTCATTGATGAATCGCACGTGACCGTCCCGCAGCTGCACGGCATGTGGCACGGCGACCGCTCGCGCAAGCAAAATCTGGTGGACTACGGCTTCCGCCTGCCCTCCGCGCGGGATAACAGACCGCTGAAGTTTGAGGAGTTTGAACACCGTGTACGGCAAACCGTGTACGTTTCGGCCACGCCCGGACCTTTTGAATTAGCCAAGTCGGAAGGCATCGTCGTCGAGCAGATCATCCGCCCGACCGGCTTGGTCGACCCCGAGGTTGAGATACGTCCGATCCGCGGACAGATAGACGACCTGCTCGCCGAGATACGGATACGCGTGGAGCGGAACGAGCGCGTTTTGGTGACTACACTTACCAAGCGCATGGCGGAAGATCTTTCCAGCTATTACACCGAGGTCGGGGTGCGCTGCCGCTACATGCATTCGGAGATAGAAACGCTCGAACGGGTAAAGCTCCTGCGCGACCTCCGCAAAGGTGAGTACGATGTGCTGGTCGGCATTAATTTGCTGCGCGAAGGGCTCGACTTACCCGAGGTGTCCTTGGTCGCGATTTTGGACGCGGACAAGGAAGGGTTCCTGCGCTCGCAAGGCTCGCTCATCCAGACCATCGGGCGCGCCGCGCGGCATGTCGCGGGCCGCGCGATCCTCTACGCGGACCGGATGACTGATTCCATGAAGCGTGCGCTCGACGAGACGTCACGCCGGCGCGAGACGCAACGGGCCTACAACGAGGAGCATGGCATCACGCCGACCTCGGTGATCCGGGCGGCTGATATGTCCCTCGCACAAATCCTGAAGGCCGATTACGCGGACCTGACCGAGGAAACCGAAGCAGTACCTGAGTTTGCCAGCCAGGAAGCCCTCGACCTGCATATCTCCAAACTCGAGTCGGACATGCGGGAAGCGGCTAAGAAGTTCGAGTTTGAAAAGGCCGCGAAGCTGCGGGATACCATCGCCGGGCTGCGGACGAAAGAGTTTTTGTTTGCGTAACAAAGGGCAGCCTAAAAGCTGCCCTTTGTTTCCTTCTTAGCTGCTTAGAACTCAAACCGGGCTGTCAGCTGTACCTGCCGCGGCGAAGCATTTGCACCGAGGAATGACCCGAAGATACTTGTCGGCGCGGCTACAGTTGCTTGTGTCGTGCCGAACGACGCACCTTGCGAGATGTCGTTCAGCGGCTGGTCAAAGTTCGCATGGTTGAAGAAATTAACAAATTGCGCGCCCAGCTTCAGGTGCGCGCTCTCGTAGCGTTGAAGCGAGAAGCCCTTGTAGATCGTGAAATCTGTATCAAAGTAACTCGGACCTACAAAGCTGTTGCGGCGCTGTACATCAAAGCCTTGGGAAAAGTTAAAGTCCGTGCCCGGCGTGATTGATCCATCGGGGTTCTGCGACGGTGCCGCGCCGAAGCAAGGCGTGTCCACCGCGGATTTGGCATTGCACGATGGATTGGTGATGCGGGCGATGGGCGTCGCGAGCGCCGTACTGAAGTAATTCGAGCCGTTCAAGATGCTGGTCGTCTGGCCGTCAATAATCGAATAGGGCGAGCCGGTGTGCGCGAAAATAGTACCGGAAACGACCCACCCCGCCGATGCCACACGCGGCCCGGGCAACTTAGGCGGCGTCAACACATAAGCAAGAGTGAAATTGTTGCGGATGTCGTAGTCGGAGCTCGACCGTTGAGCCCGGAGGTTGAGTGGATCGATCGGAGCGATGATCGAAGCATTTGTG
>CAXTSB010000123.1:0-863 GCA_964246845.1 uncultured Acidobacteriaceae bacterium
CGCCTGTGCAGGTTGCCGTCAACCAAGGTCCGCCCCCGCCGCCCGCGGTCGATCTAAAATTTTTCGGTTTCGCGGCACGCAAGAACGGGACCCGCCGCGTGTTCCTGACGCACGGCGAAGACGTGTTTGTCGCTTCCGAGGGCGATGTGGTCAGCCATCGCTACCGCATCGTGAGCATCGCGCCCAGCTCGGTGCAGGTGGAAGACCTGGCCTACCGCGATACACAAACCCTGCCTCTGGTGAGCAACTGATGCACTTCCGCGAGAAAGACCGCACGGGCGAGGAGGGCTATCTCCTGCTCGCGGCGTTGTTCTTCATCTTTCTGGTCACGCTTGCGCTCGCGACGGCCGCGCCCAAGGTTGCCGCGGCCATCCAGCGCGACCGCGAGCTCGAAGCCGTGCACCGGGGCGAGCAGTACAAGCGGGCGATCCGGCTCTACTACAAAAAATTCGGGTCGTACCCGACCTCCATCGATCAGCTGCTCAAAACCAACGACGTGCGCTATCTGCGCCGCAAGTACACCGACCCCATCACGGGCAAGGACGACTGGAAGCTGATCCATTTCGGCGAGGCGCATGTGCGGCCGCTCGGCTTTTTCGGGCAGCCCTTGGCGGGCGCGGGCGGGTCCAGCTCCATCGCGGGCGCGACCTCGGTGGCGTCCGCGGCCCAGGGCAGCTCCGGGTTCGGGTCGAACTCCGGATTTGGGTCGAATCAAGGGTCAGGCTCCGGGTTCGGGGGCGGTTCCAGCTTTGGGAGCGGCAGTTCCTCTTCCGGTTTTGGAAGCGGCTCAAGCTCCGGTTTTGGAGGCGGCTCCAGCTTCGGAGGCTCGAACGGCAGCGCGGGGCTGGGCAGCGGCAGTCCGG
>CAXTSB010000123.1:873-9183 GCA_964246845.1 uncultured Acidobacteriaceae bacterium
ACTGCTTCCGCCACAGGTCCCGGGCCGGTGGGCGGCGGAACACCCGGGCTGTACGCGCCGGAACCGGTGTCAGAGGGCGGGGCGGCCGGTCCCGGGTCGAACGGGCAAAGCTCGGTGACCGGATTGACGGGGCTGAGCGGCTTCGGGAACAACAGCGGCAGTTCAGGATCCAACAACGGAAGCGGGTCAGGGTCCGGCTCGAACTCAGGTTTGGGCCGTGCCGGGGCCGGGCTCGGCGGCGGTCAGGCCGGGTCTGGCGGGGCGGCCCGCCGCGGCGGGGGTACCGGCGGTTCCGGATTCGGAGCAAACAGCGGGTCGGGTTTCGGGAGCGGCGGCTCAAGCGTGGGCGGCAGCTCCGGTGCTTCCGGCAGTGGAGGCTTGAGCGGTTTCGGCAACGGCGCGACGAACAGCACTTCCGCGCTCGGCTTCAACAACAGCGGGGGCGCGCCGATCGTGGGCGTGGTCCTGCCGGGCGACAAAACCTCGATCGTCAACTACAAACTGCAAAAAAAGTACAACCGCTTCGAGTTTCTTTACGACCCGGTTGAGGAACAGCAGACGGCCCTGGGCGGCGGCACAAACAACGTAAACGGCGGCTCGGCGACGAGCGGCACTGCCGGCGCTTTCGGATCGGGCACGGGCGCTTCCGGGAGCTCGGGCGGCAGCGCATTCAGCGGCGGCTTCGGCTCTGCGGGGTCCGGTTCAGGATCCGGGTTCGGCGGCGGATCAAGCTCCGGAGGGTTCGGCTCGCCTCAATGACCTTTCCACGTTAATCGGGAGCCAAACGTAAAAAGCTCGCCTGAAAGGCGAGCTTTTAGAGCACATCCTGATCGAACCCTAAACGCTGAACGAAGATCCGCAGCCGCATGTGCTTTTCACGGTCGGGTTTTCAAACTTGAAGCCGGCTGCTTCCAAAGTTTCCACATAATCGACTACGCAGCCGTTCAAGTACATCATCGAGGTCGCGTCGACAAATACCTTCAGTCCGTCATAGTTCAGAACCTTATCCATCATGCCGGCCTGGTTCTCAAACGACATGGAGTATTGAAAGCCTGAGCAGCCGCCGCCGACGACGCCGATGCGCAGCCCGGCAGGCAGCGGGTCCTGGGTGGCCATGATCTCGCGGACTTTCGTGGTGGCCGCGGGGGTGAGCGAAACCGCCGTGGGGGTCGGAGTCTTGAATTCGTTTGCCGGGGGTGCTGCGACTGCGGTCGCCATTGTGGGATGTCCCTCCTCGTATGCCGTTGATCCCAGTGTAACCCGGGATCAGTCTATTCTTTGATGTCGCGGGCACCGCGTCCGTCGCAAGGCGACTTAATCAGCGGCCAACCGGCGTTGAAGCCGGTCATAGGCGGCTTGCGTCAGCACGCCGCGGCTCACCAGTTCCGCCGGGCTCGCGTAAGGCCGTCCGCTCACGATGCGCTTGGCCGTGGCGGGCTCGATTCCCGGCAGCGCGGCAAGCTGGGCCGCGGATGCGTGATTGATGTCGACCGCGCCGGGATGCGGCTTGCCGGTCGGCGCGCCTTCCTTCCAGCCTTCCCGCGCGCCGGCGACGATATCGCGGGTTTCCCGGCCGGCATTCGCGAGCGCGCGCCGCGCTTCCACGCCGGCGGCCGCGACATCGTGGTGCACCTGCTTGGCATCTTCGGCAGCCTGCCGGCGCAGGCGTTCGTCGGGCGACTCCCGCGGGTGCCGCGCGCACCCCGCAAGCAGCGCGAGCAGGAGCAAGCTAGATTTTCGGCTCGGAAACCGTGACCGACCCGTGGCTTTCCATCGTGATGCGGATTTGCTTGTCGCGCATGAGTAAGGTGCTTGCATCTTTCATACCCCATTGCACATACGGAACCAGGAAGCTGGTGGTGAAAGTGTAATCCTCCCCTGAGCGGACCGCGTGCACCTCGACCGTGAGGGAGTGATCGGCACCGTGGATGTTGAAGCTGCCCTGGAGCTTGACCGTGCTTTCCCCGTTTCCCGCAGGCAGCGCGCCCATGACTTTTTCCGGGTGGAAAAAGATGGTTGGGTATTTATCGGCCTCGAGCGTCTCGTTCTTGAGCTTGGCGTCGAGCTTCGCGCTATTGCTCTTTTCGCTCAAGGGGTCGACAAGGATCTCACCCTGCGCGATCCCAGTTTGGGAATTCAGAGCGAACGTGCTGCCTTTGAGCTGGAACGAGCCGTGAACGCGCCGGACGGAACCTGCCGCGAACTGAATCGTTGTGCGCGCGGGGTCGAGTTGGACGGATTGGGTTTGCGCTTGAGCGAGCGCGGCTGACACAAGAGGGGCGAGCAGAAGCATTTTCACGAAGTGTTCTTTCACAGGTCAGCGGGCCAGGACAGGCGTGAGCGCGGCGGCGCGCTCGGCGGACTCAACGGTTTGGGCCATCAGCGTGGCGATGGTCATGGGGCCCACCCCGCCGGGTACGGGGGTGTAGGCGCCGGCCCGTTCCAGCATCGCCGGCGACAACTCCACGTCACCGGCGGCGGGCAGCTCGCCGGAAGGTGCATGGTAGCCGGCCTCCACGATCACCACGCCGTCCATGAGCCACTCAGCGCGGATGTACTCGCGCACGCCGAGCGCGGCAACGATGATTTCGGCATCGCGCAAATGGCGGGGCAAATCGACGGTGTGGCGATGGCACAGGGTTATGGTGCAGTCGGCATGGTCCAGCATGGCGGCCATCGGCCGGCCCAGGATCGCGCTCCGTCCGACAACGACGGCGCGCTTGCCGTGGAGCGGAATCTGGTGATGCCGCAGAAGGCGCATGATGCCGGCCGGAGTCGCGGAGCCGAACGCCGGCTCCTTCATCGACATGCGCCCGAAACCCCAACTCGTGACCCCGTCCACGTCCTTGTCGAGCGCGATGCGGTCAAAGCAGGCGCGCTCGTCAATCTGGTCCGGCACCGGGTGCTGAAGCAGGATGCCGCGTACGCGCGGGTCGAGATTCAGTTCCTCAATGACCGCGAGCAGCTCCTCGGTCGAGGTTTGCTCGGGCAGGGTGACCGGCAGCGACTCCATGCCGACGCGGCGGCAGGCATTGCCCTTCATACGCACATACGTGGCCGAAGCCGGATTATTGCCGACCAGGATCGTGGCGAGCACAGGAGCGGGCTGCCCGTCCTCGCGCAGCTCGGCCACGCGCTGCTTCAGCTCCTGTTCCAGCTCGCCCGCGAGCCGCTTTCCGTCAAGAATGACCGCTGCCATGGGCTTAGTGTATGCGGTCACGCCTCGGCGAGCCTCGCGGGCTGCTGATGGCGGATATCGGCTCCGTCGATCCAAAAGATCACGTCGCCGGCGATATTGGAGGCGTGGTCGGCGATGCGCTCCAGGTTGCGGGAGATCAGGATGGTTTGCAGGCCCTGCTCGGCGACGGCGGAGTCGGAGGCAATCAATGCGATCAGCTGCTCATGGGCGATGCGGTTGAGACGGTCAATCTCGTCGTCCATCTCGATCACCCCATTGGCGAGCCGGGAGTCGCCTTCAAGCAGCGCTTGCAGCGCCCCGCGGATCATGGTGCGGGCAATGTCGCGCATCCCGGCGATATCAGCCGGGGTTTGGACCGCGGCCATGCCGGTCATGGCCAGCGTGCGCTCGGCAATGCTCATGGCTTGGTCCCCGATGCGCTCCAGGTTGCCGTTGATCTTGATCACGGCCAGGATGAACCGGAGGTCGATGGCCATGGGCTGCTCCTGCGCGAGCAGCTCGTAGCTCATCTCGTCCACCTCGCGCTGGGCCATGTTGATGGCGGTCTCGTTTTCACGCACATAAGCGCACAAGCCCGCGTCGCGCGTGAGAAACGCTTCGACCGAAGACTCAAGCGCCTGCTGCGAAAGCGCAGCCATGGCGAGGAGCTTGTCCTTGAGCAAGGCAAGCTGCTGTTGGAAGTGAACGCGGGGCACGGGCGGAGCCCTCCTGTGATCGGGCGCAACAGCCATTATTCTGCACGAAAACAGCTGCGTGTCGTCGTTACTGAAGTGATGTCTTTTCCAAGATTTCACTATGTAAGCCCGGACGACTTGGGACGAAACCGGCGCTCAACGCAGCGCGGCCCCGCGGGACTCCCGCCCGAAGGAGGCGACGATCGCCAGGAAAACCGCCCCCGCCGCCACGGAGGAGGCGAGCACGGGGGCGAGCGAGCCCGTGTGTACGGCGGCCTTGGCTTGCAGCACGTTGACGCGGGAAGCAAGGAGATTGCCGAGTTGGTAAACCAAACCCGGAAAAACGGCGCGCACCGGCGCGGGGGCGAGCTCGTTCAGGTAGGCGGGCACAACCCCCCAGGCACCCTGCACCGTAAACAGAACGAGAACGGAACCGACAGCCAACAGCGCGGCCGAGCGGCCGAAGGCATACAGCGGCACCGCGGGGAGGGTCAGGAGGGCGGCGGTGATGATGGCGCGCTTGCGGCCCCAGCGCTCCGACAGCGCGCCGAAGGCGATGCCGCCTAGGATTGCACCGATGCTGTATAGAATGCCGATTTCGGACGCGGTGTGAACAGGGATGTGCCGATCCTCGACCAAATAGGTGTAGTACAGGTCGGTTGAGCCGTGCGACAGGATGTTGAAGCCGGTCATGAGCAGGATCAGAAAAAGAAAAACACCCCAAAACCGGCGCAGCCCCATAAATACCTCGCCGGCCCCGGCCCGCCGATGGGCGCGGCCGGCGCGCCAAACGGGTGATTCTTCCACGAAGCGGTAGATGAACAAGAGCAGCAGAGCCGGAAGAACAGCCCCGAGGATGAAAAGCCCGCGCCATCCGGCAAACCGGCTCGCGGCGGGCAGGCGGCTCAAGGGCTCGAACAGCACCGCCAAGGCGAAGGTGGCGAGGCGCCGGCGGGCAGGGTTTCAAACGCGAGCGCCGCGCCCACGCCCCACTCCCCGCCCATGGCCACGCCGAACAGCGCCCGCAGTAAAAGAAACACAGGAAGCGTGGGAGCGAACGCCGACAAAAACCCGAACACGGCGAAGCAGGCCACATTGAGCAGAAGCGTCCGGCGGCGTCCGTACTGCTCGGCAAGGAGGCCGAACAAGAAAGCGCCCACCGGACGGAACCCCAAGGTCAGAAAGGTGGCCTCGGCGACCTCGACCCGCGTCGCGGCGAAGGTTTTCGAGATAAACGGAATCGAGTACACCAGGAGAAAGTAGTCGAAAGCATCGAGCGTCCAGCCCGCGAATGCAGCCAGAAACGCATTGCGCTGCGCGGGCGAAAGCCGGGGTTGGAGCGGGGATGCCATGCTGCGTGGGTGGGTTTGAGTGTATACGGATCGTCGGGCGCATGCCCCGCTCCCGCTCTTCCCGTACATGCGCTTCCCGCAGGGCAGCGCTGTCCCAAATCGGAACAAACTCTCCTAAGCGTCTGCTTTTCTAGCAAAAACGGCTGAAAACGGCGTGTAGAATGGCCAAGATTGCCTGGGACGGGCTTTGTTAGGTCCGCTTACAAGGCAACCGCCTCGCCATGCGGGGGCGACGCAAGCAAAAGCAGGACAGTTGAGTGACTTCCGAGTTTTCGGTGAAGGCGAGCAAATATGGTCTGGGAAGAGCTACGCAGCGCGGTTCGCTTTCCGGTGCACTTGCCGGTTTTGATTCTTGTGGAGGGCGCCGAGGTGGAAGCGCTGACAAGGAATATCTCGCATAACGGTGTGCTTTTAGAAACGCCGCGCAGCATTCTGGAAGGCACCAAGCTCGAGTTCTTGCTTCAAGTTCCGCCGGATGTGATGATGAATGGTTCCACGGCGGCAATCCACTGCGCGGGGCATGTGGTGCGCGCCTACCAGGAGAACGGGGTTCACTTCTCAGCGGCGGTGATCGACGAATACCGGTTTCAGTAGTGCTGGGCGTGGATGCTGGAGCAAACAAGCAGGGGGCGAGCGTTTGTCGATGAACTTCATGAGTGAAAAGCCGCCGGCCGGCGCAGGGGCCGGTTCTCCGGTACGGGCAGCCAACGCGGTCCATACGCAGCAAGGCGGGTACAGCGCGAACCTGACGCGCCCTCCCGCGCCGGCGGCGCAGCCCGGCAACACCATGATCGCGCACCGCGAAAACCCGGTGCGGGTGATCCTGGCCGACGGGCAGGCGATCTTCCGTGTCGGCATGAGCAAGGTGTTCGCGGCCGAACCGGACATCCACGTCATCGCGCAAGCCGACAGCATGTCGAATCTGCGGACCACGCTCAAACAGCACCCGGCCGATGTTCTCTTGCTCGACTGGAACATCCTGGGCGGTCATACCGAGTTCGTGCCGGAACTGCTGAAGGCCGGACCCGCGCCGGTGAAGATGATTGTGCAGGGCACGATCGCGGACGAGAACCGGATGATCGAGCTTTACCGCAATGGGGTACGCGGGACGATTTCCCGCTCCATTTCGCCGGACCTGCTGCTGCGCTGCGTCCGCAAGGTGGCGGCGGGCGAAACCTGGATCGACAATCAATCCCTGACCCTGTTGATCGAGGCCTATCGGCTCCAGGCGACCCAAGGCGTGACCACCAAGTCCGCTCCCCGGCTTTCCCCGAAGGAAATTTCCATCATCACCTACATCAGCCAGGGCAAGCGCAACAAGGAAATCGCGCACCACATCGGAACCAGTGAGCAGGTGGTGAAAAACTACCTGCGCAAGATCTACGACAAGCTCGGGGTTTCCGACCGGCTGGAGTTGGCGCTTTACTCACTCCACCACGACCTCCAGAAGAACGTGGTGCCCGGCGTGGGGCGCGGGTCGGCCATGCAGGCCGTGCCGGTGGCGAACCCGCCCGCTCCTCCCTTGGCGCACCGCGGCCCCGAGGCTTAGTCGAGAATCGCGAGTATCGCCGCATATTCCCGCTCGGGCAGCTTGCGCGGCCTGAGATTTCGGTCGACCGCCACGTGCTTGGTTTCGGCTTCCGCCAGCAGTTCGTTCCCGCGCAGGGTGCGGTACGCGAACAGCACGATGGAGCCGCGCATGGCCTTGACCGCGGTTTCGATCGTCAGCAGGTCGTCGTACCGGGCGGGCAGGCGGTACCGGCAGGAAACCTCGACCACCGGCAGCCCGCAGCCCTCGGCTTCCAGCGCCGCATAGGTAAACCCAAGCGACCGCAGGAGCTCGACCCGGCCTACCTCAAACCAGGCGAAGTAGTTGCCATGGTAGACAACTCCCATCTGGTCGGTTTCCGCGTAGCGTACGCGCAGCGTCGTCGTGAACTTCATGTGCACCCCAGTTTAGGGCAGCTTCGCAGAGGCGTGGAGGTTCGAGAAGCCGTAAGCGGGTTTTCCGCGCCCCGGAGTATCAGGAAGCTGTCCGACCAGCGAGAATAGGAGCCATGCTTGAGGAAGTATCTGCCCCGCCGGCTGCTGCTCCCACTACTGAGGCGAGCACGCGGCAGGGCCGCCGCGCGCAGCTTGCCGTCGCCGTGCTGTTTCTCGTCAATGGAGCAGCTGTGGGCTCATGGGTGCCGCACGTGCCGGAGCGGGCGCACGCGCTCGGCCTGAACGCGGCACAGCTGGGCTGGGTGCTTCTGGCCGCGGGCATCGGTGCCATGTGCGCGATGCCGCTTGCGGGGCCGCTGCTGCGGCGATTCGGTTCCCGGCTGGTGGCGCTCACGATGGGTTTCGCGTACCCGGCGCTGTTTTCAGCCGCCGTGCTGCTGCCTTCGGTTCCGGTATTGGTCGGCGTTCTATTCGCGGCCGGCTTTTCCGCGGCTTCCATGGATGTGGCCATGAACGCGCATGGGGCGCTGGTGGAAGCTCGCATCCGGCGGCGGACCATTTCGCTGTTTCACGCGGTTTTCAGCGTGGGCTGCTTCGCCGGCGCGGGCTCGCACAGCGCGCTCATGGCGCATGGCGTCCGCAACTGGACGCTGGTGCCGGTCTTTGCCGCGATTCTTCTCGCCCTCGTTGCGCTGATTGCTCCCCTTCTGCTGCCGAAGGCAGTGGAGGACGCGCACCACGCGACCGGAGCCGCCCCGGCGGGTGCCCGCAAGGGTAGGCGGCTCCCCAACCCGCGCCTGCTCCTGCTGGGTGTTCTTTGTTTTTCAACCATGGTGAGTGAAGGGGCAATGGGCGACTGGAGCGCGCTGCTGCTGCGCGTCGTGCGGCACCTCGGCAACGGCACGGCCGGGTACGGCTACACCTGCTTCGCGGCGGCCATGGTGCTCGGCCGCTTCACGGGCGACCGCGTGGTGGCGTTGCTGGGCGAGGAGCGGGCGCTGCGCTTGGGCGGCCTGACCAGCGCGGCGGGTTTGCTGCTGGTGCTGCTCGCCCGGCCGCTGCCGCCGGTGCTGCTGGGCTTTGCGCTGGTCGGCGCGGGCCTGCGCGAGCGTGACGCCCGGCTTCAGGCGGCCCACGGTGT
>CAXTSB010000124.1:0-7496 GCA_964246845.1 uncultured Acidobacteriaceae bacterium
GCCCCGCCCGAGCCCGAGCTGGCCGAGCCCGGCATCGCCGTTCCGCTCGCGCCCGCGCCCGTCGGCACACCCGTCCATATCGAGGCCGATACGCAAAGCAAGGAGGGCGACCGCTACACGCTCGACGGCAAGGTTGTCATTTTGTACAAGAGCTACCGGGTCGAAGCCGACCATGCCGAATACGACCTCGGCACGCAGCGGGTCGCGGCGCGCGGCCATCTCGCGGTCGATGGGGGACCGTCGGACGAGCACCTCCTAGCCGACCGCGGCGTGTTCAACCTCGACGCGCATACAGGGCAGTTCCACGACGTGACCGGAACCCTAGGCGTGCGCTCGGTGACGCACAACCGTTTTGTGTTCACCGCGCCGAACCCGTTCACCATCACCGGGCAGGAGGTCGAGGAGCTTGGCCCCGGGCGCTACCGGGTCACCCGCGGCACCCTCACCAGCTGCCGCCTGCCCGACCCGGACTGGAAGCTGCTCGCCGAGTCCATCCTGGTCCAAAACGGGGCGGCCAGCGCGCGCGGCACCACCTTCACCTTGTTTCACCTGCCGCTCCTGTATCTGCCGTATGTGACCCATCCGGTCGAGCAGCAGCGGCGCACGACAGGGCTGCTGCTGCCCATCTTCGGCAACGACACGCAGCGCGGTTTCATCTCGGGCGAGAGCGCCTATGTGGTGCTGGGCCGCAGTGCCGACGCGACCTTCGGAGCGGAGTATTTTTCCCGGCGCGGGTTCGCGCCTTTCGGGCAATTCCGCTACCGGGGGCGCGGCGAGGATTTTGCCTCCGCGCACTTCCGCGCGCTGTTCGACCGCTTGCCGGGTGCCTTGAATCAGGGTGGGCAGGACATCTTCTTCGACGGGCGGCGGCAGCTGGACCCGCACACGCGCGCCGTGGCCGACATCGAGTACCTGAGCTCGTATGTGTACCGGGGAGCGTTTGAGCAGAACTATTCAGCCGCGATCAACTCAGAGGTCAAGAGCGAGGCATTTGTGACGCGCGCGGCGGACGGATGGGCCGCCTCCGGCCGCTTTGAGCGCTACCAGGAGTTCCGCAGCGCAAACCCGGGCGATGAAATCCGAATCCTCCACGAGCCCGAGCTGCGCGGCGACGCCTTGGAGCACCGCCTGGGGCGCACGCCGCTCCAGTACGGCGGAGAAGCTTCGGCGACGGCGCTTTCGCGGTCCGAGCCCGGCTTCCAGTCCAGCCGCTTCGTGCCCCGGCTCGACGCCTTTCCGCACCTCGCCCTGCCGCTCAGTGCGGGCGGGTTCACCCTGCGGGCGGAAGCCGGCTTCCGCGAAACCTTCTACGGCAAAAGCCGGCAGGCCCCGGCAGCGGGCGCGCTGCCCGCGGAAAGCGGTGCGAGCCTGAACCGCACTACATTTGTCAGTGAGGTTTCGGCTAAGCCGCCCGTCGTGGAGCGCGACTTCCAGGCTCCGTTCCTGGGACGCGGCGCGGTGCTGCGCCACACGATCGAGCCCTCGCTGACTTACTCGTATGTTACGGGAGTGCATCAGTACGGCAGCACCTTGCGGTTTGACCAAATAGACATCCTAGCGGACACAAATCAACTGGAGTACGGAGTTACGCAACACCTTTACCTTCGCCGCCCGGCCGCAGCCAAGCCTTGTAAGGGCGAGGACGCCCTGACCGCGAAATCGAGCTGCGGCGGAGATACCGTGGATGCGCTGACTTGGACCGTCGCGCAGCAGCACTATTACAATCCCACCTTCGGAGGGGCGGTCGCGCCTGGTCAGCGAAATGTGTTCGCATCGACGCTAGACTTTACCGGCATCGCCTTTCTCCAAGGCGCGCAAAATAACTCGCCGATTATCTCGCGGCTCCGCGCGCGCACCTCCGGCGCGAGCGATCTTGAATGGGACTTTGACTACGACCCGCGGCAGGGCAGGGTGCAGGGCAGCAATCTTTTCGCCACCTATCGAGCTAAGGACACAACCCTGTCCATCACCGACGCGCGACTGTTCAACCTGACTCCGCGCACCGCACTGCCGAACTCGCCGAGTACGGTGAGCAATTTGATCAACTTCAACCAGCTGCGTTTGGCCGCCGTGTACGGTTCGCCGCTGAAGCACGGCCTGTCCGCCGGCGCGAACGTAGGCTACGACTTCACGACCGGGCAGACGCAATACTTCGGCTCGCAAGCCGGCTACAACCGCGACTGCTGCGGGCTCGCGGTGGAACTGCGCCGGTACTCACTCGGCGCGATCCGCAACGACACCCAGTATCTTTTTTCATTCACCCTGGCCGGGGTGGGCTCGGCTGGGTCGCTGCGCGGGTTTTCGCGGGTGTTCTAGGGCGGGCTACGGGCAGCGGCAATGCACGGTATTTTTTCCCGTCGGCTCGCGCGCCGCATTTGTGGGCTGCCTTAAAATCGCGGTATGCAAATCATCGCCGACCTGCCCGACTCGCAAGTGCTGGCTCTCCTTCGCTATGCCGAGAAATATGGACTGTCCAGCGACAAGGCCATCCAGCAGCTTCTACAAAAGTATTTTTCAGAAGAGCCTTCACAAGAAAGGCTGCCCGAACCCGCAGAAAGCGAGCCCGCTTCCGGCAACAACGGTGCGGATCTAGACGTGACGCGCGTGAAGGTTGAGGATACGGAACCTATTGCAAATTTTCTCGGCATGTTGGCTGAACATAATCCATACGGCGACGGGCTTGAGTACCAGGAAAGCATGCGTTCCGAGTGGCGGCGTTGAGCCTACTCTTCGACACAAACGTCTTAATCTACGGCCTGGAAGGCAGCCGCTCGTCGTCAGTCGACCTTCTTGCCGAGCTTTCGCCTTTGGAAGGTGCCGTCAGTGTCGTCACCTGGATAGAGATGCTGGTCGGCGCTGCGGACTCATCGAGAACCAGGCAGCTCCTGAGCCGATTTACCCTGATTGCGCTGAACAACAGGGTCATGGAAGAAACTGTGATCTTGCGCCAAACTACCCGCCTCAAGCTCCCCGATGCCGTCATCTACGCCTCCGCCCTCGCGACCGGACGCACCCTGGTCACCTACAACACCCGCGACTTCCCGCCCGGAACGCCGTCGGTGTTCTGCCCTGAACTCAAGTGAGATAATCAGGACGAGCCGCTTCGGAGGGCTCCCGCCTGCTCCATCGCTTTCGACACGCTCCCGCCCTGCTGTTTTCCGCCTTCCTTGCCGCGGGCTGCCGCGCGCAAACGCCCGGCGCGCTTTCACCCGAGCAGGCCCGCCGCATCGAGCTTGAAGTCCGCTCGCAGCTGAGTGTGCCGGCGAACTGGAACGTCGCGCCCGGCCCGCGCGGCCCAAGCGAGGTGCCCGGCTACGACGCGCTGCGGATCGATTTCTCGCCCGAAGGCCGCCCTGACCAGAAGCAGCCGCTCGATTTTCTGCTCTCGAAAGACGGCAAAACGCTGGCGCGGCTCGCGAAATACGACCTGACGCAGGTACCGGGCCTGGCAATCCCGACGGACGGCCGCCCGGTGCGCGGCAGCAAGGATGCCAAGGTCGAAATCGTCAACTTCGACGATTTGGAATGTCCCTACTGCGCCCGGATGCATGCCGAGCTGTTCCCTGAAACGCTGGAGCATTACAAGGGCCTCGTCAAGGTCGTCTACAAGGACGATCCGTTGACGGAGATCCACCCGTGGGCGCTTCATGCCGCGGTCGACGCGAATTGCTTGGCGGCGCAGAACGACGCCGCGTATTGGAACTACGTCGATTACCTGCACACCCACGGGGAAGACGTGACCGGGCCCGACCGCGATGCCGCCAAATCAAACGCGCTGCTCGACAAGCTCACCAAGGAGGAGGGCGCGCGGGGCAAACTGGATGCCGCGAAGCTGGACAGCTGCGTCGCCAAGCAGGATGCGTCCGCGGTGAAGGCGTCGGCCCGCGAAGCGGAAGCGCTCAAGGTGGACGGCACCCCGGCGCTGTTTATCGACGGCGAGCGCATTTCAGGCGCGCAGCCCCTGCCCTACGTGTGGGCCGCGGTCGACCGGGCGCTCCGGGCGCAAGGCATCACCCCGCCGCCCAACAACCTGTCCGTGCCCGCCGGCAAATCCGGAGGGCAGTAGATGCGGCCCATGCTCAGCGGCCTCCTATTCGCCGCGACGCTCGCCCTGACCGGCTGCACGCACGCGCACTCGGCGGGTGTGCTTGCCCAGGTCAACGGCAAGCCGATCCATACCGCCGACGTGGATACGCTCTACCAAAACTCCCTGACCGAAAACCAGCAGCAGCCCTCTAGGGAGCAGGCAGGCATCGTCCGGCTCAACATCGTCCGTCAGCTCATCGACGAGGAGATCCTGGCGCAGCGCGCGGGCAAGCTGAACCTGATCGCGAGCGATGAGGAAGTGGACAGCCAGATCAACGAAATGAAAGCCCCGTTCACGCAGGAGGAGTTCAACCGCCGGCTCGGGGAAAAGCACCTCACGCTCGACGACCTGCGCCGAGACATCCGCCGGGCCAAAACGACAGAAAAGCTGTTCAACAAGGAAATCAACGCAAAGATCAACATCACGGACGGCGACATCGGCGCGTATTACGGTGCGCATAAAGCCGAGTACAACCTGCCCGAGCCCGAGTACCACCTCGCGCAGATTGTCGTGACCTCCGGACCCGTGCCGCAAGCGCCGAACGGCTCGGTCGGCAATCTGCAGAACTCCAAAGCCTCAAACGACGCGGAAGCACGCAGGAAAATTCAGATGCTCCACAACCGGCTCGAAAGCGGCGAAGACTTCGGCACGCTCGCGGCCAATTTTTCAGAGCGCGCCGACAATGCCTCAAGCGGCGGCGACATGGGGTTCTTCCCCGAGTCGCAGATGCGGTCGGACCCGGCGGTGTACGACGCGGTGGCCAAGCTTAAGCCGGGGCAAATCACGGATGTGCTGCCGCTGCTGGACCCGAACACGCGCAAACCCGTCGGCTATGCCGTGTACCGGCTGATGGACCGCGAAGCCGCCGGGCAGCGCGACTTGAACGACCCGCGCGTGCAGCAGTCGATCCGGCAGCAGCTCAGGGAGACGCGCTCGCAGCTGCTCAAGAACGCATACCTGGAAGTGCTCCGCGACCAGGCCCGCGTAGAGAATTACTACGCGGAAGAAATCTTCAAGCGGGGACCCCAGTAATGCGCTTCGGCATACTCGGCTTCGGGCACCATGCGGCCAAGCGGCTGATGCCGGCCTTCCGCGGCGCGCACGCGGCGCAGCTGGGCGGGCTGTGGCGGCGCGACCCGGCGAAAGCACAGGCGGATGCCGCCAAATTCAACATCCCGCGCGTGTTCCCGTCCGCTCAGGAGCTGTGCGTCTCGCCGGAGATCGATGCAGTTTTCGTGGTCTCCCCCGATGCCCTGCATCGTGAGCACGTGCTGCTGGCGCTCGGGGCGGGCAAGCCGACGCTGTGCGAAAAACCGCTCGCGATGAATACGGGCGAGGCGGAAGAGATGCTTTCAGCCGCCGAGCGCGCGGGCGTGCTGTTCGGCGTGGCCCAGAACATGCGCTACAACTTGGCCGTCGACCTCATGCGCCGCTGGATCGCGGAAGGCAAGATCGGCGCGCCGCAGCTGGCGCACGCGCAGTTCTGCTACGAGGCCGCGCGCAGCCCGCGCGTTTGGATCACCGACCCCGCGCTCGCCCTCGGCGGTCCCATTGGCGATGTCGGCATTCACTGCATCGACGCCCTTGTCTATGTGCTCGGCAGCTCCGTCACTGCGGTCTCCACCCTGGCGCGCCGCGACCCGTTGTCTGGGGCGGTCGAGTCGCATGCCGCCGTCAGCTTGGAATTCAGCTCGGGTGCGATGGGCGTGGTCACCGTCACCACCCGCGCCGCGTACCGGTCCTTGATTGAGGTCGTGGGCGAACACGGCTCCTTGACCTGCGAGGATGCCCTGACCGTCGACCGTCCGGTCTCGCTCGTTTTGCGGCAGGGCGGCCAGGTCGTGCTGGAGCAGCCGGTTTCGAACGCCGACGCTTTCGCGCGCATGTTGGACGGGTTCGCGGAAGCCGCCGCCGGGCGCGGTATGTACCGCGCTCCCGGCGCGGAAGGCGTCGTCAACCAGCGGGTGCTCGACGCGGCGTATCGGTCATGGCATCAGGGTACGGTGGAACGGGTCGCTTGAGGCTTACCCCAAAGGGAAAAGCCCCGGCCGAAGCCGGGGCTTTTCGCGGCAGCTGACTACTTGGTGCTGTCGAGAACGATACCGCCGCCCTCTTTCTTTTCCTTCTCAGCTTCGTTGACCTTGCGGGTGCCCATGGCCTGGTCGCGCCACTTATCTGCTTGCGCGACGTCCGTCTTCTGCGTCGCGGCATCGCCGCAGTCCAAGTCCGCTTTGCGCCGGTATGCCAGATTCAGATATGACATGGCATCGTCGTAATTCGGCCGGATTTGCACGGCTTTTTCAAGCTGCGCCAGGCTGTTCGTGACCAGGTCCGAGTTTTCAGACTTTATCTTCGCGCAGGTCTGCTTCGACATCTTGGTATTGCCCATGCCGTCATCAGTCAGGCCCTGTGCTCCAAGCTCCCGCACAGCGTTCTTGTAGGAAGCCGTGTAGTCGATCACACCGATGGTGTAAGGCGCTTCAGGATCTTTGGGATCGGCCTGGATGACCTTGTTCTGCCACTCCTTCGCTTGGTCCATCTTGTTAGTGCTGAAGTACAAGCTGGCAATGCCTTTAAGGCTGGTGACGTCGTTCGGATGCTCGTCCAGGACCTTTTTATAGCTGTCGATCGCCAGGTCGGCCTTTTTCAGGTTTTCAGGCGATGTGAGGTCCGGCACCACCTGCTGCGCGTAGGCGGTCGCCAAGTAAATGCGGGTCTGCGGGAAAGTCGGATCCAGGTTCACGGCTCTTTGGAAGTGACTGATCGCTTCGTCGTACCGCGCCGCCTTGTACGACTGCACGCCCTTGACGAGCTGGTCGCGCGCTTCTAAGCGCTTGCACCCGGCGGAAAGCGCCAGCAGCGGCAGGGCTGCGGCCAGCACCGGAAAACGTGCGATGGGTTTCATTCTGTTCTTCTTCTCCTTCACTGCGGCAGGCGGCTTCAAGGTCGAGCACAGGGGAACGGTAAGTGTCTGCGGAGCGATTGTAAACAATTTGGGCCACCGCGCAATACCCGGAGGCGAACGCGGTGGCCGTCGTGCACTGAAAAGCTACTGTCCAGCCTCGATTTTCGGGGTGATCAGGCCGATGTGATCCACGCCTGCCGCCTTACCGATGTCGACAACCTGCGCCACGCTCGAAAAATTCAGGTTCGGGTCGCCCTTGACAAACATGATCTTGGTGGCACGCACGGAGTAAATCTGGTTCAGCCGCGCCGGCAGCTCCTGGAACGCGACCGAATCCTCATTGATCTTGTACGCCGGCGGACCGGAAGCCCCGCCCAGCACCTGCACGACGATCGTTTTGTCGTTGACCTGGTCGGTTTTCGTCTTGGGCGGCTGCGGCACCATGGCGTCCAAGCCGTGCGGCGTCACCGGCACGATCACCATGAAGATGATCAGCAGCACCAG
>CAXTSB010000124.1:7596-9160 GCA_964246845.1 uncultured Acidobacteriaceae bacterium
ACCATGAAGATGATCAGCAGCACCAGCATCACGTCCACCATGGGGGTGACATTGATGTTGGAGTTGACCTTGCGTCCTTCGTCCCGTGTAACAATTGCCATTGAGTTCTCGCTCGCTCGGGGCCGTTATTGAATGACGGCCCCGGAGGTGTGCCGGAGTTAGCGGCGGTTCTGCTTCAGGAAGTAATCCACCAGCTCGGAGGACGAGTTGTCCATCTCGACGTCGAATGCCTCGACCTTGTTGGTGAAGTAGTTGAAGCACATCACGGCGGGGATGGCGACCAGGAGGCCGAACGCCGTCGTCACCAGCGCTTCCGAAATGCCGGATGCCACCGCGCCGATGCCGGGGGTCTTCTGCACCGCGATCTCTTGGAAGGCCTTCAAAATACCGGCGACCGTACCGAACAGCCCGACGAAGGGAGCGGTGGAGCCGATGGTGGCCAAGCCGCCCAGGCCGCGCTTCAGCTTCGCGTGCACGATGGCCTCCGAGCGCTCGAGCGCGCGCTTCGAGGACTCAACCTGCTCGACCGTGACCTGCCCGCCGCCGTAGTTGCGGAACTCGCTCAGGCCGGCGGTGACCACCTCGGCCAGGTGCGATTTCTTATTACGGTCCGCGACCTTGATCGCCTCGTCCAGCTTGTTTTCGCGCAGGGCACCGGCGACGCGGGGCGCGAAGTCGCGCGACTGTTTGCGGGCTGCCGCGAAATACAGGTAGCGGTCGATGATGACGGCGAGCGACCAGATGGACATGATGAAGAGCACGGCAACGACGCCCTTGGCCAGCCAGCCCATGTTGTTCCAAAGATCAACCGGCGAGAAGCCGACTGAAGGTGCCGCCGCCTCCTGGAAAAAGCCGAGGAGCGAGGGTGCCGCGAGGTGCGAAAACTGAGCGAGAATCACTGGGAGTGTCCCTCCTGGGGAAAGTAGAGCCGGGCTGCGAAAGCCGCTTGTGCTGTGGTTATACAGGAAACCTTGCCGAGGTGCTCCCGCCTGCCTTACGTAAAGTCGGGCTCCCGATTCCATTTCGGAACCGGGAGCCCAAACTGGAACCGCCGCCTCAGCCGCCGAGGGTGAACGTCACGTTTACCGTGGTCTGCACCTCGACCGGGTCGCCGTTCAGCAGGTACGGCTTGTACCGCCACTGCTTCACCGCGTCGAGCGCGGACTGCGCGAGCATCTGCGGGCCGCTGACGACTTTAAGCTGCTCGATGGAGCCGGTTTTCGAAATCGTCGCCGAAAGCACGACCGTACCCTGGATGCGGGCCGCCTTCGCGATCGCCGGGTAGGTCGGCTCTACCTTGTTGGTGAGCAGGCCGGCCGCCACGCCTTGGGAGACGGCTACTTTCTTCGGCTTTTGCGGGGCGACGACAACCGCAGGGCCAGTACCGCTGCTTCCGAAGAGTCCTGCGGGCGCAGATGAATCGGAACCGGCGATACTGACGTTCTGCGACGGCGGCGGTGTATCGTCCGCAATTACCACTTTTTTCGGAATATGGGTGGGCGCCTTAAACTCGTCGACCTGCTGCACATGGACGACCTTGATGACTTGCGGCGGCGGGGGCGGC
>CAXTSB010000125.1:0-9049 GCA_964246845.1 uncultured Acidobacteriaceae bacterium
GCGCAGCATTTCCTCGCTGCCCTCGCGCCAGTGCTTCCGCGCGAGCCGCCAAAAGCCGGGGTAGGCAAGGGTCGACCAGGCGTCGCGCGCGGAAAAGCTGAGCTTCCCATAGCCTTCCCGCTTGAGCGCGAGCACCGCGTTCGGCCCTGCGTGGACACTCCCGTCGATCATGCGGGTGAAATGGACGCCCAAGAATGGGAACGCCGGGTTCGCGACCGGGTAGATCAGGTGCTTGACAATGTGACGGCGCCCGGGCTTGAGCTCGTAATACTCGCCGCGGAAGGGCACGATGCGGGCCTTGCCGCTCGCGGCGAGCCGGTCGCTTTGGAGCCCGCCGCAGGTGATGAGGAACCGCGCCTGGAACTCGCTTTGCGCTGTGCGGACGAGATGACCGTCCGCCGTTGCGCGCGTGCCCAGCACCTCCGAGCTGAACCGGACCTCGCCGCCCGCGGCCCGGATGTCGGCCAGCAGCGCGCGGCACACCCGCGCGTAGCTGGTGATGCCGGTCGAAAGCACATGGAGGGCGGCCAGGGCGCGGACGTGCGGTTCGCGCTCGCGCGCCTCCTCGGGCGTGAGCTTGCGGACGGGTACGTTGTTTTCGACGGCGCGGGCGTGGAGAGCTTCAAGCCGGGGCAGCTCGTCGGGTTCAGCGGCCACGACGAGCTTGCCGCAAATCTCGAAGGGGATGCCGCGCCGCTCGCAGTAGGCGCGCATGGACAGGTTGCCCGCATGCGCCATGCGCGCTTTCAGGCTGCCCGGCTTGTAATAAAGCCCGGCGTGGATGACGCCGGAGTTGCGGCCGGTCTGATGGCGGGCCGCCTCGGGCTCTTTTTCAAGCAGCAGGACCCGGGCGTGCGGCAGTTCGGCGGCGAGCGCCGCGGCGGCGGCCAGACCCACGATGCCGCCGCCGATGATGAGGTAATCGTAGACCATGGTCGAGCCTCCTTACGCCGGTACGGCGGCTTCTATCAACAGCAAGGGCGCGCGCACGCCTTGCCGGGCCAGCTCGGCCTCGATCTCCGCGGCGTAGATCGAGTTCATGGGAATCACTGCGGCAGGCCGGTATTCGCGCAAAAAGGCGGGCGCGACGATGCGCGTACCCGAGCCGGGCATGAAGAAGCCTTCGCGGAAGGGGTTGATGTCGACCGCGTACTCGATGCCGCGGGCTTCCGCGCCGAGCGAGGAGAAGAACGACACGCCCTTGGACCCCGAGCCCCAGATCACCACGCGCTCGCCCCGGCGGGCGTGCCCGGCGAGGGTTTCCTTCCAGTACGCGACGCGGCGGCCGGTTTCCTCGGCAAAGCCGAGCGCGAGGGCTGTTTCCTCGGCGGTGGGCAATTCGGGGACGTCGGCCGGGGTGCCGGGCCGGGCCGTCAGCATGATGTACTGGTCGTCGTAGCCCGACCACTCGTCCTCGACCGTGAACCCGGCCAAGCGGAATACATTGCGGAGCGCCCGGGGCGTGAAATACGAACAGTGCTCGTGGTACACGTCCCAAAACGCCGTGTCCTCAAGCACCCGGGTCTGGTTCGGCAGCTGGAAGAAGATGACGGCGTCGGGATTGTTCGCGACCGCGCGGCGCACCGTGCGGAGGAACTCCAGGGTATTCGGGATATGCTCCAGCGTCATTTTGCAGGCGATGAAGTCGGCCCGCGTGTCCACGTATTTTTCCGAATAGAAGTCCTGGACGAACTCGACTCGCCCCCGCGCTTCCTCGGGCTCGCGCCCGGGAACAAACGCCGGATCGAAGCCGATGCCCATGTTTTCGCCGAGCGCGCACAACATGGCGATGAACTCGCCCTTGCCACAGCCGATCTCGATGACGCGCTTGCCCCGCACCCCGCAGCGCTCGATCAGGTCCAGCGCCAGGCGGCGGTGGAACTTTTGGAAGGTCGGCGAAAAGCCCTGGGTCTCCTCGCAGTTCGGCCCGTAGTGCATCTTCGCTTCGTCGAAGCTCCAGTTGGACATGAAGCCGCAGCCGCGGCACAAGCCCAGGTCGATGCGGCCTTGAGGAAACGCGAGCGCTTCTTCGCGCGTGGGCACCAGCATGACTGAATGGACGGGCACCGGCGCGACCGAGTACAGCAGCTCAAGCGGGTTCTGGAGGCAGTTGGGGCAGGTGTGCATAGGCGTCCTCGAAGGCAGGGCGGGGTAAAGCGGGCGCGCTTCTTGGTTATCGGCGGCGCGCCCGAGTTTCTTGAATGTGGTGAATTCTGGCGCGTAAAGGGGCCCGAGCGGCTTTTGACTCAGGAAGAGCCGCTCGGGATGGAACGGCTTTCTAGTGGATCGACACCGCTTCCTCGGGCTTAAAAACCAGCACGCCGCCGTCGACCGGCGCGCCCGAATCGTACTTCGCGATCACGTCCTCGGGCAGCTGGGTGAGGTCCGAGCCGCGCATGAAGTCGCGGAGCGAGGTGCCCGTGGGCCGTGAGTCGATATTGGGCGCCGCCTTGCCTTCGCGCAGGTCGCGCAGGCTCACGGTGCGGAAGTCGATCGAGAACCGGGTCTTGCCCCAGGTGTTGGGCACGGTCGAGTGCAGCTGCGCGGCCGAAAACAGGATCGCTCCGCCCGGCTGCGTGATGAGCCGGTACTGCGGGTCGAGCTCGACCGGCTCAAGCGGCTTGGGTTGCGGCCGCGTGTCGGTCTTGATATGCTTGGCCGCGCCGGCACGGCTCTTGGCGTTCCACTCGTAGTAGTTGAAGTCTTCCGAACCGTTCAGCACGGGCTCGGACCAGTAATGCGGGTGGAAGGCCATCGAGGCCTCGCTCTCAATCGGGTAGATCGGCAGCCACCAGTTAATCTGGCACATGGGTGCCGAGTACCAGGTGTCGCGGTGCGGGTGGTGCGCGAAGCCGACCCCGGCGGTCAGGTAGGCGTCGGAGGTGACGGCGCGCAAACGCGGCACGTCGAGGTAGATGTCGTCCATGTCGCAGCCCCAATCGGCCAGCATGGCCTGGATGAGCCGCTTGGTTTCAGGGTGGTGGATGAAGGCGGGCTTCATGGGCGCGAAAATGCGCACAAACTCCTCGACCGGCATCTCGAACTGAGCCTTTTGCGGGTCGCCGTACTTGCCGAAGCCTTCCTCGATCATGGACTTGGCGAAGTTGGTGAAGGCAAGCGAGGCCGGGCGGGGGGTCTGGATGAAGAGCTGGCCGTCATACAGCTTCCGGCGGCGCTCCTGGTCGGTGATGGGTGCGTCGACATAGATGGCGTTGTTCATGGGATTCTCCTCTGGGAAAGCAAAAAGGGTCAGTTGGTGCTGAACTTGTCGCGCAGATACTGTTCCACGGTTGCGGCTTCCTCATCGGAAAGCACGCGGTTGTACACAAGGATTTCGGAAACCTTGCCGGAAAACGGAGTGCCGTTCAGGCCCTGGCCGATCAGCGCCTCCCCGGTGGTCCCGTTCAGCACGGCCGCCTTGCCGCCCTGCCGCAAGGCAAGCCGGCCGTTGACATACAAGCTGTCCGTATCGTTGTTGTGCACGGCGCGGGTCACCGTGTCATCGGCGCCGACATTCACCGGCCGCTGCACGATCGGTTGATTGCCGACCTGCTCCGTGCCGAAGCGGAAGGCGGCATGGGTTTGGTAGGGCGAAACGAAGGTATTGCCCCAGAAATGGTTCTCCTGCCAGAAAAGGGCGGAGTTTTGCGACGCATAGGCGTTCGGATCCGCGGCGGCGCTTGCAACTAAAAAGACGGTCATCTCCCGCCAGCCGTCGATCGGGAGATTGAATTTGAGGTAGGACGCCGGATCGCCGAAGACAAAAGCAGGTCTGCACGCGCGGCCGTCCGAAGAAATGGAAGAAACGCCGGCTTGCGACGGGACGGCATTGTGTTCAGCGCCGGAGCTGTCCGGCCAGGGACTGATCACACGAAAGCCCTGACCGTCCCTGGGGATATCTTGATTGCGGAGCCAAAGGGAAAGCCCCCTCTTTGGCAAGCCTGCTTCGATATTTGCTTCAGCGGTGACGCTTTGGACGCGGAGGTTGGACAAAGTCGCGCCGACAGTGGTCTCGTTCGGATCAGGAGTCCCGCCGAGGAAGGCCGTTGAAAAACTGTCCACCCGATCCACTGCTTGCAGGGTCAGGCTGTACGGCCCGAAGGCATAGGTATTCGCATTGACGGTTTGCTGAAACAAGGGCCCCACGGAGTTCTCCGGATCCGTGCCGAGAAAGAAGTTGAATCCGAAGCGCCCGGGAAGGCTTGTGTCCACGCCGACGCCCTTCACAGGCGCGCTGAACGCAAGCCCCAAGGAGATCGGACTGGCGAAGCTGACTGTGCCGGATTGCACGGTGTACGCTGCGGCCTGCTCCGGGCTGCGCTGGATGGAAGGCACCTGCACTTGCACGGAAAGCCCGGGAATGCCGTGCACGGGCAGGGTGGCCGTGAACGGTGCGGTTGCGCCGCCCTGCGGATACGCGGGCGCGGGCGGCAAATCGTTAAAATCGACGTAGCCGTCCGCAGTGAGCCCGGCATTGCAGAATGTTTGGGAGTAACTGCTCGGGGAGGACTGCGCGAAGGCGCTTGCCGCCAAGCAGGGGAGAACCGCCGACCAGACCGAATGCTTCATACGGCACCTTTCACACGATGGCAGGGGAAGGGATGGGGACGATGAAGCGGCCGCCGGCGGCCTTGAAGCCGGCTTGCTGCTCCATGATCTCCTTGGCGAAATTCCAGGCGAGGACCAGTAGGTAATCGGGCGGATCGGATTGGAGGGCGGCAGGGGCGAGGATGGGGAGCCGGTTGCCGGGCATGTAGCGGCCCTGCTTGACCGGGTTGAGATCGACCACGTAGTCGAGGGTCGATTTGTCGATGCCGCAAAATGCCAGCAGCGTGGTCGCCTTGGCGGCGGCGGCGTAGCCCGCGATGCGCTTGCCTTTGCCCTTGAGGTCCTGGAGCAGACCGGTCAGCCGCGACCGGACCTCTTCGACCTGTTTCGCGAAGTCGCGGTAGAACCCGATCTCAAGCAGGCCGCGCTGCTTTTCCTCGGCCAGCAGCGCTTCCACCCGCGCGCCGGGTTTCTTTCCACCGCCCGCGTGCTCGATGAACAAGCGCAGCGACCCCCCATGGATCGGGGTGCGCTCGACGTCGACCAGGACCAGATCGTGCCGGGCGAAGAGGTGGACCAGGGCGGTGACCGAAAAGTAGCACAGGTGCTGGTGGTAGACCGTGTCGAACTCGCAGTGGTCGATCAGGTCGAGGAGGTACGGGCACTCGATCACCGCCCGGCCCTCGGGCTTGAGCAGGGCGCGGAAGCCCCGGACAAAGCCGTTCAGGTCGGCGACATGGGCGAGCACGTTGTTGGCCAGGAACACATCGGCCCGCGTGCCTCCCGCCGCGAGCTCGCAGGCGAGCTGCTCGGTGAAAAAGGCGTGCCGGGTGCGGATGCCTTCTTCCTGGGCTTTCTTCACGGGCCCTTCCGCCGGGTCGATGCCCAGCACCGGGATGCCCGCCTGGTGAAACGCCCGGAGCATGCAGCCGTCGTTCGAAGCAGCCTCGACGACCAGGCTCGCCGAGCCGAGTTTTCGGTTTTCGATAATCGCCCGGCCGCTGTCCCCGAAGTGCTTGCGGAGGCTCGGGGAAACGGAGGAGTAGTAGGGGTAGGACCGCCCGAACAGGATTTCGGGCGGCACGGTTTCGGTGATCTGCACCAGCGTGCAAGCTGGGCAAAAGACCAGATCGAGCGGAGCGGTCGGGTCTTCGGAATGGGCGTGCGCTTCATCGGCGCCGACGAGGCCGTCGGCGAGCGGGGTTCGCCCAAACGAGACGATGGGCTCTAAAAAGGCCGCCCCGCAGGAGCGGCAAGTGGTTTCTGTCGCCATGGCTACACGGTCTCCATTTCCTTGGTCGCGGCGTCGAGCGCCCCCTGGTGTGCCCAGCGCAGGTCGGCCGTGAGTTCGCCGTCCGCCACCAGCTTGCGGATGTGGGCGATGCGCTTGTAGCGGATGCCCTCGAACTCGTCGGTGGTGAGCTCGGTTGAGCGGAAGGCGCGGTACAGCTCCTCCGCGCCCGTGCGGGGGGGGCATTGGGGGTGAAACCCCGGGCGGTGGTTTTCGGGCGTAGCGCACTGCACCCCGGAGCCGCGGGTGTCCGCCGAGCCGCCCGGCGCGTACTCGATCACCGTGTCGGGCACGGTCGAGCGCACGATCTCGGCGAGCTCGGAAACCCGGTAGTTTTCCGCCGTCCGGCCGATGTTGAAGCTTTGGTTGTGCACCGCGTCTGTCGGGGCTTCCAAGGCAGCCACGAACGCCCGGGAAATGTCCTCGATGTGGACGATCGGCCGCCAAGCCGTGCCGTCCGACTTGATGTGCACCTTGCCCGTGGCATAGGCCCACGCGGTCAGGTTGTTCAACACCAGGTCGAACCGGAGCCGCGGCGAAACCCCGTAGGCGGTCGCGTTGCGGAGGAACACCGGGCTGAACTTCCCATCGGCGAGCTTGGACACGTCCTGCTCGACCTTGACCTTGGACATCCCGTAGGGGGTGACCGGGTTGAAGCCGGCCTCCTCGGTCAAGAGGCCCTCGCCGCCCGCCCCGTAGTAGGAGCAGGAGGAGGAAAACACAAACCGGGGCACGCCCGCGGTCTTGGCCGTCCGGGCCAGGTGCACGGAGGCCAGGTGGTTGATGTCGTAGGTCAGGTCCGGGTTCAGGTCCCCGAGCGGGTCGTTTGACAGGGCGGCCAGGTGCAGCACCGCGTCGAAGCCGTCCACGTCCGCGGGCCCGATATCGCGGATGTCTTTCTTGACCGTCGGAACGGGCAGGATCGCCCCGCCCCCCGCGAAGGTGCACCGCTCGAACAGGTTCGTATCGAGCCCGGTGACCTCATGCCCGGCCGAGCGCAGCAGCCGGGTGAGAACCGTTCCGATGTAGCCTTCGTGCCCCGTCAACAGTACCCGCATGTGTTTCCTCCCATGTTTTCCAAGGTGCGTTGCCTTCCGCCCACAACCCTTCCAGGTACCGCTTTTCCCGGAGCGTGTCCATGCACTGCCAAAAGTCGCCGTGCCGGTAGGCCATCAGCTGCCCGTCGCGGGCGAGCCGCTCGAGCGGTTCTTTTTCCCAGTGCGTCGCGTCGCCGTCGATGTAGTCGAAGATCCCCGGCTCCAGCACGAAGAAGGCGCCGTTGATCCAGCCTTCCTTGGTTTGCGGCTTTTCCGAAAACTCGACGATCCGTTCGCCGTCCATCTCCAAGTGGCCGAAGCGCGCCGTCGGCCGCACCGCGGTCAAGGTGGCGAGCTTGCCGTGCTTCTTATGGAAGGCGAGCAGCTGGTGGAGGTCGATGTTCGACACCCCGTCGCCCCAGGTCAGCATGAATGTCTTGTCTTCGAGGTACGGCTGGAGCCGCTTGATGCGGCCGCCGGTCTGGGTTTTCACGCCCGTGTCGATCAGGTCCACCGTCCAGTCCTCCAGCATGGCGGCCGACTTCTTGATCCGGCCGGTTGCCGTTTGGACCCGGAGGTCGCAGTTCAAGGACGAATAGTCGAGCATCCACTTCTTGATCACCTCGCCCTTGTACCCCAGGCCCAGCACGAACTCGTTCATCCCGTGCTGGGCGTAGTGCATCATGATGTGCCACAAAATCGGCTTGCCGCCGATCTCCACCATCGGCTTGGGCTTGATGTCGGTTTCCTCGGCCAGCCGCGAACCGAGCCCCCCTGCGAGAATCGCTACTTTCATGCTGTTTTTCCTCCTTGCGCTTCGGTTCCCGCCCGTTGAGCCCGGGCTTGGGAGCGTTGTTCCCGGTACGACTGCCAGCGCCACAAAAGCTGGTCGGCCGCCCGGACCATGTCGCCCGCGATCGGGCGCCGGTACTTGACCGCCCACCGGACCAGGATGCGGTAGGCGCGCAGCTTCTGCGCCGGGGACAGGGGCGCCGCCCCCACCGTTTCCCAATAGCGGGCCAGGATATTCAGCTCCGGAAAACCGAGCTTCTTGGCCCGGCTCGGGTCCCACCACTCGATGTTCGGCAGCGTGCCCGGCGTGCGGATCAGCCGCCGGCCCTTGCCGCTCAACCGCTGGGGCATGGTCCAGGAAGACTGGTGGGCGTGCTTGGTCGAGATGAACAAGCGCTCCGGCACCTCGTGGAACGGCCCGAGCAGCGCCAGCTGCGCCAGGAGTATCCCGTCGGCGTTGGCGAACGAACCCATGGGCGGCAGCCGCTTGAGCGCGCTCATGCGGTGGATGCCGAAGATTTGGTAGCACTGGTGCTTGTGGAGCACCAGGTCCTCCCAGCGGACGATCGGGTCGGGGTCGGCGTAGCGCAGCCGGACTTCGTAGTCCTGGAGGAACCGGCCTCCCTCGTCGACGATGCGGGTTTGCGGGGAGGCCACGGTCAAGGCCGGATCGGCTTCGAGCGCCTCGATGCACCGGGCGAACATGGTCGGCATGCAGAAGTCGTCGTGCGCGGCCTGCTTGTAGTAGCGGCCCCGGGCCAGGTCGTAGACCTTGCGGAAGTTCCGGCCGGCGCCCACGTTGGCTTCGTTGCGGCTGTAGCGGATGCGCCCGTCGCGCGCCGCGTACTCGCGGCAGATCGCTTCGGTCCCGTCGGTCGAAGCGTTGTCGGACAGGATCAGTTCAAAATCGGGGAAGGTTTGGGAAAGGATGGAGTCGAGCGCCTTGGCGAGAAACCGCTCGGCGTTGTAGACGGGCATCCCGATGGACAGCGTGGGCATGGACGGCATAGGGCATCTCCAAGGCGAATTTGGAACTGCAACGTCATGAACATCAGCGGGGCAGGGGGAAGCGGAGCGCCCGCAGGCGGGTCAGCACTTGCTTGTGCCTGCCGGAACTCCAAAGTAGGTTGAGGAGGCCGGCGAACACGGGCGCGGGCATCCAGCCAGATGCCCGCCAAAACCGGGCCCAAAAGCCGCGGGGATCGGCGGGGAGGCTCCGGACCAAGCGCCGGTGAGCTCCGGGCCAACCGGGGGAGCGGGCCAGCCGGGCATGGACATAGGCTTGTTCAAGCAGGTAGGGCCCGGCGGCCGCCGGCGCGAGCCGGGCTTCCGCGGCGGGCGCGTACCGGCCGAGCAGCCGCCGCTGCGCGCCCTCCAGCGC
>CAXTSB010000126.1:0-9044 GCA_964246845.1 uncultured Acidobacteriaceae bacterium
GCCCGGAGAAGCAGGAGCGCTTGGGCGCGGCGGAGCGGCCTGGGTTTGAGTCGGACCCGCCGACGGGCGCGGTGGGGCGGCAGGCCGCGCGGATGCCTGCGCGGTGGAGCTTGGGCGCACCCCGCCCAGCTGCGACAGCAGCTCTTCAAGCGGCAGCAGCCGCTGCATGTGCACCAGCTTCAGCACGCCCAGCTCCAGGTGGAAGCGCTGCTCCTGCCGGTAGCCGAGCTCGTCGAAGGTTCGGAGCATGATCCCGAGAAAGCGCGTTAATTCGTCCTCGCCGAACAGCAAGGCCGAAGCCGCGGCACGCGCCCGCTCGTCCGGCGAGATTTGCAGCAGCTCCGTCCCTTCGCCCCCGATGCGCGCCATCAATACGTTGCGCAGGTAGCGCACGCACTGCCTGGCGATTTGCGCCGGCGAGTTGCCCGCCCCCAGCAAGCGGTCCAGCTCGGTTAAAACCGCCGCCGAGTTACCCTCGCTTACCGACTCCAGCAGCCGCGCGAATACCGCGTTCGGCATGGTGCCCATGAGCTCGCGGATGGGCCCGGCTTCGAGCCTAGCCTTGCCGTCGACCAGAGGCGCGGAGGCGATTGCCTGGTCCATGATCGACAGCGCGTCGCGCATCGAGCCGTCGCCGGCCTCGGCCAGCAGTCCGAGCGCTTCGTCCTCGGCCAAGACGTCCTCATCGTCCGCGATGGTCCGCAGCTGCCCGAGAATGGCGTCGTACCGAACCGCGTGGAAGGAAAAGTGCTGGCAGCGCGAGCGGATGGTCTGAAGAATGTCCTCGGGCTGCGTGGTCGCCATCATGAACACAACATGATCGGGCGGCTCTTCAAGCGTCTTCAAGAGCGCGTTGAAGGCGGCATCCGTGATTTGGTGTGCCTCGTCCAGGATGTAGATTTTGTAGCGGTCGCGCGCCGGGCGGTACCGGGCCGCGTCGCGCAGTTCGCGGATTTCATCGATGCCGCGGTTGGTGGCCGCGTCGATCTCGATTACGTCGACCGCGTTGCCGGCGCGCACCTCCGTGCAGCTTTCGCAGGTGCCGCACGGTTCGTATGAAGGGCGCTCTGGCGAACCGATTGTCCGGCGGCAGTTCAAGGCCATGGCCAGGATGCGGGCAATCGTGGTTTTCCCGATCCCCCGGTGGCCGGAAAAAATGTACCCGTGCGCGATCCGGTCCTGTTCGAGCGCATTCCCGAGCGTGCGGGTGACGTGATACTGCCCGACCACATCGGCGAACCGCTGGGGCCGGTACTTGCGGGCTAAGACTTGGTAGGGCATTAAGAGCTAGGGTACAGGGGAGAGGGCAGAGGGTAGAGGGTGAAGGGAAGAGGGTGGGAGTTTGCACCCGGGACCGGTTTGCTCTCTGGAGAGTCACCAACTAGAACGGTGTCATCCTGAGCGCAGCGAAGGATCTGCTTTCCTTGCACTGCGAACAAACAGCAGATCCTTCACTTCGTTCAGGATGACACTTTGTTTGAAGAGCTGAAAGCCTAACACCTACAGCCGGCAGATCAGCAGCTCGCGCTCGTAGACCATCTCGGGCGGCAGGTGGTCGTGCAGGAGCAGGAACAGCTCCTCGTGGCTCATCACTTCCTTACGCCAAGCGGCTCGGTCCACCTGTTCCAGCTCGTTGAAGCGCTCGGGGCTCATGGAAAGGCCGTCCCAGTGCATGTCCTCGTGGCGGGGCGTCCAGCCGATCGGCGTTTCCCGCGCGCCGGCGCGCCCGTGGACCCGGTCGACAACCCACCGGAGCACGCGCATGTTTTCCCCGAAACCCGGCCATAGAAACCGGCCCTCGGCGTCCTTGCGGAACCAGTTCACCTGGAACAAGCGGGGGGTGGACGCGAGCCCGCGTTGCATCCGCAGCCAGTGCCGGAGGTAGTCGCCCATGTGGTAACCGCAAAAGGGCAGCATGGCCATGGGGTCGCGGCGCACCAGTCCGGTCGCGCCGGCGGCGGCAGCCGTGGTTTCCGAGCCCATGGTCGCCGCGGCGTACACCCCGCTCGACCAGTTGAAGGCTTCCGAAACCAGCGGCACGGTCGAGGCGCGGCGGCCGCCGAACAGAACAGCCGCGATCGGCACCCCTTTAGGCGAACCGAGCGCCTGGAGGTCGATCGACGGGCATTGCGCGGCGGGAGCGGTAAACCGACCATTTGGATGCGCGGCGGTCCTGCCTGTTTGTCGGCCGATCTCGGGCGTCCAAAGCTCGCCGCGCCAGTCCACGCACTCGGCCGGCGGCGCGTCCGTCATGCCTTCCCACCACACGCCGCCCTCGGGGGTCAACGCCACGTTCGTGAATATCGTATTGCGGCTGAGCGCGGCCATGGCGTTCGGGTTGGTTGCCGGGGAGGTGCCGGGCGCGACGCCGAAAAAGCCGGTTTCCGGGTTGATCGCGCGCAGGCGGCCCTCGCTGTCCGGCTTGATCCAGGCGATGTCGTCGCCGACCGTCCAAACCTTCCATCCTTCAAATCCGGCCGGCGGGATCATCATGGCGAAGTTCGTCTTGCCGCAAGCCGACGGGAACGCCGCGGCGAGGTAGGTTTTCTCCCCCTCCGGCGACTCCGCGCCCATGAGCAGCATGTGCTCGGCCAGCCAGCCCTCGTCGCGCGCGATGTTGGAGGCGATCCGCAAGGCGAAGCACTTCTTGCCGAGCAGCGCGTTGCCGCCGTAGCCGGAGCCGTAGCTCCAAATCTCCCGCGTCTCCGGGAAGTGCACGATGTACTTGGTATCGTTCTGCGGCCAAGGGACGTCGGGCTGCCCCGGCGCGAGCGGCGCGCCCACCGAGTGGAGGCACGGCACCACGCGCTGCGTATCCCGGTCGATTTCCGCGAAAACCTCGGCGCCGATGCGCGCCATGATGCGCATGTTCACAACCGCGTAGGCTGAGTCGGTCAGCTGCACGCCGATCTGCGACATGGGGCCGCCGACCGGGCCCATGGAGAACGCGAGCACATACATGGTGCGGCCGCGCATCGCGCCCCCAAACAGCGCCTTGAGCCTGCGCCGCATCGTGAACGGATCTTCCCAGTTATTGGTCGGGCCAGCCGAGTCCTTCGACAGTGAGCAGACAAAGGTGCGGTCCTCTACTCGCGCCACGTCGCCCGGGCTGGAGCGGGCCAAAAAGCAGCCCGGCCACAGCTTCGGGTTCAGCCGCGTAAACGTCCCGGCCTCGACCAAGCCGTCGCACAGAAAGCGGTACTCCTCGTCCGACCCATCGACCCAGTGCACGGCATCCGGCCGGCACAGCTCGGTCATTTTCTCAACCCACCGGATCAGGTGCCGGTTGGTGGTGAGGATCTCCGTTGTCACCGCCGGTGTGCTCATGGACTTACCTCCTACGCTCCCAACGCTACCGGGTCGGGCGGTGTATGGGCAAACAGGCAGAGGAGACGACCCGCTCTGGGAGGGTGTGCTGGAAATTTCAGTGAGGCATATGAGGGGTCATCCTGAGCGCAGCGAAGGACCTGCTGTTTGCTCGCACTGCAAAAGAAAGCAGATCCTTCACTTCGTTCAGGATGACCCCACCTCTTATCTGTTGCGCACTTTCACGTACGCCTCAACGCGCGCTCACAAATACGGCCGTTGTGAGCGCGGGTACCGTCAGCGTTCCGGAAGCGCGGTCAAAGGCAGCCTCGCGCACCGCAGGGTCGGCGGAGCCGCGCTGGACAGGATGCAGCGCCAACGGCAAGCCCGCGAGCGGCGCGGCCTTGTAGGTTTGAGCCGCGGTGGTCGCGTTCCACACCACTATGATGTGCGCCCACGGCCCATAGCCATAGCCGGAAAGCTCCATAACCAGCTGCCCCGGCACCTGCTCCGTGCCCGTGTTCAGGAAGCGGAGATTCCCCTGCACCTCGGCGAGCGAGCCCATGCGGAACAGCCCGGAGCTCCCCCGGATACGCAGGAACTCCTGAAAAGCGGCCGCGGTCGCGCCGATCTCATCAGGCGTCGGCTTGAGCGCCGCATTTGCGAGCAGCGGACCCTCCCAGCTCCATTGAGCCTGATTCTGCGATGCGACCGGCAGCCCGATGCCCCAGTTATTGCCCTCGCCGCTCCAGTCGATCTTGTTGAACCAGTCCCCAGAGTTATAACTGTTGCCGTCCAGGTCCTTCGACCGCAGGAGGTCGTCGCCGCCCTGGAAAAACGGCACACCCTGGCCCAGCGCGACCAGGCTCATCGCGAGCACCTGCCGCCGCGCGCGCATGGCCGCGGTGTCGCTCTCGGCCGACTTCGCCTGCACCGCGTCGAACAGGTCTTGGTTGTCGTGGACGGATACGTAATTGATCGCCTCGACCGGGCTCGCGGTGTAACCGGCGGGCTGGCCTTGGTAGTCAAGCTGCGCGCCCGTGATCGTCGCGCCGGTCATGTCGGTAAAGCTGTAATCGCGCAGATTGCCCGCGACCCCCAGACGCACCCAGTCCGTCCGGTGCAGCAGGGTGCTTTTCTGGTCGGCAAGCGCGGTGTTTCCGGTCGTGTACGTGCTCGGGTCGGTAAACAACCCCGTCGCGAAGCCCTGCACCCGTCCGTCGTCGAACGGCCCACCGCCGCGTACGCCGTCGCGCACGCGGTCGTTGAAGGTCCCGATCCCGTTGCCGTAGAGGTTTCTCTGCGAAGCGTTCACGCCCAGCGCGTCGTTCGCGACCTCGCCGAAGTCGAAGCCTTCGCCGTAGATGTAGATTTTCGAGCCGTCGATGCCGTCCTTGGCGAGCGTGAGTCCGTTGAGCGCCTGACGGATCGCCTGGAGATTGCTGACAAAAGTAAAGCTCATCAGGTCGAAGCGGAAGCCGTCGACGTGGTACTTGCGGGCGTTCCACAGGACGGCATCCTGCTGGAGCTTGCCCGTCATCAGGTGCTCGGTGGCGGTGTCGGCGCAGCACGAACCGGTTTCCAGCGCCCCGTCCGCGTCCAGCCGGTTGTAGTAGTTCGGGACCACCCGGTCGAGGATGGAGTTGGACGCCTGCCCGAAGCCGCTTGTGTGGTTGAACACCACATCCTGGATGACGCGCAGCCCGCCCGCATGGAGCGCCGCGACCATGCGGCGGTATTCAACAACGCGGCGATCGGGGTTGACGGCGTAGCCGCCCTCGGGCGCGAGATAGTGGTCCGGGTCGTAGCCCCAGTTATAGGCGTCCTGGTCCTGGATCGCGGTCACCGCCGCTTGCTGCTGCTGCCCGTCCGGCGGGTACCCGGACAGGTCGCCCGTGGTCTTCCAGTCGCTTGGGTTCTCGCTGATGGAGTTGAAATGGAAGGTCGGCAGGAGGTGAATCGCCTTCAGCCCCGCGTCGGCCAGCGCGCGCAGGTGGCGCATCCCGTCGGTGTTCTTGTCGGTGAAGGCCAGGTACGTGCCCCGGTGCGCTTCAGGTACGGTTGCATCGCCGACCGAGAAATCCCGCACATGGAGCTCATACACGCTCAGGTCGTTGGTGCGGGCAAGGAACGGCGCGCGGTCCGCGTCCCAGCCCGCCGGAGTGTTCGCGGGCGCGTCGATGTCGGTCAGGCGGCTCTTGGCCCCGTTCACCGCGAGGTCAATCGAGTACGGGTCCGTGACCAGGTTTTCGACAATGGAGCGGGTCGCGGGCGCGTACACCTTCAAGTCGAGCAGGTAGTACTTGCCGAGCCAGCGGTCGTCGACAGGCGCGCTCCACACACCGTTCGATTCGCGCATGGGCACGGTCTGCGCGGGCGCGGTATCCCCGCCGTTTTCAAATAGCTGGAGCCGCATGGACTGCGCGGTCGGCGCCCACACGCGCACACTCGCGCTCCCCGCGCTGATCACCGGCCCGAGCTGGCCGGAGTAGGCATACAAGTCGTCGAGCACGCCCGCCTGCTGCACACCGGTTGCATACGTGAGCGTACCGTCGCTCTTTTGAACCGATACCGCGAGCTGCCCGCGCAGGATCGCCCCGTATTGCGAAGCCGAAACATTGCCGGGCAGGTTGAGCGCGACATACCCGTTCGCCAGCTGCGGAAAGCGCGCCGTTTGCGCGGCGGTCAGCGCCGGGCCCGGAGTGAGCGTGAGGCTTGTGCCGCCGGTCACGCCCGCGGCCGTCACTTGGAGCCCGGCATTCGGGTCGCTCCACAGCTTGTACACGCCCCTACTTACCGCGTACGGCTGCTGAATCAGCACGGTCGAGCGGTCGATCCAGAACGCCTGCGCCTTGAGAAAATTCGCGTTCAAGAGCTCGGCGGCGGTCGGCTGCGCAAGGTACACAGTCGGGTCGCCGGAGATAATCCATGCTTCGCGGTTCACGGTGATGTTGAGATGAAGATCTGCCGGCGTATTCTTCACGCCCGTCGAGATGTTATGGACGATAAAGCCCAGGTCCTGCCCGCCGGGCTTGAGCGGCACGTCGTAGTAGGCCCCGTAAGCGTCCGTGCCGGTCTCCTGGATCGGACCGCCGTTGTAGTTGCCGGTGTCCGCGGTCGTGTCGTCGAAGGCATACACCGTCCAAGAGGCATACATGCCGTCAGGGCGGAAAAAGTGGACGCGGGCGATGTTCGGCGGAAGCGTGGATTGGGCAAGCAGGCCGAGGCTGGACAGCAGCGTGAGCAGGAGCAGGCGAAGCTGAGGCATGGCGGCACCGTACGGGCAGGGGATAGTAACCGCCCGCGAGTGTACTGCCGCCCGGGTACCGTCGTCCAGCGCTTCTTCACTTCACGCGTAGGCTGACCCCGAAGCCGCTCTGAAACCAGTTTCTTGCCACATTGATGATCTCCACGCCGAGCAGCAGAGTATCTCGGATTCATCCTGCGTCCGTTCCGCACGCGGCTTCATCCATTACTCATCATGACTGACTTAGCCTCCTCGCGCGGGCAGCCCGAGTTTCGTTCTCCGCAAGTCGGGCAAACGATCCGGTGGCCTGCGGCATATCAGCCGGCAAGCGCGCCTGTCTTTGCCCATAACGAGCTTGTTATCCCGGCTGCGCCCGGCATCCTATGGGCATGGCTGCTGCGGGCGGAGCTTTGGCCCACCTGGTACGCCAATGCATCAGACGTCCGCCTGCTTTCGCATGCGGGGCCGGAGTTGCGCGACCGGACCCGCTTTCGCTGGAAGACCTTTGGTTTGCGGGTTGTGTGCGAAGTGACGGAGTGGGAGGCTCCGTACCGGCTGGCTTGGGAGGTGCGCGGCATGGGGCTGGCTGGTTGGCATGCTTGGCTGCTGACGCCTTTGGAGGATGGCTCCACTCATGTGCTGACCGAAGAAGTGCAGCATGGCTGGCTGTCACGGCTGGGAAAAGTTCTTAAGCCGCGCCAAATAGAAGTCCAGCACCAGCTCTGGCTGGAGGGTCTGAGCCGCCGGGCGGCAACCGGTATGCCGCCGCAAGAGCAGCCGTAGCGTACGGACTGGTGTGCGACTGGAAAACAGCCCAGCCGCTCGGGATACACTCTCGGGAAACCTGCCCGAGGTCAATCCTTTTGCCCGCTGCCCGCACTACGCCCTACGCGCGCTACCTGATCGTGATCGCTGGCCTCGGCGGCCTTTTATACGGCATCGATGTGGGCATCATTGCCGCGGCGCTGCTCTACCTGAACAAAACAATCAGCCTGTCCGTCCAGCAAACTTCGCTCATCGTAGCGGCCGTACTGGGCGGGTCCATGCTGTCCTCGCCGATCACGGGCTTCCTGGCCGATTGGGTCGGGCGCAAGCGCGTGATGCTCCTGGGCGGGCTCCTTTTCATCCTTTCAGTCGGCATCATCGTAGTCTCGCAGAGCTATGTTTCGCTGTTCCTCGGCCGGCTGCTGCAAGGTATCTCGGGCGGGGTGATCGCCGTGGCCGTGCCGCTGTTCCTGGCCGAGTCGCTCGCGGCTGAGTGGCGCGGGCGCGGCACCGGCATTTTCCAGTTCATGCTCACGCTCGGCATCGTGCTCGCGGCGGCCACCGGCTTCTACTACACGCACGGGGCCGAGCGGGCCATTGCCGCGGCCGGGAGCGACCCGGCGCGCATTCTCAGTGCTGAAAACCACGCCTGGCGCGGGATGTTTCTTTCGGTCGTGTACCCGGGCGTCCTGTTCTTCGCGGGCTGCTTTTTCCTCAGTGAAACTCCTCGCTGGCTCTACAGCAAGGGCCGCCGCGAAGCCGCGGAGCGCTCGCTTCGGCGCTCCGCGGGTGCAGCTGAGGCCGATGCCGACCTGGCGGAAATGGACGCGCTTGCCGCGCCGGCTTCCCGCGCGAAGGAGTCCGGGACGCTGTTGCAGCGCCGGTATGTCCTGCCGTTTGCGCTGGCCTGCGCGGTGCTCGCGCTCAACCAGTTCACGGGCATCAACTCCGTGCTCGGCTACCTGGTCGTGATCCTCAAGCAGGCGGGCCTGGACCCAAGCCGGGCCAGCGCGGGCGACGTGGTCGTGAAGCTCCTGAACATGCTCCTCACCATCGCCGGGGTTGCGCTGGTCGACCGCAAGGGCCGCCGCTTCCTCCTGCGCCTCGGCACCGGCGGCATTGTGCTCGCCCTGCTTGGCGTGACCGCGGCCTTTTACACCTTTGAATCGCGCCGGGTGGACGTGTTGGCGCAGGTGCAAACGCTCGCGGCCGGCACGAGCCTCGCGGTTCCTGTCGGCTCGTTGCGTTCAGGCCTGACCGGCGCGAGCGCGCTGACGGTTGTCTACGATCAAGGTGACGGCGACCACTCCGTCACGGCCTTGAGCACGGACGCCGACCCGACGGTGCGCTTGCTCGCGCCGCCCGGCCATGCGCTTACCGTGCGCCGCGCTTCGCTCACACCCGTTCCGGGGCAGGGAACCGGGATCGCGGTCGCCGCCTGCCTGGTTTTCTTCATCTCGGCGTACGCGGCCGGCCCCGGCGTGGTGGTGTGGCTCATGCTGTCCGAGCTGATGCCGACGCGCATCCGCTCCGCCGGCATGGGTTTGGCGCTCTTGCTCAACCAGGGTGCGGGCACGGCGATTGCCGGTATCTTCCTACCGCTTGTGGGCCGCTTCGGCTATTGGGCGCTGTTCCTGTTTTTGGCGGTGTGCACGGTCGGCTACTTCCTGATCGCCACGCTCGCCCTGCCTGAAACCAAGGGAAAATCGCTGGAGGAGATTGAGGG
>CAXTSB010000127.1:0-4995 GCA_964246845.1 uncultured Acidobacteriaceae bacterium
ACTCCTGCGTGTGCGCCGCGCTCGCGGCGGAGCAGTACGAAGCTTGCGCGCTCCACGTCTCCTACGGCCAAAAAACCGAAGCGCGCGAACTGCAAGCCGCTCGCGAGGTGGCCGAGGCGCTCGGGATCACGCAGTTTTTGCACCTCCGCACCGACCTCTTCCGGCGCATCGGCGGGTCAGCCTTGACCGACGACGCCATCGCGATCCCGACGGAGCTGAATCCGGACGAGATTCCGGTTACGTACGTGCCCTTCCGCAATGCGCATTTCCTGAGCGCGGCGGTGAGCTGGGCCGAGGTCCTCGGCGCGACGCGCATCTTTATCGGCGCTGTGGAGCAGGATTCGTCCGGCTACCCGGACTGCCGCCCGGCCTACTACGAGGCCTTTCAGGAGCTGGTCCGCACGGGTACAAAAGAAGGCACGATCCGCATTGAAACGCCGCTCATTCGGCTGCGCAAATCCGAAATCGTGAAGCTGGGAGTTGAGCGGGGCGCCCCGCTGCGTGTAACGTGGTCCTGCTACGGGGCCGAGGCGGAGGCTTGCGGCAGGTGCGACAGCTGCGTCCTGCGCTTGCGCGCATTTGAAGAGGCCGGCGTTCCCGATCCCATCCCATATGCGGCGCACGGCGTCCGCACGAACTGAAAGAGGAGACCGATGAGCATTGAATCCAAACTCCCGGCGGCTCTATTAGCGCTCGGCACCCTTGCGCTGCCCGCGGCGGCCCTGGGCCAGGCCCCCGCCAAGCCGACCGGCAGCATTCACGGCCACGCGCAGGACCCCGCCGGGGCGCCGCTCGCGAACGCCATCGTCGTGGTGACCCCGGACGCGAAGGTCAACAAGTACCAGTTCACCGCGGACGCGAACGGCGACTACAAGGGCGAGGGCATCGAGCCCGGCACCTACGTCATCGAGCTGCAAAAAGCAGGCGCGCCCGTCGACCTTTCGAAGCCCGTGGACGTACAGCAGAATGTCAAGGTCGAGGCGGGCATGGACCTGACGGAAAACTTCGATCTGTCGCGCCCCGAGTACCTGGCTAAACTCACGCCCGAAGAGCGCAAGCAGATCGAGGAGTTCAAAGCCAAGAACGCGGAAGCAAACAAGGCGAACGCGGTCATCAAGAATCTGAATGCCGACCTCCAAACAGCTCGGGCCGACATCAAGGCCAAGAACTACGCCGAAGCCGACACGCTGATGACCAAGGACTCGCAGCTGAAGCCGGATGCATCGGTGATCTGGCTGGAGCTCGGCAACGCGCAGCTTGGCGAGAAGAAGTACCCGGACGCGGCCACCTCGCTCCAGAAGGCGATTGACTTGGAAAAAGTCAACCCCAAGCCGAGCGCGGAGTTGCAGGGCGGCGCGGGCAACTCGCTCGGCGAAGCGCTCGCCGGGGAGAACAAGGTTCCGGAAGCGCAAGCGGCGTATGAAGCGGCGGCGAAGGCGAACCCGGCCTCGGCCGGAACATACTTCACCAACGAAACCATCATCCTGTCGCGGACCGGCTCGGCCGGGGACGCGGTGGCCTCCGCGGCCGACAAAGCCATCGCGGCGGACCCGAACAAACCGATCCCCTACTACCTGAAGGGCCAAGCGCTGATCCAGAAAGCGACCGTGGACCCGAAGGGTAAGGTTGTCGCCCCGCCGGGCTGCGAGGATGCATACCAGAAATACCTGGAGCTTGCGCCGGACGGGCAGTTCGCCGCGGATGCGAAAAACATCCTGGCGAGCATGGGGGCCACCGTCCATACCTCGTTCAAAGCCGGAAAGAAGTAGCCGGAACGGAGCAGCCTGTCGGCAGGCTGCTCCGTTTCGCAACAGTTGATTTTTCCCAGGAAACGCGATTCAATCTAAATGAGGGCGGAAGTTGCCCCGGTGTATGCGAACCACCGGGGGATCTGACTACCGCTTTCGCAGCAGCCGGACCAAGGTGCAGATTGCCAAATCGTGAACGCGTCAAATTTTGCGATCACCAGCAAATGCACCCACTGATAGGCCACCTCCTAACAGGGATCGACGTTCGCCGGTAGCCCGGCTAACGCCGGATGGCCGTTCCCGGCCAACCTCGTTTTGCCGCTCTCGCAACCTGCTGAAGGTCCCTTGAGTCTAGGGGCAAAACCAGGGCCTTCCAAGGCACCGAAGTAATCTCCCCATACACTTGCCTTATGGGTTTGCCTTCCTACGAAGAAGCAGCGGCGGTCGTGCGCGCGGAAGCCGCGCGCCTGCACCCTGTCCGCACGGAGGCGGTTCCGCTCGGAGAGGCTTGCGGCTGCGTGCTTGCCGAGCCGCTCCGCGCCGACCGCGATCAGCCGCCGTTTCCGCGCTCAACCCGAGACGGCTTCGCGGCGCGGGTCGGGGACTGGCCGGGGCCGCTCGAAGCCGCGGGCTTGCTGAAGGCCGGCGGGCACTGGGGCACCCCGGTGCCGGCGGGCATGTGCCTCGAAATCATGACCGGCGCTCCTGTGCCGCCGGAGCTCGACACGGTCGCCATGGTCGAGCATTGCGAGCGCGCAGGCAGCCGCATTAAGCTCGCCGGCGGCCGCGGGCTGGAAGCAGGTGAAAACATCATTCCGCGCGGCGCGGAAGCAATGGCCCAGGCCGTGATCATACCTGCGGGAACACGCTTGACAACACACGGGATCGCGGCCGCCGCGGCTTGCGGTTATGCCTCGCTTCCCGTGTTTACGAAGCCCCGCGTCGCCGTCCTAGCCACCGGAGACGAGTTGGTTGAGGTGAATGCCGCGCCCGAGCCGCATCAGATCCGCAACTCAAACACCTGGTCGCTGGCCGCGCAGGTTCGGGCGCTCGGGGGCGAGCCGCTCCTGCTCCATCCCGCGCCGGACGAGCCCCGCGCGCTGGAGCAGGCGCTGCGCGAAGCACTCGCAAGCGCCGACCTCCTGCTGGTTTCGGGCGGCGTGTCCATGGGCCAGTACGACTTGGTCGAGCCGGCCATCGATGCACTCGGCGGCCGGTTCCATTTCACCGGCGCAAAGATCCAGCCGGGCAAGCCGGTCGTTTTCGGCGAGCTGGAAGGCAAGCCGTTTTTCGGGCTGCCGGGCAATCCAGTTTCAACCGTGGTGTGTTTCGCACTGTTCGCCGCCCCGGTACTGGCCGCGCTCGGCGGGGAGCTCACTTACACACCCCGGTTCGCGCTGGCCGAGCTCGGCGCGCCCGTGCGGAACAAGCCGGGGCTCACACGGTTCCTCCCTGCCCTGCACCGACATCCGCTGGTGGAGGCGATCCCGTGGCAGGGTTCGGGCGACCTTGCAAGCACGGCGAAGGCGAACTGCTTCCTCGTGGTGCCGCCGGAGGCCGGCGATCTCCAGCCGGGCGCGTCCGTAGCCATCCTGCTAGCCTGAAAGCATGAGCGACCAAAGGCTGAGCCACTACAGCCCCGACGGCCAAGCGTGCATGGTGGACGTAAGCGGCAAGCCCGCGACCCGTCGCGAGGCCGAGGCCGAGGCGTTTGTGGCACTTTCCCCAGAGGTGCTGCGGGCGCTGCCGAGCAACCCCAAGGGCAATCCGCTCGAGATAGCGCGGTTTGCCGGCATCCAGGCCGCGAAGCGCACCAGCGAGCTGATCCCCATGTGCCACCCGCTTCCGCTCACGTTTCTTGACGTGTCGGCCGATGTAACAGAGAGCGGCGTGGTCATCCAAGCCACCGCCGCCACCGAAGCAAACACCGGCGTCGAGATGGAAGCATTGACGGCGGCCTCCGTGGCGGCCTTGACGGTGTATGACATGTGCAAGGCGCTGGATAAAGGCATCGTGATTGAGCGGATATATCTGGTCCGCAAAACCGGCGGCAAGGGTGGGGAGTACCGGCACCTATGATGGAGGCCCGTACAGCCGCCCCGCAGCAGCCGCCTCATACGGTGATCGACAACCAGCACTGGCAGACCGTGGCGCTCGGCACGGTCGCGGTCTGCGTCGCCATCACCGTCGGGATTGCCCTTCACAATATCGCCTTCCGCGTCCTGGCCCGATTGCGCCATCGCAGCATCAAGGCCTCGCCCGTGCTTCACATCTTTGCCGCCCGGCTGCGCAGGCCCGCGCTTTGGATCACAACGCTCACCATGGTGGGCATCGTACTGCCGTTCCTCAACATTGACGATCCCCTGCACAGCCGGTTGGAAACAGGATTGTGGGTCGCTTGGATCGCTTCCTTCGGAACCCTGCTGATCTCCAGCGTGTACGTGTTCGAGGACTTGGTGCTGCTGCGCTACAGCGCGCCGGGCGCGGGCGACGATGTGCGCGCGCGCCGGGTCCGCACGCAGCTGGTGCTCATGCGGCGGCTCGTCATCACCCTGCTCGTCGCGCTGACCGCGGGGCTGATCCTGAGCCTGTTCCGCGGCTCCGCGATCTGGCAGTACGGCGCGGGGCTGCTTGCCTCGGCCGGCCTGGCCAGCCTGGTGCTCGCGACAGCGGCGAAAAGCAGCGCGTCCAACCTCCTGGCCGGCATCCAGATTGCGCTGACAGAACCGATCCGGCTCGACGATGTGGTGATCGTCGAGAACGAGTGGGGCAAGATCGAGGAGATCACCACCACCTACGTTGTAGTCGCTCTGTGGGATTACCGGCGTCTGGTCCTGCCGCTCACCTACTTCATCGAGAAGCCGTTCCAAAACTGGACCCGCGAGCGCTCGGATCTCATGGGCACGGCGTTTCTTTACGTCGACTATTCTGTTCCCGTCGACGCGCTGCGGCGGGAGTTCTTCCGCCTGCTTGAGGACGCGCCGCAGTGGGACGGCAAGATCAAGGCCTTGCAGGTCACGAACCTTTCCGAGAAGTCGATGGAGATCCGCTGCCTGCTGAGCGCCCGCAACGCCGGCGACCAGTTCGACCTGCGGTGCATCATCCGCGAAGGCATGATTGAGTTCATCCAGAAGCGCTATCCGGATGCGGTCCCGCGCACGCGGTTCAGCGCGGTCGGAGGCGGTTTCTCGGAGCGCGAAGCACCGGCCCCGCAGCTGGCCGCGCTGCGCTGAAGACGTCGGTAACG
>CAXTSB010000127.1:5005-6833 GCA_964246845.1 uncultured Acidobacteriaceae bacterium
CGAACTCCGTCTCAGGATGTGTTCTCAACGGAGGCCTCCGATGCTTCGCCTGCTGCTCCTCGCCGTTCTGCTGCTTCCCGCCGCCGCGCGGGCGCAAGACCTGCCCGGCCTCAAGCCCGGCGCGCACGCCCCGGAGTTCTCGCTCAAGGACCAGGCAGGCAAGAAGCAGGACCTCCAAAGCCTTGCGGGTCCGGACGGGCTGCTGCTCTTGTTTTTCCGCTCCGCGGATTGGTGCCCGTTTTGCAAGGGGCAGCTCGTCGACCTCCAAGCCGCGCAGGGCAGGTTCATGGCTAAAGGCGTCAACGTCGCCGCCGTGAGCTATGACTCGCCCGCGATCCTGGCGGACTTCGCGAAACGGAAAAGCATTAGCTATCCCCTGCTGTCCGACCCGCATTCCGGGTTGATCAACAAGTTCGGCATCCGCAACCCTGAAGGGCAGGGCATCGAGGAAGGTATTCCCTACCCCGGCTACTACCTCCTCGCCAAGGACGGCACGATCCGGCAGCGCTTCTTCGAGGGTGCGTATGTCAACCGGCTCACCGCGAACAACCTGTACGGCTACCTGTACGGACAGCTGCCGCTGCCCGAGCCGCCCAAGGAGGTTGCCGGCACGCCGCACCTCACCCTGACAACCACACAGTCCGATGTCGCAACCGCGCCCGGAGCGGTCGTGCGCTTGGTGGCGAGCCTGAGTCCAGCCCCCGGAACGCACCTGTACGCGCCCGGCGCGGAGAAGGAGCAGTACCATGTCGTCGCGCTGACGCTCGCGCCTTCCCCTCTCTACCAGAGCACGCCGGTCCAGTACCCGGCGGGCGAGCCGTTCACCTTCGCGGAACTGCACCAGACCGTACCTGTGTACTCAAGCCCGTTCGTGCTGACGAGCCAGGTGGCGACGGTGGTGGACGACAGCACCATCCCGACTTTCGAGAAGGAACAAACCATTGTGGTGAAGGGTGAGGTGGCGTATCAGGCCTGTACGGCATCCCAATGCTTCGCCCCGGCAACCGTACCTGTAGAGTGGGTGCTCGAGATCAAGCCGCTGGACCGGGAGCGCGCGCCGGAAAGTGTTCAGCACCGGTGAGGTTGGTGCCGCTGTGTAGAGTCATACCGCTTCCGCCAGATACACCCCAAACCAGCGCTGCCCATCCATCCACTCCTGCCGGACGGCGAACCCGGCCTCGTCCAGCAGGATGCCGACCCGTTCAGGCGTGAACTTATAACTGTTTTCGGTGTGGATGCCCGTCCCGGCCTCGAACCGAAGCCGGAGGTCGAGCGCGGGTATGCGGACGGTTTGCGCGCGCATCGAGCACAGGTGCATCTCCATGCGCGATTCCGCCCCATTCCAACGCGCTTCGTGCTTCCAGGCGTCCAGGGCGAAATCCGCGCCGAGCTCGCGGTTGAGACGCGCGAGCACGTTCTTGTTGAATGCCGCCGTGACCCCCCGCGCGTCGTCGTACGCGGGTACGAGCACACGGGGATCCTTCACCAGGTCCAGGCCGAGCAGCAGGCGGTCGCCCGGCGCAAGCTGCCGCCGCACACCGCGCAGCAGCGCGGCGGCAGCGGGCGGGTCGAAGTTGCCGAGCGACGAGCCGATGTACAGCACGAGCTTGCGGCGGGAACCCGCGTCCAAGCGGCCCAGGCCTTCGGTATAGTCGGCCACGCGCGGATGTACATGGACGCCGGGAATCTGCGCTTCGAGCTGCCGCCGCGCCTCGGCAAGGGCGGACGGCGATACATCGATGGGATGGTAATCGACCGCGCCCTGCCGCTCGACGGCGGCCCGAAGCAGCAGCCCCGTTTTGGAGCCGGTACCGGCACCCAGCTCGAC
>CAXTSB010000127.1:6843-7517 GCA_964246845.1 uncultured Acidobacteriaceae bacterium
GGGTGTGAGGGTCGCGTTTGCGTCCGTCATGATTCTCCGATCGGGAAAGAGCCGAAACAGTTACCGCCGCGCCAGACGAATGCCGGAAAACTGCCATCGCGTGCCCGGCGGAAAAAAGTTGCGGTAGGTGGCCCGGATGTGCGACGCGGGCGTGGCCGCCGAACCGCCGCGCAGCACCATCTGCCCGGACATGAACTTGCCGTTATATTCGCCCAGCGCGCCGGGCAGGGCGTTATAACCGGGGTAGCCGAGATAGGCGCTCGCGGTCCACTCCCACACGCCCCCAAGCAGCGGCGCGCCAGGCGCGGGGTGCAGCAGGCCGCCCTCCAATAGGTGCGCCTCGTCCGGCGGGCTGTCGGCGGCTGCGGTCTCCCACTCCGCCTCGGTGGGCAGGCGCGCCCCGGCCCAACGGGCAAAGGCATCGGCCTCGTAATACGAAAGGTGGCACACAGGCGCGGCAAGGAGGTCGGCCAGCGGCAGGTCGCCCCGCAAGGTGAACACGGTCCATTCCCCGCCTTCGCGATGCCAATAGAGCGGCGCTTCCCAGCCCTCGCGCTTGACCGCGTCCCAGCCGTCGGAAAGCCACAGGTCGGCGCGCGTGTAGCCGCCGTCCTCCATGAACTGGAGATACTCGGCGCAGGAGACCGGGCGGTCGGCGAGCGCAAACGCGTCGC
>CAXTSB010000127.1:7527-9026 GCA_964246845.1 uncultured Acidobacteriaceae bacterium
CAGCCAAACGCGGGGCCGGGGCTCCTCGTTGTCGAAGCAGAACCCATCGCCCGCGGAACCGATCTCGCGCAGGCCCTCCTCAAACCGTAGCCAACCCTGCCGAATGAGCGGAGCAGCCGGGAGCCGCCCTTCGCGGTACGCGGGCCGGAGCGGGTTCGACCAAAACGCGTGTTTGATGTCGGTGAGCAGCAGCTCGCCGTGCTGCTGCTCGTGGTGGAGGCCAAGCACCAGCCTGCGCCGGGCTTCCTCGGGTGCTTCACTCGCGAACAGCTGCTCCAGGCCTGCGTCTACATGGGCCCGGTAGGCCAGGATCGCGTCGAGGTCGGGCCGGGAAAAGGACGCGCGCAGCTTCTTCGCGGGCTGGCTGCCCACCGCGTTGTAGTAGGAGTTGAACAGCCAAACGAAGTCGGGGTGAAAGGGCCTATAGCCGGGCAGGAACGGTGTGAGCAGGAAAATCTCAAAGAACCAGGAAGTATGCGCCAGGTGCCACTTGGCGGGGCTTGCCTCCGGGCAGCTTTGCACCATCATGTCTTCCGGGGTCAGCGGACGGCACAGCTCCAAGCTCCGCCGCCGCACGGTACACAGCTGATGGAGAAGCTGCTCGTCCTCGCCCGAAATACTCTCGACAGCTGCCGCCATGCCGCACCCCCGGTTGCCGTTCCACACTACGGATGCGACGCACGGGCGGAAGGTCCGGTTGCGCCGCACAATTTTGTTTTGCGGCGGACCTTCCGGCAGCCGCTCTACACTGATGAAAACCGATTCCGGAGCCGCGGCGGTCTTTTTGCCTTGCTGCCCCGTCTTAAGATGCGAGTCTCACGATGCCGTTTTTTCGTACAGCGTTGCTTTGCTGCCTTGCCCTCGCCGCCCCCGCGCTCGTCCGAGCGCAGGAAGACTCCGCCTTCGATATAGCCGGACTCGAAGCCATCCGGGGTACGGTGACGCGGACGGATAAAGCCTCCGTATTCCTCCAAACCCCTTCCGGCGTGATGTACGAGGTCCAAACCGGCGCGAATACCCACTTCGTGAAGGACGCCGAGCCGGCCCGGCCCAACTCCGCCAAGCCAGGCGATACGGTGCTCGCGGGCGGTGAGCTGGACCGGAATAAGCACACGCTTGGGGCCATTTTCGTCGCGGTGGTCGACGCCCAAGCCCTGGCCGAGCTCGACCAGCGGCGCAACCAGTGGGGCAAAACCTGGCTGGCCGGTACGATCACGGCAAAGAACGGCACGGCGCTTGTCATCCAGCGGCCTGACGGCGTCGTCAATACGGTCACCGTGGACGAAGACACTTCTTTCCGCAAGCGCCACCAGAGCATCACCCTGCCGGATATTCAGGTGGGCGACGGCATGACCGCGAGCGGCGCGCAAGCGGGCGGGCAGTTTACCGCCAAGGTGCTGACCGTGGTGGACGCGGCGGAGATCCGCGAATGGCAGCGTTTGAACGAGCAAGCCGACGGGGGCGGAAAGAAGGCGCGGTGAAAAAGCGGCGGATAGTTG
>CAXTSB010000128.1:0-8983 GCA_964246845.1 uncultured Acidobacteriaceae bacterium
GCTGCCTCAGCAGCGGCTGCCGGAGCAGGCGCTGCCGCCGCCCCGCCCGCCGTGAACTTTTCTTTCTGAACCGCTTGATTGATGACTACGGCCAGGTCGCGCCCGGTCGCCGCCATCACCGTCGCCAACCGCTGCGCGGGCGCGTTGATCAGGAACAGGAGCTTCGCGAAGATCTCTTCCTTGCCCGGCATCGTCGCCAAGGCTTGAACTTCCTCGACGTTGATCACCTTGCCGTCGACGATGCCCAGCTTAAAGGTGAACTCGGCGTTGTCCTTGATCCATTCGGTGAGCGCCTTTGCAAGCGCGACCGGGTCGCCGCTTGTGTAGGCAACTGAACTTACGCCCTTGAGGCCCTGCAAAGCCTCGGCAATCCCCGTTCCCTCGGAGGCTCGCGCCGCCAACTTGTTCTTCAACACGCGGTAGCGCCCGCCGGCTTCCCGCACCTTCAGCCGCAGCGCGTAGTCCTGCGATACGGTCAACTTCGTGAATGTGCCCACGATCGCGCTGGTCGAGCCTTGCAGCTCGGCCGCAAGCTGCTCCATTTTTTGTGTCTTTTTTTGCCTGGTCAGTGCCATTCCAAAACTCTCCCGTAGCCGCGCCGCGCGCGGGCCTTGTTTTAGGCTTCCGCCTTAGGCCTTCGCCGCCGCGTCCGCAACCGAGGGATCAACCGCGATCCCCGGTCCCATGGTCGAGGAGATCGTCATCGCCTTCACGTACTTGCCCTTGGCCGCCGACGGCTTCGCCCGCATCACGCTCGTGATCACGGTCAGCGCGTTCTCGATCAGCTTTTCAGGCGGAAACGAGGCCTTGCCCACCGGCACGTGCACCAGCGCTGTTTTATCCGTGCGGAACTCCACCTTGCCGGCCTTGATTTCCTTCACCGCGGCCGCGACATCGCTGGTCACCGTGCCGGTTTTGGGGTTCGGCATCAGCCCGCGCGGGCCCAGCACCTTGCCGAGCCGCCCGACCGAACGCATCATATCCGGCGTCGCGATCAGCGCGTCAAAGTCGGTCCAGCCTTCTTTTTGGATCCGCTCGACCATCTCCTCGCCGCCCACGAACTCGGCGCCCGCGGCTTCCGCTTCGCGCTGCCGGTCGCCGGTCGTGATGACAGCCACGCGCTTGGTTTTGCCCAGGCCGTGCGGCAGCACCACGGTGCCGCGCACCATCTGGTCCGCATGGCGCGGGTCCACGCCCAAGCGCAGGGTCAGGTCGACATTCTCGTCAAACTTCGCGAATTTAATCTTCTGGATAAGCGGCACCGCGTCGGTCAAGGTATAAGGACGCGCCTCAACCTGCGCGCGCGCGGCCGCCATGTTTTTCGATTCTTTTTGTGCCATAAATCCTGTCTCCCACCGCTTTCGGCATCAGCGCCGGGCCGTGGTCTGGAGTGACTGCGTCTTTATGAAGACGTGAACTTCTAGTATGCGGTATCGCGCTGCGCAAGGCAAGCAGGGCACCACGAAATCCGGTGTTGCACGGCGGCTTTCAGCCTGAAACGATTGCACATGGACGAACAAGGCAGAATCGCGGCTGACTTGAATACTGCACAACGATCTGCGAAGCTCTGGCCCCACCGTGAACACGAAGCGAACCCGCTCCTAAGCCAATTCTGCCGCTTCGGCCTCCATCGCTGGCGCAGGCTCGATCTGGCCGAAATCGTTCCGGGGAAAGACATCCGCCACTGCTTTTGGTGCTCCAAGGTCAAAGTAGACGGCAGGGTTTATGAAATCTAACTTACAGCCGGGGTTCTACTCCCAAAAAAGCCGCATCCCCAACTCGAACCCGGCGATGGGCCCCTCACCCCGTAATACTTCGAGCCTTGCCAAAGTTTCCGGTTCCACGCCAGGACGGTAGATCTTTACAAGCTGACGCTTGGGATCAATCAACCATGCAAGTTCCACTCCGGCCTTGATCCAAGCAGCCATCTTCCCTTCCACAACCCCGATCCGATCCCCTGGGGACCGGATTTCTGCAATGAAAGGAGGGCAGAAAGGAAGAAAGCCGTCTCGCTCTTTGCGATCCATGGCTTCCAACTTTTCGTTAGGAACCCACAGCGCATCCGGTGCCAGTATTGATCCGTCCCTGAGACGGCAGCCCGTATCCGGTCCGCACGCGACACCTCTGCCGTCATTGTTAGCCCAGGTCACGAACTGAACCGCGAGTTCGACCTCCAGCCGGGACGTTTGGAATCCGACGGGGCTCATGATGATGAGGGTTCCGCTTGCGTCCTGCTCGACTCGAAAAGGCCGATTGCGGCGGCTGAAAGCTTCCAGGCCTGTATCGCTGAGGCGCTTCGGCGGTTGATAGGTAAACGGAAAAGCATCCTCTTCCCACTTAAGAGCAAACCCAAGCTCGCCCTCAAACTTCGCTGCCTCCGCAAACCGCATGGGTCCTCCTACGCCGTAACCTCAATCCCCATCGACCGCGCCGTGCCCTTGATGCTCTTGATCGCCGTTTCCACGCTCGCCGCGTTCAGGTCCGGCATTTTTTGCGTCGCGATCTCGCGAATCTGCGCCTCGGTCACCGTGCCGACCTTGGTTTTATTCGGCACGCCCGAGCCCTTTTGCAGATTGGCGGCTTTTTTGAGCAGCACCGCCGCGGGCGGGGTCTTGGTCACGAATGTGAACGACCGGTCTACGTACACGGTGATGACCACCGGAATGACGAGGCCTTCAATCTCCTTGTTCGAGGTCCGCGCGTTGAACTGCTTGCAGAACTCCATAATGTTGACCTGCGCCTGTCCGAGGGCCGGGCCGATCGGCGGCGCGGGCGTCGCCTTGCCGGCGATCACCTGAAGCTTCACATAAGTCTGTACTTTCTTTGTAGGCGGCATGCGCTTCCTTTCCATGATTCAAAACCGCCTTCTAAAGCGGCTGCAATTTTCAGGAGAAGGCCGTTTCCACCCTCTACCCTTTTCCCTCTACTCTTCGACCTTCTCAACCTTGCCGAACTCAAGCTCCACCGGCGTGGACCGCCCGAAGATGGTCACCATGACCTTTACGGTCTGCCGGTCCTCGTTGACCTCGTCCACCAAGCCGTTGAAGTTCGCGAACGGCCCTTCGGTGATGCGCACCGACTCGTTCTTCTCGAACTTGATCTTGAGCTGCGGCTTTTCCTTGGTGGCTTCCTGACGGTTCAGGAGCGAGGACACCTCTTCCTCGCTGAGCGCGACCGGCTTGTCGCCCGTGCCCAGAAAGCCCGTGACCCGCGGCGTGTTCTTGATGATGTGCCACAGGTCGTTGTCCAGGTCCATCTCGACCAGCACGTAGCCGGGCAGGAACACCTTCTCGCTCGTCTTCTTTTTCCCGTTCACCAGCTCGGTCACGGATTCAAGCGGAATCATCACCCGGCCGATCTTTTGCTGGAGACCGTAGGCGATGATGCGGGTCTCGATCGCTTCGCGCACCTTGCGCTCGAAACCCGAGTAGGCATGGATGATGTACCACTTGAAGCGCTCGTTCGCGGGCGGCTCGAGCGTGCCTGCTTCGGGCGCCTGCTCCGCTTCCAATACTTCGACCTGCTGCTCGTCCGCCATAATCTCCCTTAAGCCCCGCCGAGCGAGTGCAGCAATGCTTGCAGCAGGTAGCCGAGCACCGAGTCGACGACGTAGAAAAACGCCGCGAACGCAAACACGGCGAGGATCACCACTGTCGTGGTGGACTGCACCTCGGACCGGGTCGGCGAGGAAACCTTGCGCAGCTCGCCGCGCACATCGCCCAAGAACTCGCGTCCGCGTTCGATCGGGTTCGGCTGCTTCGCGCCCGCGGAGGGAACGATGACTGCGGCTTTTTGCACCGGCTTGTCCTGCTCTTTCACGGCCATGGCGGCCACTCCCGCCGCGCTTTACCGCGGCACTTGACTTAAACTTTGGCAGGGGCGCTCGGATTCGAACCGAGGAGTTCGGTTTTGGAGACCGACAGTTTAACCACTGAGCTTACGCCCCTGTTTTGCCGTTCCGGCGCATGCGCCCGGACGGCGGTTCCCTATTTGGTTTCCTTGTGCGGCGTGTGCTTGCGGCAGCGATTGCAAAACTTCGAGAACTCAATCCGACTCGTGGTCTTCTTTTTGTTCTTCGTCGTCGAGTAATTCCGCTCCTTGCACTCCCCGCACGCCAACGTCACGATTTCACGCATTGCTCTATCCTAAACGCTTTCCGCTGCTCAGTCCAAATGGCTTTGCATCCACGAGTTGTAGGTCGACAGCCAAGAGGTACTCCCACCGCAACAGAAAGCAGCGCTCATTCCCGTCGCGGAAAACACGTATCCAGAGCCCGAGGTCCTCGGACTCGATGATCGCAGCTTCCAGTGCGAAATCCGCGCCTGCCTCGATCCGAGCAGCTCGGAGCAGATTGCGGCTCTCCTCGGCCAGGAAAAGCAGAGCGACTCTGTTTTCGAGATTCAAGAGACACGCAGCTGAAGCAAATACGGCAAAGCGGCGATATCCACAATCCGCTTCACATTTTCAAGAGCTTCCAGCTTACCTGCTTCCATCAGGTCGTCCACGACTTCTTCTCGGACTGCGAACCAAAACGTGCTCCCGCCCAAACATACGGTTGCGCGGTAACGGCCGCGCCGTGTTTCCAAAAGGACGCTTTCCAAAACGGCTCTGGAGTCACGATCCTGAAGCAAGCCTTGGAGGAGAAAGCCGAGCGCTTCCGCACGCTGCGCCCACTCGCGCGCGCCCATCTCGCCCGCTAATTTGTTGCGCGCGTAGAACTCCTCCGGCCAACGCAAGGCTTGCGCCTCGGTGCGCTCCTGATCGGTCAAGTGCGGCAGGTCGGAAACAGAAGCGCTGTGTGCCGCCTTACGGCTGCTTTCCGTCTCACGCGGCCCATCAACCCAGACGTCCATCCCCTCTCCTTTGCCGCCGACGCACGAGCTTGACCGTTGGGACTTTTGCAAGCCGCAGCACCTCAGTAGTACGCGTATACCTTCAGGAACCGCCGCCGGAGCTCCGGCGCGACTTGCTCCACCAGCCCGAGGTATTGCTCGCGCACGTGGCCGCGGTCCGAATCGCCCAGGGCCGCATACGCGGTTTGCGCGTCCGCGCCGAGCAGGCCGCCGGCCAGGATCGCTTCAAACTGGCGCGCCCGCAGCCCGGCCCGGCTCAGGCGCTTGAGGAAACCCTCGGCCGCCGCCGGCGCAAATGCCTTGTCCAGGGCACTCCGCACCGCGGCAAAGGTCCGTTCGTCTTGGATCGGCAATACCGCTTGTTCAAACATAAGTCTTTCAGAAGGCGCTGGAGCGGGAGACGGGAATCGAACCCGCGACCAACAGCTTGGAAGGCTGTGACTCTACCACTGAGTTACTCCCGCGCTTGCCTTTCTGTTTGGAATCTGGAGCTGATGATCGGGATTGAACCGACGACCTCTCCCTTACCAAGGGAGTGCTCTACCGACTGAGCTACATCAGCCCTACCGCGGCCCGCGCCCGAGCAATACGATGCGGAGCGCGAACCCGGCCAGGAGCACGAGCACCGCCTCGCGCGCCTTGCCAGCATCCATCGTAGCCCATGCCAGGGTTCCGACGGCGCTTAAAATCGCGACCGCGGCAAAAACACGCGCCCAGCCGCGCAAACCGGTGGTGCACAGGGAAGGATTTGAACCTTCGTAGCTCCTCGGAGCGGCAGATTTACAGTCTGCTGCCATTAACCACTCGGCCACCTGTGCCCATATTGATGTACACCCTTGACGAAGCCGCCCGCAGGCGGTGGAGCCGGCGAAGGGACTTGAACCCCCGACCGTCTGATTACAAATCAGGTGCTCTACCAACTGAGCTACGCCGGCCCGGGTGCGGCGTCAAGAGCCGCACAAGAGATGAGCCTAGCACAGGCTCCGTACAGGAGCAACGCGCAGAGTGCGGTCCGCTTCGCGGTGCCCGTGAACCGCCTGCCGCGCGGCTCTAGTACCCTGGCTTTATGCCGCCTCCCGGGAAGCGCCTCCGGTTTGCCCTCCTCGCGCTTGCCCCCGTCCTGGCGGGTGGAGCGGGCTTGCTCCTCTGGCGCAAGGCGACCCCGCCGCTGCCGACGCGGCTCCTTCCTGAGTCGCAGGCGATCGCCTACTTCAATCTAGGCCCTTTGCGCGCGGCCACGCACTTCAACCGGAACCCGACGCCGCACGCGCCCGAATACCAGCGGTTTATCGACGCGACCGGCATCGACCCCGAGCGCGACCTCGACGAAGCCGCCTTTGCGCTCGACCGCGTACCCGACCTCACAGGGCCGAACGCGGGGTTTGCGTACTCCGAGGTGTTCCGCGGCCGCTTCGATGCCGCACGGCTTTCGCGCTATCTCCTGAGCATCGCCGCGGCTGCTGAAAGCTACGGTGGGCAGACGCTCTACCTCATCCCGAGCGAAGGGCGCACGGTGCGGGTTGCCGTTCTGCCGCACGGCCTGGTCGCGGCCAGCAACGACCCCACGCCGGAGCAAATCCACGCCATCCTGGACCACGCGCGCGCCTCGTGGCTGCCGTTCACCGCCCCCGGGCCCACCCTGCTTGCGGAGCACTACCGCGACCTGCCCGTGCTTTCGCTCGCTTGGGGGTTGGGGCAGATCGGACTGCCGTTCGGCGACCATGGCAGACTTTCTTTGTTCGGCTTGGACCTCCCGTTCCGGTTGGACGCGACCTTTGTCGCTTCGCTGCGATGGACAGGCGCATTGCGGTTGCGGGTGGAGGAGATCGCGCCGAGCGAGGCAGCCGCGCGGGCATCGGCGGGTGCGCTCGCGGGAATGCTCTCGCTCGGCAAACTGGCCGAAAACAATCTGCCCGCTGCACTCACAGACACAAGCACGCAAGCCGCCCTGAACAGCGCAAAGGTGACGCACTGGCATGATCGTGCCGTGCTGACCGCCACCCTGCCGACAAGCTTGTTGCCTACGCTGACAAGCGCGCCCGACAAGCGCTGAAAGTGTCGCTATGAACGGAGTGGACAATCTGCTGTTAGCCGGCGAGCGGATGAAACAGGCCCTTCACCCCGTTCAGGAGGATCCAGCCTCTACGCAGCGCGGACTCTAAAACTACTGGCCGCCGCGCGATGGCTCTTTCGCGGCCGCAGCTACCTGTAGATCCTGCTCTTCCATGGTCTGCTTCAGGTACTTGTGAGGGTTGACCGGCATGTTGTGGATGCGGACCTCATAGTGGAGATGCGGCCCGGTGCTGCGGCCGGCTGAACCCACATAGCCGATCACCTGACCCTGCTTCACCAGCTGCCCCGCGATCACCGCGAAGCCGGACATATGCCCGTAGATCGTGGTGATGCCGCCGCCGTGGTCGACGATCATTTCGCGCCCATAGCCGCTCGCCGGGCCAGCTTTCGCGATCACCCCGTCCGCGGGTGCGCGCACCGGGGTGCCGTACGCAGTGGCGATGTCGAGGCCCGCATGGAAGGCACCCTCGCCGTTGAACGGATCGAGCCGCTCGCCGAAGGAGCTGGTCAGCCTTCCGGTCACGGGCCAAAGCTCGGGAATCGACCCGACGCCTACGACCTGGTCCGCATTGGTCGCGAACGGCCGGGGGTGGAAGTCGAGCTGCGGCTCGGCATGCGTGGTCACCGCCGAGGTCCGCAGCGCCGCGAACTCATCGAGCGACTTCGCGTAAGCCTGTTGGCTCCAGCCCGCCGAGATGTCGGGCGAGCTGTCGGCCAAAACCGGCGTCGCCGCGATCTTCACAGCCTTGGACGCGTGCGCGTGCAGCCCGTACAGCGCGGAAATCTGCCCGGCCAGGGAGCCGAGCGAGGCCGCCTGCACATCTTTCTGCTGGGCCTGCTGTTCAAGCTTCGCGTAATCCTTGCGGAGGGCTTCCCGCTGCGACCGCACCTGATTAAAGTTTTCCGTCTTGACCAGCATGCGGGTGTAGGAGCCGGCCATGCCCGCGAGCGTAAACGAGCCGACCAGCGCCGCCGCCACGAAAATATATGCATAGAAAAGCGGAATAGGAATCTTCCGCAGACGCCCGTCGGCTTCGCGCGCCACGAAGATAATGTAAAACCGCTTATTCACGCATACTCCCAGCGGCTCGGAACCAGGCCGCGAACAAGTTTTAGGCTAGCAGGGGGCAACAGCAGGGTCAAAGAAAAATCACACCTCGGTAAGAGTTACTTCCGTGCTGCGCATTTCTTCATGGTTTCGTTCACAATGTTTCTATCTGAGGTCATTTCGCCCTTAGACTCTTGATGCGATTGCACACCTGCGGTAAGAAAAGGTTCCGTCGACGTATGACCCGTTTTGACAATCAAGCCCTGCTGCGCGCCATCGATGAAGAGCTGGACCGGCTGCGGAAAGTGCGCGACCTCCTAACCAGTGAAAGCAGCCCCGGCAGCGCCCCCGTGAAGCGCAACCTGAGCGCGGAGGCCCGGCAAAGGATCGTGGACGCGCAAAAGCGCCGCTGGGCCGCGCGCAAACCGCGCGTTTAGCGCGCATCCGTATCCGCAAGCGCGCCGCCCCACCCCTTACGCGGGCGAGCGAAACCCGAGCACGGGGTAAGCTGGAGCCATGCCGCGCGCAGAACGCGACCTGATCCGCGCTCTTGCGCCGCGCGCGGGCGGCTCACCCCGCCTCAGCTTGGGCATCGGCGATGATTGCGCCCTGATACGCCCGCCTGCCCGCGCCGAACTCGCCGTCACCACCGACCTTTTTCTTGAGAACGTGCACTTCCGCCGCGACTGGCATACACCTGAGTCGGCGGGCTACCGGTGCTTGGCGCGCGGCCTCAGCGATCTCGCGGCGATGGGTGCCCGCCCCCTTGCCGCATTTTTGTCGCTCGCCCTGCCGCCCGAGTTGGCCGGGGCGTGGTCCTCCCGCTTTTTCGACGGGCTGCTCGCCTTGGCCCGCGCCTACCAAGTGCCGCTTGCCGGGGGCGATACCGCCCAAGCACCTCCCGTAGGCAAACATGCGCTGTTTTCCGCGGACATCGTTCTGATCGGCGCGGTTCCGAACGGTAAAGCCTTGCGGCGGTCCGGGGCGCGCCCGGGCGACCGGCTTTATG
>CAXTSB010000129.1:0-8902 GCA_964246845.1 uncultured Acidobacteriaceae bacterium
GTGCTCGCCGTGCTCGATGCGCCCGTATTTGCGTTGGACGCGAGCCACCGCCTGCGCTTTGGCAATGCCGCGGCGGAAAAGCTGCTGGCACCCGGAGAGCCCGGCTTGGAAATTATGCTCGGAGCGCATGACGGGCAGGTGATCGCGCTCCAAGACCGGCAATGGGTGGTGCGCATCAGCCGGTTTCGCGAGGGCGGCGTGCCGCTCCGGCTGTTTCTGCTGGCCGATGTAAGCGGCGCGCTGCGCGACGAGGAGCGCGAAGCCTGGCGGCGGCTGATCCGCGTACTCGGCCACGAGATCAACAACTCGCTTACGCCCATTAAGTCGCTCGCGGGCTCCCTGCGCACGCAGGCGCGCCAGCCGGAGTTCGCGCGCCCGCTCGAAATCATCGAGGAGCGCGCCGACTCGCTGAATCGCTTTCTCGCCGCGTACCGAGAGCTCGCGCAGCTGCCGCCGCCCCGCCGCGCACCGCTCGCGCTCGAGCCGTTTCTGCGGCAGCTGGCTGCACTGGAGGTGCGCGTGCCCGTCACTCTCGCGCCCGAGCCCGTCGCGGAAGTCTTCGCCGACAAGGACCAACTGGCTCAGGCGCTGGTCAACCTGCTCAAGAACGCGGCGGAAGCCTCGCTCGCGAACCCGGCCCACCCGCCGTCGGTTACGCTGGGCTGGAAAACGGACGAGCGCTGGACCGCGATCACAGTGGCCGACTCCGGGCTGGGCATCGCCAACCCGGGCAATCTGTTCGTGCCCTTTTACACGACCAAGCCGGGCGGCACGGGCATCGGGCTGTTCCTCGCCAAGCAGATCGCCGAAGCGCACGGCGGCTCGCTCAGCCTGCGCAACCGCGAGGGCGGCGGGGCCGAAGCCGAGCTGCGCATCCCGCTCGCGTGAGCACTGCGCATTTCGGACGTGACCGCATCGACAATTCTCCGCTATGCTTCATTTGCCTCCAAGAAAAGGATTTCTCACGCATGCGCTTTCGCCTTGCTGCCTTTCTGCTCGCCGCCTTCCACGCCGGGGCGCAAACCACCCTCACCATCGACGCAGGCCAAGCCAAGGCGAAAAGCAGCCCCATGCTGTACGGCCTCATGACGGAGGAGATCAACTACTCCTACGACGGCGGGCTTTATGGGGAGCTGCTCCGGAACCGCGTTCCGGAGAAGGGCTTCGACAATGCTTACCCCTGGGCCGTGACGCTCGGCGGGGACGCGCAAGGGCAAACCTCGGTTGACACAAGCACGGGCCCCAGCCAAGCCATCCCGAAGAGCCTTAAATTCGAGGTGACGGCGGCCGCGCAGCAAAGCCCGGCCGGCATAGAGAATGAAGGCTACTGGGGCATCCCGCTCCGGCCCGGCACTACCTATCACGCTTCGTTTTACGCGAAAAGCTCGAAGCCCGGCACCACCGTGACCGTCAGCCTCCGCGATGACGACACGGGCAAGACCATCGTCGAAAAAGTTGTTCCCGGCGTAGGTACGGAGTGGGCACAGTACAAAGCCGACCTCACCACGCCGTCCGACCTTCAGCCCGGTTCGCGCCGCCACTTCGTCCTTTCCGTCACCGAGCCCGGCACGCTTTGGATCACGCTCGCTTCGCTGTTCCCGCCCGCATACCATGACCGCGCGAACGGCAACCGCGTCGACATCATGGAAAAGCTCGCGGCGATGCACCCGGCGTTTCTGCGCCTGCCCGGCGGCAACTACCTGGAAGGTGACCGGATTGCCGACCGCTACCCATGGAAGCAGACCATCGGGCCCCTGGTGGACCGGCCCACACACCAAAGCCCCTGGGGCTACAGGTCTACGGACGGCCTGGGACTGCTTGAGTTCCTGGAGTGGACCGAGGATTTGAAGATGGAGCCGGTACTTGCGGTGTACGCGGGCTACTCGCTCAAGGGCGATCACATCGACCCAGGACCGGCGCTCCAGCCATTTGTGCAGGACGCGCTCGATGAGATTGAGTACGCCACCGGCGGCCCCGACACGCACTGGGGCGCGGAGCGCGTAAAGGACGGCCACCCCGCGCCGTTTCCGCTCCACTATGTCGAGATCGGCAACGAGGACTGGTTCGATAAGTCGCAATCTTACGACGGCCGGTACGGGCAGTTCTACGATGCCATCAAGCAGCGCTACCCCAAGCTTCAGCTCATCGCGACAACCGGCGTGAAAGGCCGGCCGGTTGAAGTGCTCGACGAGCACTATTACCGCTCGACCGGCGAAATGTTCTCGGACGCCGACCATTATGACAAAACCCCGCGCGGGGGGATGAAGATCTTTGTCGGCGAGTGGGCCACGCGCGAGGGTGTCCCGACGCCGAACTTCGGCGCGGCGCTTGCGGATGCCGCCTGGATGACCGGCATGGAGCGCAACTCGGATGTGGTGATCCTGTCGAGCTACGCGCCCTTGTTCACCAATGTCAACCCAGGCGGGCTGCAATGGAATACAGACCTGATCGGCTATGACGCGATGCAAAGCTACGGCTCGCCGAGCTACTGGGCGCAAGCGCTGTTCTCCGGCCACCACGGGGATGAGATCCTCCAGGCGGCGCTCGGGGGCAAGACCACGCGGATTTATCAATCCACGACGCGCGACAGCAAGACCGGTACGCTCTATATCAAGCTCGTGAACGCGACGACCAACCCCGCGCCGCTGGCCGTGCAGATCAACGGCAAGAAGCCCGGCGCGAACGGCCGCATGTACACGCTTTCCGCCCCATCGACCGAGGCGACCAACTCGATTACCGCCCCGGACCGCATCACGCCGCGGGAGCATGTATTTACCCCGATCGGGGCAAATCTCCAGATGGTTTTGGAGCCGCTGTCCATCAATGTGATCGAGCTGCCGGGGAGCTGAGGCAGCTTAGGCAAGATACGGACGCAAACAGGAAGTCTTCGCGGCTTTTGCGTTAAGAAAAGCCGCATGCGGCAAGCTCCCGCGAAGGAGCGCCTTGCCCCAAAACGCTCGAAGCAGCGCCCATCCATTCGTAATCTAGACAGTCCTTTTTATGCGGATAGAGCAGTTCCAGCGCAGGCGATTGTTCTGGAAGATGCAGCTTGGCGGGGATGGAATACCCGGTACCGATGTTGCCCTGAAAAGCAACAGGCCCCGGGGAGCAACCGGGGCCTTATCTCAATTGCCGGGAGGCTGCCCTGTGTTGAAAATCAATTACGGGTCCACCTTGTGTTCCAGCTGAAACCGCGCTGGATCGCCGCTCTTCTTCCTTGGCTCAACAGCTGACGAAAGAAGTACAACACCTCGCTGTCTTCCAGGGCATCTAGGTATTCTTATATTAGCACCGAAATAAGGATGAATCACAAATGGCTGACCGTTGAACGGCTTCGCGGGCAAGGCTTGAAGCAGCATCCTTTAGTAGCATGGAAAGAATGAAGCTCACCGCGGCTTTGCTCTTGCCGGCCCTTTTCGCATCGGCCCGAACACCCTCACAGCCGACGGCGCAGGCTGCCGCCACCACGGCCACCGGCGCGCTGTCCCCCGCGGTCGACAAGCTGCGCACCGCGGTCAGCGAACTCCGGCTCGACAAGTGGAAAGCGCCCGGGCCGGTGCGCGAGGACGCGCGCAACAATGTCAATTCGATCCGACGCGACATCGACGAAATGCTCCCTCCGCTCCTGCAAACCGCGGACGCAGCACCCGGCTCGGTTGCGGCGAACCTGCCCGTTTTCCGCAACATCGACGCGCTTTATGACGTCCTGCTGCGCGTGGTGGAAACAGCCGAGTTGGCCGCGCCGGACACGGACGGCGACGCGCTCCGGGGTGCGCTGGCGCAGATGGAAGACGCGCGGCGCAGCTTCGGCGATCAAATCCAAGCCTCGGCCGTGAACGCGGAAGCGCAAACCAAGACGCTGAACGCGCAGCTCGCGGCCGCGCAAGCCGCGGCGAAAGCCGCGCCGACCACCGTGGTCGACAACACGAACGCGCAGCCAGCGCCGGCCGCCCGGAAGAAAAAGAAGGCCGCCCCGCCGCCGCAATAAAAGCGATCTCATAAAGCTGTAAGCTTGGCTGTACCCCGGATGAAACCCATCGCAAAGCGGGGTCGCGGAAACAGATGAAGCTTCTAGGGAACCGCCGCCGCTACGCCGGTGTCTCTCCATCAAGCAGTGTTCGCCTCGGCCGTGACGAACTGCTATGGTGGGAGGTCTAAACGGATGGCGGCGGGAGCGGTTTTGGGCAATCTTGCAAATGTCATCGGAGGAGCACGGGCGGAGGAAGCCTCCATCCTCCAGGAGCTGCGGGCCGGCTCGGAGGAAGCATTCGCCTCGCTCATCGCCCAATACCACGGGCCGATTTACTCGCTGCTCGCCCGCACGATCCGCAATCCGTCCGACGCGCCCGACCTGACGCAAGAGGTGTTCCTGAAGGTCTTTCGCGGCATCCGCGGCTTCAAGGGCGACTCCTCCCTCCGCACCTGGATTTACCGCATCGCCGTGCATGAGGCTTCCAACCAGCGCCGCTGGTTCCGCCGCCATACCGAGCGCGAGGTGGCGCTCGAAACGGAGCTGGACGGCGGTGAGGAAGGCTTGTCGCTGCTCGAAACCCTGGCCGCCGACGGCATCTCGCCTTTCGACGCGGCCGTGCAGGCCGAGCTCCGCGCACAGGTTGAGACCGCGCTGCGCGACGTACCCGATGCATACCGGGCAACCGTAGTCCTGCGCGACATCGAGGGTTTTGCGTATGAGGAGATCGCCGAAATCCTGGAGATAGAACTCGGCACCGTAAAAAGCCGCCTGATGCGCGGCCGCGCGCACCTGAAAAAACGCCTCGCGCCGCTGGCGGGCGGCAGAAAAGGAGCCGCCCGGTGAACCTCCTGCTTTGCCCTGAAGCCGAAGCGCAGTTTTCCGACTACATCGACGGCACGCTCACCGGCCGCGCCATGGCCGATGTTCACGAGCATCTGCGCCATTGCTCGGCCTGCACACGGTCGTTTCACGAATTGCGCGATACGGTCGGCGCGCTGAACAGAATCGGCGATCTCAAGCCGCCTCCGGCGCTCGCGCTCCAGCTGCGCCTGGCTATGTCGCGCGAACGCGCCCGCAGCCCTCGTTTATTTTTCGAGCAGCTCCAGGTCCGCTGGCGAAATACCGTCGCACCGCTGCTGGTACAGGCTTCGGCCGGCTTTGCTTCCGCCGTGCTGCTGCTCGGGACGGTGCTGCTGTTGGTGGGCACCTTGGCTACACCCGAGCAAGCCGCCGCCAACGATGAGCCGATCGGCATGGCAACGGCGCCCAAGCTGCTGTACACCACCCTGCCCGACGGCTCCAACCCCATCACGCACCTCGACGGCTCGGTCGTGGTGCGTGTGTTCGTCAACGCCATGGGCCGCGTGTACGACTATCGCGTCATCGCCGGCACCCCGGACGCGGGCACCCGCGAAGCGCTGGCCAACGAGATGCTGTGGAGCGTGTTCGAGCCCGCCAGGGTTTTCGGCGAGCCCGTCCGCGGCTCCCTCATTCTTTCCTTGTCCGGCGTTTCCGTCGCGGCCAAGGGGTAAGCAGCGACCCTTACTGCCGGATACAGCTTTTCGAGTTCCAGCAGCGCCGACCCTGAAAAGCAGAGCCGAAGCCGATCCTTACTGCCCCGGATACAGCTTTTCCACTTCCAGCAGCTCCGCATCCAGCAGGATGCGCGTCAGCGCGTCCATCGCCTGCGCGTAGCGGCGCACCAGCGTCCGGTGGCTCATGCCCAACAGCTCCGCTGCTTCTTCCTGCGTGTACTCCTGCATGGCCACCCGCGCAATCACTTCGCGATCCTCCCCCGTCAGCTTCTTCATGCACTTTTCCACGTCGATCACCAGCGCGATCGTGTCCTCAAAGGTATTGACCGGGCGGCTCGACACCCGCCCCCGGAAAACGCAGCTGCCCAGCACGGACGGCACCTGCCCCATGCGCAGCGATAGCTGGAGGTACCGGCGCAGAAACACCTCTGTGTACCGGCGGTAAAAGCCCAGCGCCGCATCGGGTACATACACCTCGGACCGCGACGGCTTACGCTCGACCACCGGCGCGGGAGCGCTTTCGAGCCCGACCCGGCCCACGCTCTTTTTCAGCGTGGGATCGATAGGCTGGGGAGCGGCCGCCCGCCGCTGTTTTTCAAACCACACCACTTCCGTCACCCGCAGGGCTGATCCGCTCATCGCGCCCCCCCTGCGTACGCCAGCGCTTCTTCAGCCGCGCGCGCCTTTTTCGGACGTCCCGGTAAAAGACGCGTCTTCGGGTCGGGAAAGTTTTCGAGCAGCCGTGCGCACGGCCCGCAGTACACCCCTACGGCGCGGCGACGCACCCACAGCGTCCCGCACCCTTCGCACACCTTCAATGTCACGGATTTCCAGCCGTCCATCGGTCAACCCTCCTTCAAGGCTTCCCCTTTGCTTCAGCCGACAACGGCTCCCGCGTGTTCGGCGACAGCGCGTGAACACGTCCAAAGGCCCGAACCGCGGGCCGCGAAGCCAAGTTGTGGTGAACCAAGGCGAAGTTTCCCCAGCCTACGGCGTCGTTTTTCCCGGCACAATTCCCTTTTCCGTCACGCTAGTACCGTGCTAAATGGCTGAAAAAAGGTAACTTGACGCCGGTGCGGGAAAAGCGTGGGCGAAACTTGGCTTTAAGGCATACCCTCCCCGTTTGAAAGGTATAGCTCCCAGGCAAATGTTCCGCCGCGATGAACTTTTCCCAACTGCACGAGCGCTTGCGAATGGAGCTGCGCCGACGGATCAACGAAGGAGCCCTGACTGGCACCCTCATTGCCCGGCGCTCGGGCCTTACGCAGGCGCATATTTCTAAGTTCCTCAGTGGGAAAACCAACCTCAGCGACGAGGCACGCGACCGGATCTTGGCGGCGCTCAACCTTTCCGTAGAGGCATTGCTCGCCCCGCGCCCAGAAGAGCGGCGGACGGACCCGGCCTTCACCGCATTTCGTCTTCTGCGCGCGAACGAGCTGGCCGACGCGGACTTCCGCACAGCCAATATTGCCTTGCTGATACCGTTCCAGGTTTACGAACCGACCCCGCCGTTGGGCCGCTATGCCGCGCGTGAGCGCTTTGTGGCTCTTATTCTCGAAGCCGGGCAGGCCGAACCCATGGCACCAATTCTGCAGCCCGGCGATATCGTCCTGGTTGACCGCCATAGCCTGCGACCGGCGAGGCCGCAGCCCGGCAAAACACAACTGGATGTCTTCGCACTCCAGCTCACGCGCGGCGTCACCTTGTTCCGCTATGTCATCCCGGAACCAGCGCGTGAACCCCTGCGGGGCCGATGGATTCTTCAGCCGGCCGGCAGTACCTTTCCGGCTCAGTCCATTCCCGCGCCGCGGGCGGACAGCGCAGAATCCCCTATCCTGGGCCGCATGATAGGACTGCTCCGGCTGTCGGAATCCGCAAAGCGTTGAGCACTCGCGCCCGCGATAAACGCCGCCCGCGCCTCACGAATCGCTTCGCGGTGCTTTTCCGCCCATTGCCACACTCCGCAAAAGGCATAGCTCAGGCTTTTGCCCATCGGCGTCAACGCGTACTCCACGCGCGGAGGGATCACCGGAAACACCGTGCGCGTGAGAAGGCCGTCGGCCTCCATTTGCCGCAATGTTTTGGTCAGCATCTTCTGGCTCACCCCGCCGATCAGCTCGCCGATGCGCGTGAACCGCAGCTGCCCGTGCTCCTCGAACACTTCCAGCGCCAGCATCGTCCACTTGTCCGCGACGCGGCCGATGATCTCGCGCACCAGGGCTTCCAACTCGGGGTCGTGCTGCTCCGGGTCGTGCTGTTTTTCCGTCACGGCTCACTCTCCTTCAGGTAAGTATGGCGCGAACAAGTGCCTACTTACTTTTCGCTCGCACTCCACCTACGATACCCGCATAGGAGAAAGCACATGCAATGGACCGGCAACACCATCCTCATCACCGGCGGTGGCTCGGGCATCGGCCGCGCCCTCGCTGAACAGTTCCACGCACTCGGCAATCAAGTCATCATCTCCGGACGCCGCAGGGAGGCGCTGGACGAAACCGTGAAAGCCAATCCCGGCATGGCGTCGAAAACCCTCGACATCGAAAATTCGGAGGCCGTCCGCGCTTTCGCGTCCGAGCTGACCGGACAATTCCCCACACTCAATGTCGTGATTCATAACGCCGGCATCATGCGTTCTGAACGGCTGACCGAGGATGCGGTCGCCGATGCTGAAGCCACCATCGCCACCAATCTGCTCGGCCCCATCCGGCTCCATGCCGCGCTGATCGCGCATTTGCTCAGCCAGCCGAAGGCCGCGATCCTGACCGTGAGCTCCGGCTTGGCGACGGCACCCATGGCCATGACGCCCACCTATTGCGCAACCAAAGCAGCCATCCACTCCTGGACGCAGTCGCTGCGGTACCAGCTGCGCAGCACGGCGGTCGAGGTCATCCAGCTCACCCCGCCCTATGTGCAGACCGGGCTCACGGGCGAGCGGCAAGCCAATGACCCGAACGCGATGCCGCTCAAGGATTACATCGAGGAAACTATGCGGCAGCTCCAAACCGAGCCCACACCGCCGGAGATCATCGTCGAGCGCGTCAAGCCGCAGCGCTTCGCGGAGCGGAGCGGCGACTACGAAGGGTTTGTCGCGAAGATGAATAAGTTGACCAGCGCCGCCGCGGGGTTTTAACGACCATTATGAACCTGCGCTCGCCCATGGACCCCGAACTTCGCCGTTACCTGGATGATCTGGCGGCCTCGCCACGGCCCGCTCCGGCGGACAACAGCGACCGCGTCCGCATGGTGCGGGCCATGTTTGAGAAAGCACTCGCGGGCCGCCGAGCCGTCGCGGGGCTGCCCAACGGAACCCGCACCGCCGATGTCCGAATCCGTCCCGGCCTCGGCGCGCGGCTGTACACGCCGCCGCAACCTGTCGCCGAGCCCATGCCCGTCA
>CAXTSB010000130.1:0-8600 GCA_964246845.1 uncultured Acidobacteriaceae bacterium
GGCCCGCAGGGGGATAGCCGCCGCGCCGTCCGCGCGGACCTGCGGACTCGGGAGCAGGGCAAGCTCGGCCACAGCCTCCGCCGCAAGCGCGCCGCCGGCTGTGAAGATCTCGCCGCTTTCAAGCAGGAACAGCAAAGCGGCCTCGGCCTCGGCGGCCTCGCGCACCACCTCCGGCAGCGCCCGCTCCAGTTCGGATACGCGGTCGGTTGCCAAGAGCGCCCGGCTGAGCCGGAACAGCAGACCAAGCTCCCTTTCGCGCGCCTCGGCCGCGGCGGCCTCTCCCCGGGCCCGCTGCGACAAGCGGGAGCCGACCACCGCGGTCGCGAGGAACACCCCCAGGGCCAGCCAGTTCTGCGGGTCGTCGATGGTCAGCGTGCCCCTGGGCGGCAGAAACCAGTAGTTGTAGCCGACCGCGGCCGCGAACGACAGCGCGACGGACAAACGCAGCGACCAGCGCGCGGCGACCAGCAGAATGAACAGTAAAAGGGTAAGCGCGACCGTGGTCGGGTTGACCGGCGGCCACGCATGGTAGACGTACAGGACGGCCGCGAGCGCGGCGAAGCACAGCGCCCACCGCGATGCCGCGCGTACCCTCATGGCTTTTGAGTGTACCCGCTACACTTGGAGGGCGATGCAGCGCATTCTCGCGGTGGACGACGAGCGGCAGATCACGCGCATGCTGCGCGCCGCGCTCCAAAGCAGCGGCTATGCGGTTTCAACAGCCGGCAACGGCCTGGAAGCGTTCGCGCTCTTTGAGTCGGCCCGGCCGGACCTCGTCATCACCGATCTCGCGATGCCCGAGATGAACGGCCTTGAGCTGACCGAGGCCGTGCGGCGGGTGGCGCTGACGCCCATTATCGTGCTGAGCGTGCGCGATACCGAAGCGATGAAAGTGCGGGCGCTCGACCGGGGCGCGGACGACTACCTGACCAAGCCGTTCAGCATGCCGGAGCTGCTGGCCCGGGTGCGTGCGCAGCTGCGGCGCCTGCCCGCCGAAGCGCCTGAGCCCGAGCCGCTGGCCGTGGGCGATTTCGCGCTCGACCCCGCGGCCCACACCGCCACCCTGCGCGGGCGGGAGCTGCACCTGACCCCCAAGGAGTTCGACCTGCTTACTGTCCTGCTGCGCAACCCGGACCGCGTGGTGCCCCACAAAGCGCTTCTGCGCGCGGTGTGGGGTCCGGCGGGCGAGGACCAGCCGGAGTATCTGCGCGTGCTTATCGGGCAGCTGCGGAAAAAGATCGAGCGCGGAGAAGGACCGCGTTACATCCAGAGCGAGCCATGGGTCGGGTACCGCCTCCGGCCTTCCGGCGAGTAGCCGCTTACAACTTCCTTACGATTCCCCTACGGACTTTCTACGGCTCCCTCCGTTGTGATGGGACGTGGAGGAAAGACCTGTGAAGCGCTCCACCCTGCTGTTGCTTCTGCTGTTTTCGCTGTGTTTTCAGCCCGTTTTCGGGCAGACTGCCGCACCTGATCCGAAAAAGCCGGATGCCGTGCCCGCGAGTCAAGCGAGCGGGAACTTCTTTGATCGGCTCGGCAAAGCGTACGAGGCGGACTGGAACCCTCCGCCGACCGCTGAGAATGCGCCCGCGCCTGAGAATACCGTCGGTTATCCCGCACCCGTCAGCTCGCCGCCTTTCCCTTTTGCTTACTGGCCTTACGGCGGCAGCCCGACCATCGGCGCGCCCGATACAAACACTTACATCTTGGACCAGGCAATTGACGGGAACAAGTCGCGGATCAAGACATACGGGTGGTTCGACCCGAGCTTCAACGTCAGCACTTCCAACAAGGGCAAGTTCGCGAACAGTCCGGAAGCGTATAACGCCGTGCCGAACTCCGTTCAGCTCGACCAAGCCGTGCTTTACATCGAGCGCTTGCCGAACGAAGCGCAGAAAGATCATTTCGACTGGGGCTTCCGGCTGGCCAACCTGTACGGCCTCGATTACCGTTACACGACCGCCAAGGGGTTTTTAAGTCAGCAGCTGCTTAAAAATAACAACACGTACGGCTATGACTTGGTCATGTACTACGCGGACCTTTGGTTTCCGCATGTGGCCCAGGGTCTCAACATCCGCATCGGTCGATATATCTCGCTGCCGGATATCGAAGCGCAGCTCGCGCCGAATAACTACACCTATACGCACTCGATTACTTACACCTTCGATTGCTATACCCAGACCGGCGTCGTAGGCACGCTCAAGCTCAACAAGCATTTCACCGTGCAAGGCGGCTTTTCAGCAAGCTGCGAAGCCCAGCCCTGGACGGTCGACGCGACGCCGACCGGCACGGCTTGCGTTTCCTATACCTGGACCCAAGACGGCGGCAACAACCTGTACCTGTGCGCGAACGCCATCAACAATGCCAAGTACGCCTACAACAACCTGAACGGCTATTACCTGACCTGGTACCACAAGCTCGGCAAGAACAGCCCATGGCACACCGCGACTGAAGGCTACTACCAGTATGAAAGGCAAGTGCCGAATGTCGGGGGCAATGTCGCTAACCCAATCACTCCCGAAGTGGGAGCGAACGGCGCACTCTGTCAGGCCGGGCAGCGCCAATGCTATGCGCCTTCCGTGGCGCTGCTGAACTACACCGAACGCGACTTCAACCACCATCACGATTCATTGAACATCCGCAATGAAATCGTCGATGACGTCCGCGGCCAGCGCACCGGTTTCAAGACCATCTATTCCGAGCACACGGTCGGCATCAATCACTGGTTCGGCTCCACGGTAACATTCCGGCCTGAGCTTCGGGTGGAGCACTCCTATAACGGGCCTTCCTATGATCTCGGCACCAAGACCAGCCAGTTTACAGTAGCCGGCGACCTTATCTATCACTTCTAACCGGAAGGACAAAAGCCATGGGTGACCTTATCTCGGTATTGGCGATCGGCGCGTTGGCGGCCATCGCCCACGCCTATGTCGCGGGCTGCGAGCAGCTGAAACGAGGCCGCTCGTGATCCTCAACCTTTTACTGCTGCTCGTGTCCGCCTTGCTGCTCGTGTATCTCGTGTATGCCTTGCTGCGCCCGGAGAAGTTCTAAGTATGAACCTGAACGGTTGGCTTCAGATTACTTTGTTTATCACGGCGGTACTGCTCCTGGCGAAGCCCATGGGCACCTACATGACACGGGTCTTCGAGCGGCGAAAAACGCTGCTCGACCCGGTCCTGGTCCCTTGCGAGCGCCTGCTTTATAAGTTGACCGGCGTAGACCCGCTGGAGGAGATGCGATGGTATGCCTATGCCGGGGCCATGCTCACCTTCAGCGCGGCAACCTTGGTATTGACCTATATCGTCGAGCGCCTGCAACACTTGCTTCCGTTCAATCCGCAGCACCTAGCCGGCGTGGAACCGGCGCTCGCGCTCAACACAGCTATTTCATTTACAACAAATACAAACTGGCAAGCGTACGTACCCGAAACCACGATGAGCTATCTAACCCAAATGGTCGGGCTCGCGACGCATAACTTCTGGTCCGCCGCGGTGGGCCTTGCGCTTGCCGTTGCTTTCATCCGCGGCATTGCCCGGCGCGAGATGGGGACGCTCGGCAATTTCTGGGTCGACCTCACCCGCGGAACGCTTTGGGTGCTTGCGCCTATATCCATCATTTTCGCGCTTGCGCTGGTGTCGCAGGGCGTCGTGCAAAACTTCAAGCCCTACGACCAAGCCAAGCTGGTTGAAGCGCAAAAGGTCACCGGCACGGACGGCAAGACCACAACGGTGGACACGCAAACCATCGCGCAAGGCCCGGTCGCCTCGCAGGAAGCCATCAAGATGCTCGGCACCAACGGCGGCGGCTTTTTCAACGCGAACAGCGCGCACCCGTTCGAGAATCCCACGCCGCTTTCAAACTGGCTTCAGATGGTCTCCATCTTTCTGATCCCCGCCGGGCTCGCGGTCACGCTTGGGCAGATGACGCGCTCACCCAAGCACGGCTGGGCCGTCCTGGGCGCCATGGTGGTGCTCTGGCTTGCCGGCGTCACGGTCGCGTATTGGGCTGAGGCGCACGCGAATCCGCTGCTGCACGGGATCAACGCGCAAACGACCGCGCTCCAGGCGGGCGGCAACATGGAAGGCAAGGAGGTCCGGTTCGGCATCGCGGATTCCGCGCTGTTCGCCACCGTAACGACGGACGCGAGCTGCGGCGCGGTCAACAGCATGCACGACTCTTTTCTTCCGCTCGGTGGACTCGTCCCGCTCACCAATATCCTGCTCGGCGAGATTGTGTTCGGCGGCGTCGGGGCGGGCATGTACGGCATGCTGATCTTCGTGGTGCTTTCGGTCTTCATTGCGGGCCTGATGGTGGGCCGCACGCCGGAGTACCTGGGTAAAAAGATCGAAGCCTATGACGTGCAGATGGCCATGCTTTACCTGCTCATCTTCCCGCTATTGATTCTCGGCTTCACGGCGGTCACGGTGCTGCTGCCCAACCTGGGCCTGTCCAGCCTCGCGAACCATGGTCCGCACGGGTTGAGCGAGATCCTGTACGCCTACACCTCGGCCACCGGCAACAACGGCTCGGCGTTTGGAGGCATAAATAGCAACACGCCTTGGTACAACTACACGCTCGGCACGGCGATGTTCTTCGGGCGGTTTCTCATGATCGTCCCCATGCTCGCGATCGCGGGTAACCTCGCGGGCAAGAAAGTCGCCCCGGCCACCGCGGGCACCTTCCCGGTCACCACCCCCTTATTCACGACCCTGCTCACCGGCGTCATTTTGATCGTCGGCGCGCTTACCTTCTTCCCCGTGCTTTCACTTGGCCCCGTGCTGGAGCACCTGCTCCTGCGCGCCGGGCACACTTTCTAAGGAGCGCCGCCCGTGGCCAATCAACGTTCGCTGTTCGACCCCCGCATCGTGCGCCGCGCCTCCGTGGACGCGCTCCGCAAGCTTAATCCCCGCTCTATGGCCAAGAACCCGGTGATGTTCGTGGTCGAGATCGGGTCCGTGCTCACCACGGTCCTGCTGTTCGTCGATCGGGGAACGCAGTTCAAGTTCAACCTCCAGATCACGCTTTGGCTCTGGTTCACCGTGCTGTTCGCGAACTTCGCCGAGGCCATGGCAGAAGGCCGCGGCAAAGCGCAAGCCGACGCGCTGCGCCAGGCGAAATCGGAAACCACCGCCTACCGCCTCGGCAAGGGCGGGCAAACCGAGGAGGTGCCCAGCTCCAAGCTGCGGCTCGACGACATCGTCCGGGTGAGCGCGGGGCAGATGATCCCCGGCGACGGCGAGGTGACCGAGGGGGTCGCCTCCGTCGACGAGTCGGCGATCACCGGCGAGTCCGCGCCCATCATCCGCGAAGCGGGCGGCGACCGCTCGGCCGTGACGGGCGGCACGCGGGTGCTTTCGGACGTGCTCACCATCCGCATCACGTCCAACCCGGGCGAAAGCTTCCTCGACCGCATGATCGCACTGGTTGAGGGCGCGCAGCGGCAGAAAACCCCGAACGAGATCGCGCTCAATATCCTGCTCGCGGGCCTGACGATCATTTTCCTGCTCGCCGTGGTCACGCTGCAGCCCTTCGGCATTTACTCGGGCGCGCCGCAAACGGTGTTCATTTTGGTGTCGCTGCTGGTCTGCCTCATCCCGACCACCATAGGCGGGCTGCTTTCCGCCATCGGCATCGCCGGCATGGACCGCCTCGTCCAGCACAATGTGCTGGCTACTTCAGGCCGCGCGGTCGAGGCGGCGGGCGACGTGAATACGCTGCTGCTCGACAAAACCGGCACCATCACGCTCGGCAACCGGCAGGCGGCCGAGTTCCTGCCCGCGCCGGGCATCACGGCCGAGCAGCTCGCCGACGCGGCGCAGCTTTCCTCCTTGCCGGACGAAACGCCGGAAGGCCGCTCCATCGTGGTGCTCGCGAAGGAAAAGCACGGGCTGCGGGGCAGGGAACTCGCGCAGCTCAACGCCGAGTTCGTCCCCTTTTCCGCGCAAACCCGCATGAGCGGTATCGAGGTCGACGGCCGGTCCATCCGCAAGGGCGCGACCGACGCGATTGCCAAGTTCCTGGAGGAGCACGGCGCGCAGCTGCCGAGCGCCGTCCGCGGCACGGTCGAGGAGGTCGCGCGCAAAGGCGGGACGCCGCTCGTCGTCGCTGAAAACGGCAAAGCACTCGGCGTGATCTACCTCAAGGATGTCGTGAAGGGCGGCATGCGCGAGCGCTTCGATCAGCTGCGCGCCATGGGCATCCGCACCGTGATGATCACGGGCGACAACCCGCTCACCGCGGCCGCGATCGCGCGCGAAGCGGGCGTGGACGACTATCTCGCCGAGGCCAAGCCCAAGGACAAGATGGACCTGATCAAGCGCGAGCAAGCCGAAGGCAAGCTGGTCGCGATGACCGGCGACGGCACCAACGACGCGCCCGCGCTCGCGCAGGCCGATGTGGGGGTCGCGATGAACTCCGGCACTCAGGCCGCGAAGGAAGCCGGCAACATGGTCGACCTCGACTCCAACCCTACCAAGCTGATCGAGATCGTGGGCATCGGCAAGCAGCTCCTGATGACCCGCGGCGCGCTGACCACTTTCTCGATCTCGAACGATGTGGCGAAGTATTTCGCGATCATCCCGGCCATGTTCGCGGGCGTTTTTCCGGTGCTGCAATCGCTCAACATCATGCGGCTGCACAATGCCGAGTCCGCCGTGCTGGCCGCGGTGATTTTCAACGCGCTCATCATCGTCGCGCTGATCCCGCTGGCGCTGCGCGGGGTCAAATACCGGCCGGTCTCAGCAGCCGCGCTGCTCCAGCGCAACCTGCTCGTCTACGGCCTGGGCGGCATCATCGTCCCGTTTATCGGGATCAAGCTGCTCGACCTCGCGCTGGTCGCCCTGCACCTCGCATAAGGAGCTATCCATGAAGCATCTCCGCACCGCCGTTCTGTACACCCTGGTCACCGCCGTGCTGCTCGGGCTCGGCTACCCGCTGGCCGTCACCGCCGTCGCGCAGCTCACCATGCGCGGCAAAGCCGACGGGCAGCTCATCACCCGCGACGGGCAGGTGGTCGGTTCCAGGCTCATCGGCCAACCGTTCACCGGGCCCGGGTACTTCCATTCGCGGCCGTCCGCCGCGGGCACGGGCTATGACGCCGCGAACTCCTCCGGCTCGAACTATGGGCCGACGAACAAGGCGCTGATCGACCGGGTAGCGGCAAGCGTCAAAGCTGAAGGCACAGGCGCGCCCGTGCCGGTTGACCTGGTCACTGCCTCGGCGTCCGGGCTCGATCCCGACATCACCCCGGCGGCGGCGCTTTACCAAGCACCCCGGGTCGCGCGCGAGCGCCATTTGAGCGAGGCGCAGGTTCAGGCGTTGATTGCGCGGCACACCGAGGGCCGGCAGTTCGGCCTTTTGGGCGAGCCGCGGGTCAATGTGCTCGCGTTGAATCTTGATCTGGACAAAGCCGGCCGGTAGTCGCCGCGCGGGCCGGGAGACGCGTGTGCGGTAGGTCTGTCATGCTGGAATCTGCTTGAGCGAACAAACACTCACGCCGCCGACTCCCGCCCTGCTCCGCGCGCGGGCAGCTCCCCCAAGCCGCCCGACCCTGCTTGCGCTCCTTGTCTGTGCGGTTTGGGCAGTGCTGGAGCTCGGCGGAATCTTCTCACCCGGTTTGCTCGACGATGTGGACTCGGTGTACAGCGAAGCCGCGCGCGAGATGCTCACGCGCCATGACTGGGTGACGCCGTATGTCGACGGCGTGCGCTTTTTTGACAAGCCTCCCCTGCTGTTCTGGCTCATGGCGGCTTCCATGCGGGTCTTCGGCGTGCACGACTGGGCCGCTCGCCTTCCGCTCGCCGTTCTTACCCTGGCTCTGTTTGCCGCCGTGTATGCCCTGGGCGCGCGGCTGTGGGGCCGCTCGGCCGGCGCTTGGTCCGCTCTGGTGACGGCCACCGCGCTCGGACCTTACCTTTGGACGCGGTTCTCGATCCCGGACATGCTTCTGGCGCTGTGGATGACCTTGGCCGCGCACCTGTATTTGCGCGCCTACAGCCTGCTCGGCGAGCCCGTGGTCGACCGCGCCGCCCTCCGCCGGACTTCGTGGGCGTTTGCCGCGGTACTCGCGCTCCATGTGCTCACCAAGGGCTTGATCGGGATTGTTTTCCCGCTCGGGCTGGTGCTGGCTCACCTGCTCCTAAGCGGACGTGGGCGTTGGATCACGCGCTTGCCGCTCCTTTCGAGCACGTTTGTCTTCCTGCTTCTTGCCGCGCCGTGGCACATCCTCGCCGCCCTGCGGAACCCCGCGCTGCCCCAAACGCCGGGCGCGCGGGGCTGGTTTTGGTTTTACCTCATCAACGAGCACTTCCTTCGCTTCGTCGGCAAACGTATTCCGCACGATTACGGGCAAACGCCCTTGCTGCTTTTCCTCGCGCTGGCCGTGCTTTGGCTCGCGCCGTGGGCCGTGTTTCTGCCCGGCGCGTGCCGCGCTGCTTGGCGGCGCGGGCGCGCGGACCCGGGCAGCTTTCTCCTGCTGCTTTGGGTCGCGCTCGTGCTCGGCTTTTTCTCGCTCGGCGCACGGCAGGAATACTACTCGCTGCCCGCTTTGCCCGCGCTCGCCCTGCTTGCGGGCGGGTCCCTGGCACGCGCTGAGGCAGGCG
>CAXTSB010000131.1:0-8507 GCA_964246845.1 uncultured Acidobacteriaceae bacterium
GGGCGGGGGCGCGACCTGACGGAGCTGCCCCGGAGCCGTCCCGGAGTTGCCCGGCACCGGCGAGCGCGCCTGCGGAGCGGACAGGGGTACAACACGTGCAGCGGGCGCGTCGGGCACGGCGGCTTGCGGCAGCGCGGGCAGGACCGGCGCGCAGAGCAGAACGGCAAGGACCGCCTTCATGCGCCCTGTCCCGCTTCCAAATCCAACCGCTTCGCCGGCAAACGATCCCCGGGCCGCGCCACCCACACATAAAGGGTCGGCAGCAGAAAAACACTCAAGGCCAGCGCTCCAATCAGCCCGCCGACAATCACGATGGCGAACGGCCGCTGCGAGTCGGACCCGATGCCGTGCGAGGTGGCCGCCGGCAAGAGGCCCAACGTCGCGACCAGCATGGTCATCATGATGGGCCGGAGCCGCAGCACCGCGCCTTCAATCGCGGCCTCTTCCGGCGTGTGCCCGTTCGCGCGCAGGGTGTTGATGTAGTCGAGCATAATCACGCCGGTCTGCACGGAAACGCCGAACAGCGCGAGGAAACCGACGCCCGAGGACACGGAAAAATGGGTTCCCGTGAGGAACAGAGCCACCATGCCCCCGAACGGCGCCATGGCCACATTCCCCATGATCAGCAGCGCCCACTTGAAGGAGCCGAACATGGTGTACAGGATCAGGAGAATGCCGAAAATGGTGATCGGCAGCACCAGGGCGAGCCGCTTGGACGCCCGCTTTTGGCTTTGGTATTCGCCCGCCCACTCGGTTTTGTAACCGGGCGGCAGCTTCACATCGTGGTTTACTTTAGCGATGGCCTCTTCGACCGTGGACCCGAGATCGCGCCCGCGCACGCTGAACTTGATCGCGATGTAGCGGATGCCGTTTTCGCGGTAAATCTCCTCCGCTCCGTCCATCGTCCGCACCGTGCTCAGCTGCGCGAGCGACACCCGCTCGCCGGAGCTTGAAACGAGGCGGACCCGGTCGAGCGCTTCCGGCGTGCTGCGGTATTGCGGCAGATACCGCATGGTCAGGTCGTAGCGGGCCTCGCCCTTGAGCACCTGCGTGAGAGGCGCGGCGCCGATGGCGGTTTCAATCGCGTCCTGGACATCCGAAACGTTAATGCCGTAGCGCGCGGCGGCTTGCCGATTCACGGTGTAGTCGAGGTTCGGCTGGCCCAGGATGCGGAACAGGCCCAGGTCCGCGACGCCCCGGACGCCGCCCATGGCATTGACGATCTCGTCGCCTTTTTCCTCGAGCGTTGCGAGGTCGTCGCCGTACAGCTTGACGGCAAGCTCGCCCTTCACACCCGAAACAGCTTCCTCGACGTTGTCCGAGATGGGCTGCGAGAACCCCCAGAGCACGCCGGGGATCGCATTAAGCTGCCGATCCATGGCACTGATCAACTCGTCCTTGTCCTCGCCGAAAACCCGCCGCCACTGGGCCTTGGGCTTAAGACCGACGAAGTACTCAGTGTCAAAAAACCCCGTGACATCGCTCGCGTCATCGGGCCGGCCCACTTGGCTGACGACTTCGGTGACTTCAGGAAATGTCGCGAGCAGCACCCGGGCGCGGTTCATGATGCCCACGCCCTCATCGGGTCCGGTCGAGGGAGCAAGCGTGCCACGCACCCAGATCGAGCCTTCGTCAAGGTGCGGCAGAAACTCAGACCCGATCAAACCGCTCACCGGCATCAGCACGGTCGCGACGAGCACCAGCCCCGCGACGCCGAGCGTCGCCGGTCGGTGCTCAATGGCCCAAGCCGCCGACCCGCGATAACGTGCAATCACCCAGATCAGCACGGGATTTTCCCACTCGGAGGTGCCGCGCGGGAAAAAGAAGCTGGCCAGCACCGGCGCGAGCAGCATGGAAAACAGCAGCGCGCCCAAAAGCGCGAACGCGACCGTCCACGCCATAGGGCGGAACAGCCGGCCCTCGACAGCCTGGAGCGTAAAGATAGGCAGGTACGCGGTGATGATGATGCCGATCGCGTAGAACACGGGCCGCTGCACCTCGTGCGCGGCTTCGCGGATGGTTTCAAGCGCCGTTTGCTTCGGGTCCCGCTTGTGCCCCAGATGCCGGACGATGTTTTCGACCATCACCACCGCGCCGTCCACTACCATGCCGAAGTCCAGCGCGCCGAGCGACAGGAGGTTGGCCGGGATATGAGCAAGATCAAGGCAGATGGAGGCGAACAGGAGCGCGAACGGGATGGTGATGGAAACGATCAGCGCCCCCCGCACGTTGCCCAAAAAGATGAACAGGATCACGACGACGAGGATGATGCCCTCGGTCAGGTTGTGGAGCACGGTGTGCGTGGTGAAGTGCAGCAGCTCCGATCGGTCGAGGAAAGGCGTGACCTTCACGCCGGACGGCAGGATGCGCCCGTTCAGCTCGCCGGTTTTCGCGTGGATGCCGACCAGGGCCTCATCCGAGTTGTCGCCTTTTTGCAGGGCAACCACGCCTTCCACCGTGTCCGGATTGTCGACCAAAGTTCCGTCCGGGCGGTGCACGGTCTTGCCGATTTGGCCGAGCCGGATCTTCGCGCCCTGCGAAACGGAGGCGACGTCGCGGACCCGCAGAGCGGTGCCGGACTTGCTCAGCAGCAGCGTGTTCTCGATGTCGTGCACGGTGGAGTACAGGCCGGTCGCGATCACGTTGATCTGCTGCGCGCCTTCCTGGATAAACGAGCCGCCCGCGTTCACGTTGTTGTTTTGGAGCTGCTGCTCCACCTGCGCGATGGTCAGCCCGTAGGCGATCAGCTTGTCCGGGTCCAAGTGGACCTGGTACTCGCGGGTTTGCCCGCCGAAGCTGGAATCATCGACCACGCCCGCGACGGACTTGAATTGCTTGACCAGCGTCCAATCCTGGATCGACTTCAGCTCCATATTGTCGTAGGCCGGGTTGGTGCTTTCGATCGTGTACCAGTAAATCTGCCCGACCGGGCTCCAGTCGGTCCCGATCTGCGGCTGCAAGCCCGCGGGCAGGGTGACCTGAGACAAACGCTCCAGCACTTTTTCGCGGTTCCAATCGTTCACCGACGCGTCGTCAAACACCATGTTGAGCGCGGACAAGCCGGCCAGCGAGGTCGAGCGCAGCGCCGTCATGTGCGGGATGCCGGCCATGGCAATCTCAAGCGGCACGGTGACCTGCTGCTCCACCTCCTCGGCGGCGCGGCCCGGCCACTGCGTCAGCACGGTGCAGTAGTTGTTCGCGACGTCCGGGTACGCCTCGACCGGCAGATTGTGGAACGACACAATGCCCCAAGCAAACAGAAGCACCGCCACGATCAGGATGATGAAGCGGTTATTGAGCGCGAAGTCGACAAAAGCGCGGATCATGCGTCAGCCCGCCGCGGGGCGCGGAAGGTCGTCATCACTGCGCCGCCGTGTTCTGGAGCTCCAGCGCGTTGCGCACCACGGGCTGGCCCGCGGCGAGCCCGTCGACGACCTCCTGCATGCCTCCGGGCAGGGCCGCGCCCGCCACCACCCCTTGGCGGCGGAAGTCGCCCGCGCGCGTGCCGGGTCCGGTCGCGGGCACATACACCCAATCGCGGTCGTGGAGGTGCAGGATCGCGGTCGCGGGCACCTGCGCATGGGTTTCGGGCATCCGGCCGTAAAGGGTCGCGGTTGCGAACATGCCGACCCGGAGCGTGTAGCCGGGATTGGGCACCTCAACGCGCACCTTGCCGGTACGCAGGGTCGGGTCGAGAACCGCACCCACGTCGCCGATAGTCCCTTTCAGAACCCGGCCCGGAAACGCGCTCAGGCGTATTTCCGCTGTTTGCCCCAAGCGCACTTGCGCGAGGTCGTTCTCATACACATCGCAAATCACCCACACATGCGTGAGGTCCGCGATCAGAAAAGCATTGGGCGTGCCCAGGATGCCGTTGCCGGCCGCGGAGGCTTCCGTCACATTTTGCTGCACGATAAAGCCCGAAGCCGGCGCGGGCACCTTGACGGTTTCCCCCGGGTGCTTGGGGTCGATCCCGAGCACATGGAGCTGCTGCTCGGCCGCCCGAAGGTCGGCGAGGTTGTCCTGTTCCGCATCGCGGGCGATCTCAAGCTGCGCTAGGGCAATAGCGCCTTTGTCGTAGAGCAGCTGGGCGCGGTCGAGCTGCACCTTGGTCAACCGCTCGTCGTTGATGGCTTTCAGGTACTGATTCAGCGCGCCCGAAACATCGGTGCTTTGCACCTCCAGCACCGGTTGGCCCTTGTGCACGAAGTCGCCCAAACGCACATGCGCGGCGACCACGCGGCCGTTGGCGAGCGAGATGACAGGGATTTCACGGGAAGGATCGGGTTGTACCTGCCCCGTGACATTGAGTGAGGCGACGGCGCGGTAGTCCGAGGCGGTGACGGTCGGGAACTCTTCCGCGCGGTCGATGCGCACCAAACCGGAGTCGCCCGCCGCGATCACGGCCTGCCCCGCCGGAGGGGCTTCTGCGGAAGGATCATGCGCCGCGTGCCCGCACCCGGCGAGCACGGCGGCCGCGGCAAGCGGAAGCACGGCGTTGAGCGCAGCGTGCGGAGAACAATTCCATTTCTTTCGCGGAATGAGCTCGCTCCCGTACGGCCGGTTCCAGAATCGCTGAGGGGTCCACATCGTTGACGACGTTCCCAGTCTAGCGTCCCCGGCCGCCGGCCCGGGTTTATCTTTCGGGTAAACGAGAGTACCTCTTCGATACGCAGGTTGAAGAGCCAACTCCCCCGCCGAGAAAAACAGCTTTGTCAAAAGACGGCTCCGGTAAGTATCTTTCAGCCATCGCGCGCGCCGGCTTCGCCGCGCTTCGATACTGGAAGCAGGGTTGTCCATGATGGCTGCAGCACCCCTCACGCACGCGTTCCCTTCCCGCTTTGCCGCCCGGCTTGCCGTGCTGCGCCGAAAGCGCGTACAGATCCTGCTCAAAGCCGGCGCTCTTGTCGGCGCGATCCTGGTGCTCGACCTCCTCACCTCGGACGCGGTGCCCATGGGCTGGATGTACCTGGCGCCCATGGCTTTGGCGGCCACTGCCCTGCCGCGCGTCCCGCTCCTGCTGCTTGCGGCCTTGTGTACGTTTTTGGCCGAGTTTTTCGACGGATACGCTTGGACCTGGGCGGAAGGCATCACCCGGGACGCGCTTTACCTTTCCGCCTTCGCCGGGGCGGCCCTGTTTGTACACGGCGCGGTGCGCAGCCGGGAAGCGGCGCAGGAGCACCTCCGCGCCGTCGAAGAGCAGATGCGGGCCCGGGAGGATGCCGAGGAGCAGCTGCGCGTCCTGGTGGAGCAAAGCCCCGTGGCGGTGTTTACCGCCGATGCCGCCGGACAGGTCCTGCTGGCCAATGAAGCCGCCGACAGACTGTTCGCGCTCGATCCCGGCGAGCTGCCGGGGCGCTCATTCGCGCCGTTCTTGCCGGTATTGATGGAGCTGCCGAGCTGGAACAGCGCAGGTCCGGCTTTCCCGCCGAGCCAAGGGCTGTTCCGCACCGCGATGCAGTGCCGCGGGCACCGTGCGAATGGAGAAATCTTTCAAGCGGATGTGTGGTTCTCCACGTACGCGACCACCATCGGCCCCCGGCTCGCTGTTTTTGTCGCCGACTCGTCCGAGGATCTCCGCGACCGCGAAGAAGCAAGCCTGCAGCAGCTGCTGACCGGCTCGCGCATCTTGGTCGGCGCAGTTTCGCATGAGGTGCGCAATGTGTGCGCCGCCATCGGCGTCGTGTACGAAAATCTGCGCCGGTCCGGGGCGCTGGGCGCGTCCTTGATTGCGTCCAAGGATTTTGAGGCTCTCGGCACCCTGGTGCCCGCGCTTGAGCGCATCGCCTCGGTCGAGCTGCGCGAAGCTGCCGACCAAATGGCCGCCCTCGACCTCCGCGCGCTGCTGGAAGAGGTGCAGATCGTGATCGCCCCCGCGCTCCGGGAAGAAGAGATTGGGCTGGACTGGGAGCTGCCGCGCACGCTTCCGCCCGTGTGGGCCGACCGGCAAAGCCTCCTCCAAGTGCTGCTCAACCTTGTAAAGAACAGTCGGCGCGCGCTGGAAGCTGCTCCGGGCGAGCGCGTCCTCCGCATGCACATCGAGCAAAGGCCGGCGCGGGTCGAAGTGCATATTTCCGATACCGGGCCCGGCGTCGCGCGGCCGGAGATCCTGTTCCGGCCCTTTCAACAGCAGGCGGGCGGCTCCGGCCTCGGCCTTTACCTTTCCCGCGCGCTGATGCGCTCCTTCGGCGGCGAGCTTCGCCACCTGCCCACCGCCGCGGGCGCGACCTTTGTCGCCGAGCTCGCGCCCGCTTCCTTGAAGGACTTCCATTGAAGAACTCCCCGGCGATCCGCATTCTTCTTCTCGACGACCATGTTTTGTTCCGCGAAGGCCTGAGCCGCCTTCTGGCGGAGGAGCCCGGCTTCGAGATCGAAGCCCAATGCTCGTCCGGCGAGGAAGCCTTGGCGGCGCTCGCGGGCGGGGCCGAGCCGGACCTGGTCCTGCTTGACTTCGACCTGGGCGAGCAGACCGGCTATCGTTTCCTGGAGGAGGCCCGCACCGCGGGGTACCGGGGCCGGGTATTGATGGTGACTGCCGGCATGAGCCCCGCCGACACTGTAAGGGCGCTGCAGGCGGGCGCGTCCGGCCTGTTCCTCAAGCACGCGCCGCCCCGCGAGCTGATCGAGGCCATCCGCAACGTCGTGCGGGGCGAAGCGCTGCTTTCCGCCTCGGCGCTTGCCGGTCTTCTTGACGCGGCCCGCCGGGAAGAAGCGCGCCGGCCCGCGCCGCTCCAGCTTTCCGAGCGCGAGCGCGCGGTGCTGCGCGGCGTCTTCGGGGGGCTGGCCAATAAGGAGATCGCGGCGAAGCTCGGCATCTCCGAAGGCTATGTCAAAGCGGTGCTCCAGCAGTTGTTCGGCAAGACGGGCGTACGCACCCGGGCGCAGCTGGTCCGCATCGCGCTCGAGCACCGCTTCGACACGGATGAGCGCCCGGCAGCTGCGGCCTCCTGACAAATACACGCCTTCGGCCTGAAAGATAGCAGGTAAAAGCAGGACGGCTGCTTCCCGGAGGAGGTAGAATCAGCCTTTGTCCCGCGGCAAGGCGGTTCCCTGACCGGAAGCTGCCGCGGACCATGAGGACTATGCCCGAACTGAACGAGTCCGTCCGGGACCGCGTTTTGCGCGTCATCGCCACGACCAAGCGGATTCCGCTCGACTCGGTGCGCCCCGAAAGCAGCTTTGAGTCGCTCGGGATCGACTCGCTCGACCGCTTGAACATCCTGTTCGACCTCGAAAGCGAGTTCGACATCGAAATCGATGATGAAGATGCCAAGCAGGTTACCGGCATACCGCAGATGGTGGAAGGGATCCAGCTGATCCTGGCGGCGAAGGAAGCGGGTGAGTCCGCGCCGCACTTTCCGCACGCCGCCGCCGTGCCCGACCTGAAAGCAGGCCGCTAGGGTGGCGGGCGGCTGCCGCGTTGCAGTGACCGGTGTAGGCACGATAAGCGCTTTGGGTGTGGACACGGCAAGCTTTTGGGCCTGCCTGGCGGAGGGCCGCGGCGGCATCGGCCCGGTCGACCCCGCGATCAACCGCGTACCCGAGTCGCCCTTGCGCATGCTGAGCGCGGCGACGGTCCCCGGCTACGATCCGGAAGCCTGCTTTGAAGTTCGGGAGCTGCCGCTGATGGACCGCTTCGCGCAGTTCGCCGTGCTTGCCGCGCGCGAGGCCTTGGACGGAGCCGGCATCGAGTGGACCCCCGAGCTCCGCCAGCGCGCCGCGGTGATCACCGGCTCCTGCATGGGCGGCCGCGGGGCCGAGGAGGCCGGCTACTGGGAGCTGTTCCGCCACAGCCGTTCGCGCGTCCACCCACTGACTATTCCGCTCAGCATGAGCAACGCCGGGGCGAGCCATATTTCCATGCGCTGGGGACTCCAAGGGCCGGCGTATACGGTCTCCACGGCCTGCGCCTCTTCCGGGCATGCCGTCGGGCAAGCCTTCCAATTGGTGCGCGCGGGCCTCGCGCCCATGGCCATCGCGGGCGGCAGCGAGGCCCCTTTGTTCATGGGCGGCATGCGCGCCTGGGAGGCCATGCGGGTCGTCAGCAAGGACACCTGCCGCCCGTTCTCAGCCGACCGCAGCGGGTTGATTCTAGGCGAGGCCGGAGCCATGCTGATCCTGGAGCCGCTGGAAGCGGCCCTGGCGCGGGGCGCGCGCCCGTTGGCCGAGATCGTCGGCTTCGGCGCGACCGCGGATGCCGGCCACATCACCCAGCCCACATCGAGCGGCCCCGCCCGTGCCATGCGCCAAGCGCTGGAGGACGGCGGGCTCCATCCTGAGCAGGTGGGCTACATCAACGCGCACGGCACGGCCACCGAAGCCAATGACCGCGTGGACACCGAGGCCATCCGCCCCGTGTTCGGCCCCCCCGCCGACCGGCTTGCCGTATCTTCGACGAAATCCATGCACGGGCACACTTTGGGCGCGGCGGGCGCGCTCGAAGCAGTTGCCGCGGTTCTCTTTTTTTTTTTTATTTATATGGCGACGACCGAGATCTACACCACCCC
>CAXTSB010000132.1:0-8498 GCA_964246845.1 uncultured Acidobacteriaceae bacterium
GGCGCAAGGGCAAGCGCAGGCCGCGGTGCCGGAACTTGCGCGTGCGCGGGAACTTGACCCAAGCGATACGCTGGCCGCCGCCGCGCTGGGCCGCGCGCAGGAGCAGCTGCACCATTACCAAGCCGCCGCGGATGCTTTCCAGGCCACCGACCATGACGGTGCCGACCCGCTCGCGCCCGAAGACGCGCAGGCGGACGCGCGCGCTCTCACCGCGCTCGGCAGGCAGCAAACCGCGGCCGCTGTTCTGACGCGCGCTATCGCGGCCGCGCCCGGAAATGCCGGCCTGCACGACAGCGCGGGGGCGTTGCTTGCGCAGGCCGACAACCTCCAAGCCGCGGCGGCCGAGTTCTCGCAGGCTGTCGCACTCGACCCCGGTCTGGCCGTGGCGCAGTACCACCTGGGTTCGCTGTTGCTGAAGGCGGATCAACCGCAGCAGGCTGTTACGCCGCTGCGCGAAGCAGCCCGGCTCGCGCCCGGGGAGGCCGTATATGCGCTCCAGTTGGGCCGCGCGCTTTCCGCGACCGGGGCCGATGGGGAAGCCGTCGCCTCGCTGCGCCAAGCTTTGTCGCTCGCGCCCAAGCTCGGCGATGTCCACGTGGACGCGGCGTATGCGCTTGCCTTGGCGCTGCAAAACGGCGGCGACAACACGGCGGCGCTGCCCTTGTTCGCCGAGGTTGCCGGCGCGCGCCCCCGCAACCAGGAGGTGCTGACCAACTACGGATTGGCGCTGGTCCAAACCGGCGACAGCAAGCAGGCGGTCGAGGTGTACGGGCGGGCGCTGGCCGTGGGCGCGGCCACCGCGACCCTGCGCGAGGACTTCGGGGTGGCCTACCTCCAGGCGAATAGCTTGGAGAAGGCGACAGAGCAGTTCCGCGCGGGACTTGCGCTGGAGCCCGGCAGCGCGCACCTCCATTACGACCTGGGCCTCGCGCTCAAGCTGAAGGATGACCTCGCGGCAGCCGTGCCGGAGTTTGCCGAAGCCGAGCGCTTGGACCCCAACCTTCCCGACCCGTCCTACACGCTCGGCGTGATCGCGATGCAGCGGGGCGACTTTGCCGAGGCGGCCAAGCAGCTGGAGCGCAACGTGGCGCTCCGCCCCGACAACGGCGACGCGTGGGAAGCGCTCGGCACGGTGTACCACCAAGCGGGCGACCAAACCAAGGCGAGCGAGGCCCTGAGGAAAGCGGCGGCCCTGAAGCCTGAAGACCCCGGCCCGCACGTCACGCTCGGGTCCATCCTGGCGGAAAGCGGCGACGGGCCGGGCGCTGCGGCGGAGCGCAAGCAGGCAGCCGCGCTGAACCGTGCCGGCGTTGAGGCGCAAAAAGCGCAGTTCGCGCTCCGCAGCGGACGCGCGCTGCTGGCGGAAGGCAAGCCGTCGGAAGCGGAAGCGCAGCTGAAAACCGCTGTTGCCGCCGCCCCCGGCCTCCGCGAGGCGCACACCCTGCTCGCGGAAGCGCTGGAGCGGGAAGGCAAGGCGGCCGATGCGGCGGCCGAGCGGGCGAAAGCGCAAGCGCCGTAGGTGGGGCGGCGCTTACGGGGCGGGCACTTTCGCCGTTGCCAGCGGGGCCGCTTCCCGTCCGAACAGCACGTCAAGCACCCAGTCGGTGAGGATGCGGCTTTGCTGGGCCAAGCCGGGCATCTTGGCCAGATAGATCGCCCTCCACATGGCCCAAGCGATGAAGCCTGAAAAGTTGAGCCCGTACACCCGCGCGACGCCGGTGCGCCGCCCAACCAGCGCCAGCTCGCCCACGGGCGTGAAGCGGAACGGTTTGAGCGGTTGGTCCCGGAATGCGCGCACGATGTTGCCGCCCACCAACGTGCCCTCGCGCGTGGCATTTTGGGCGGTGGGCGCATAGGTGCCCTGCCCGTTCGGCGTCGGTACCTCGGCGCAGTCGCCCAGCGCCCAAACGCCGGGGAAGCCGGGAACCCGGCAGCAGCTGTCCACCTCCAGCCCGCGATGCTTGCCCTTCTTGGCAGGCGTGTCCGCGAGGACCGGGTTCGGCATGACACCGGCCGACCAAATCAACGTGCGCGCCGCGATGCGCTCTCCGCCCTCCACCTGGGTGAAGTCCGGCCCCGCTTCGGCGATCCTCGCGTTCAGCTGCACTTCGACGCCGCGCTTCTTGAGCTCATCCATGGTGAACTGCGCAAGCTCGGGCGTGATTTCTTCAAGCAGGCGCTTGCCCGGGTGCACCAGCACCGTGCGCACCTCGCCCGGGTCGATCTTGGGCAGCTTCTCGACCGAGCTCCGCACCAGGTCGTTGATGGCCGCCATGGTTTCGACCCCGGTGTAACCGCCCCCTCCGACGACAAAGGTCAGCAGTTCGCGGCGCTTGGCCGGGTCGTCTTCCACCGACGCGCGCTCCAGGCAGGCGGAAACGCGGTTGAACGCGGCACCCGCGTCCTCCAGCCGCTTCATCGGAATCGAATTTTCCTCGACGCCGGGCAGCCCGTGGTAGCTGGTGACCGAACCGAGTGCGATGACCAGGACGTCCGCGGTGTACACCTTTTCCGTCGTCTCCAGCCCTCCCGGCCCGGCCTGCACGGTTACGGACTTCCGCTCGAGGTCGACCGCCGTAATGCGCCCCTGCACGAAGTCCACGCGGCGGTGCAGCTCCCTTGCCGGGCTGATGATGTGGTGCCCGTTCAGCTCGCCGCCCGCGGCCTCGGTCAGCATGGGGGTGAACAGGAGGTAGTTGTCCATGTCGATGAGCAGGATTTCGCCGTTGCCCTCGTCGGGAAGAAGCCGGGCCAGCTCCTGCGCGACGCCCATGCCGCCGAAGCCGTCGCCCAGGATCACGATGCGCTTGCCCGCGAGCAGGCCCCGGTTTTGCTCCCGCTCTTCCGCCCGCCGCAGCACGGCCCAAGCGCCGTAGGTCGCCGCGGCCGCCAATCCTGTTGTTTTCACCCAACCCATCGCATTCTCCTTACTGCTCGTGATAGCTCCGCATCAAACCGCCGTCCACCACGTAAGTGGAGCCGGTGACATACTCCGCATTTTCAGAGGCCAAGAATATGGCCAGTTTCGCAACGTCCGCGGGCCTGCCCATGCGGTTCAACGGTATGTTCTGGAGCAGGGCGTGCAGCTCCGCCTTGTCGCCCATCATGCGTTCGTTGATCGGAGTTTCAATCGCCCCCGGCGCGATGTTGTTGACGGTGATGTTGCTCGGACCGAGTTCAACCGCGAGGTCGCGCATCCACATACGCATGCCGCCCTTGCTGATGCAATAGGTCGAGAAGCCGGGGAACACCATATCTTCATGTACGGAGCTGATATTGATGATCCGGCCCGGCTTTTTGGCTTCCAGGAGCTTTTTCACAAACAGCTGCGTGAGGAAGTAAGGGCCCTTCAGGTTGATTCCAAGTACCTCGTCGTACTCAGACTCTTGTACGTCGACGAACGCCGACCGCTTCTCAATGCCCGCATTGTTCACCAAGATATCAAGCGCGCCGAAGCTGCGGTATGCTTGGTCGATCAACGTTTGCCTGTCTTCGGCGTTTGTCACGTCGCCGTGTACGGCGACGCCTTCCGCGCCGGCTTCCTTCACTGCTTGCAGCGTTTTTTCCGCTCCGTCAGGCCGGCCGATATAGTTGACGACGACCTTTGCACCTTCCTTGGCGAATTCCGCGGCGATCCCTTGGCCGATGCCGGAACCCGAACCGGTGATCAGCGCGACTTTCCCTTCAAGCAAACCCATAACACCCCTTGCACGAATACAGACAAATACCTGTATGGCCGATGCGGAAACGTGGTTTCCATGTAACCGGAATGCGGACACGTCATTTGAGATGCCGCGGGGCGGCGTGAGGGTTCCGCGTCACATGCTTGCGGGCTTCAGGCCTCCATCGCGGCCGGGCCGAGAAACTCAACCAACAGGCGGCTCGACGCTTCCGGCGCGTCCTGCTGCACCCAGTGCGAAACGCCGGACAGAAACTCCATCCGAAGGTCCCGTACGAACGCTCCAGTGCCCTCGGTGGTGTATTTGGCGAGCGCTACGTCCTTCTCGCCCCACAGCAGCAGGGTCGGCACCTCAATGACGGGAAAGCCGAGCCGGAGCTGCCGCCGCAGACCGCCGCCGCGCAGAAAAGCCCGGTACCAGTGGAGCATCGCGCGCAGGGCGCCCGGCTGCGCGGCGTTCGCGCGGGTGGCTTCGACGAGGTCGCGCGGAAACTCCCCGGGCCGTGTGGAGGTGCGCAGCAGTATGTGCCCGACCGGCGCGGCCCCGGCACGGCTCAGCAGAAACTCCGACAGGCCCGGGATTTGGAACAGGAGCACGTACCAGGAGCGCAGCATCTGCCCGGGCCTCCCGCGCACGGCGCGCAAAAAACAGACCGGGTGCGGCACATTGAGGATGGCGAGCTTCGCGAGCGGCCGAATCCGGCGCGCGGCGAAACACCACGCCACGATGCCGCCCCAATCATGGCCGAGCAGCGCGACCTCCTCCGCGCCCGAAGCGTCGATAAGCGCCGCGACATCGGCCATCAGGTGCTCGATCGCATAGGCTTCCACACCTTCAGGCCGGGTGGTGCGGCCGTAGCCGCGCTGGTTGGGCGCCCACACCCGCCAGCCCGCGCGGGCGAGCGCGAACATCTGCTCCCGCCAGCTTAGGGCGATCTCCGGAAAGCCGTGCAGGCATAGGGCGAGCCGAGGGCCCGCTCCGCAGGTCAGCACCTCGAACCGCAGCCCGTTTGCCTCGACCCACTCGGTTTGGAGCTCCATGCAGGTGAGCTTACTCGCCCGGCGGCAGGGCGTACATCAAGCCGCCTTGGGTGTACAGGCGGTTTTCCGCGCGGTCCAAGCGGAGCGGCGAGTCCACGCCCAGGTCGCGGTCGAAGATCTCGCCGTAGTTGCCGGTTGCGTCAATCACGTTCGCGGCCCAGTGCGTGTCCAAGCCCAGCGCGCGCCCGGTTGAGAACGGCTTGCCCAGCAGAAGCCGCACCTCGGGGTCGGCGCTTGTTTTCATCCGCGGGAGATCGGTCCGGGTCACCCCGAGCTCTTCCGCTTCCACCAGCGCCTGCACAGTCCACGCGACCACCGCGCCGAACTGCGGGTCAGCCGCCCGCCATGCGGGCGCGAGCGGGTCCTTGCGGATGTGGTCGGGCAGGATCGTGAACTCGCCCGCGCGGCTTTTATTGATCCCGCGCAGGTTTGCGAGCGATGAAATATCGGAGGTCACGGCCGTGCAGTTGCCTGTGAAGAATGCGGCTTCCATTTCGCCCGCTTCTGAGAACGGATACCAGACGTACTCAATGTGCTCGCGGGCGGCGTAGGCGCGCACGCCGCCGTCGGCTTCCGAGCCGGTGAGGTAGCACACCTTCTTGCCGGCCAGGTCGCGGGCCGTGTGTACGGCGGGGTCGGTACGCACGAGAAAGCCTTGCGCGTCATAGAAGGTGGGTGCGGCAAAGGCAAGGCCGGCGGTTTGATTTTTGACCGTGGGGCTTGCGGTCGGCAGCAGGTCCACTTCGCCCTTCGCGAGCGCGGCCGTACCCTCCGGCTCATCCGGGTATACCTTGACGGTGAACCGCGCGCCCGACCCCAGAACCGCAACCGCGACCGCCTTGCACATATCGATGTCGAACGCCGCGCGATTGCCGTGGTCGGTCGCGCGGGAGTAATCCTCTTCTTCCTTGACGACGCCGCAGGTGAGCGAGTGCGCGGCGCGGATGCGGTCGAGCACCGTGCTGGCGTGGGCTTGGGCGGTGCTCAGGCACAAAAGCGAAAGAACAAGACAGCGCATGGAATCTCCAAATAAGAAACCCCGGCGGGTGCCGGGGTCCCTTTAATCAAGCAGGGTTACGGTGTCCAATTGCCCGAGGTCGGGATGCCGGGGGTCGAGCCGGGCCGCGGGTTGAAGTCGGCCGGTACGGGGTTGGGCAGGTTCGCGTCCGTCGGCGTGATTTGGAGCAGCCTGCAGCCGTTGTTGCCGCCCTGCGGGAAGGTATTGACCAGGTTGGGCGGGATTTGTGCATAGTTCGCGGGCAGAACCGGGGCGGTGCCCAGCAAACGGTTGTTGCTGAACGCGGAGAACATATTGCCCACGCCGGACACGCCCGCGTCCGCCGGCCCCAGGTAAGCCTGGCCGAAGAGTCTGAGGCCGTCCTGCCGGGCCTGCTTTTCATCCGGCAGGTTCGCCAGCGGCTCCAGCCCGAATAGGTTGTTGATGAACTTAATAACCGAGCTATGCTCGGCCGCCTCATGCGCGATCGCATGTGCTTGACCGTAGGGTGAGATCACAATGGTCGGAATGCGCGGACCCTGCTCGAGGGGATTACCCTGCGGATCGAAGGTGCGGACGATTTCCGGCGCGTGATCGTACAGCCCGTCCGTTTCGTCGTACGTAATGATGATCGCGCTCTGCGGCCAGTACGGGCTGGAGGTGATCAGGTTGACCTCATCGGCAAGCAGGGCTTCCGAAATCTGCACGTCCGAGTAGCCCGGGTGGTCGTCGTTGCCGTTGAACACGGTGGCGAGCTTCGGGTTGGGATCCACCGGCTTGAGGCCTTGGATGTTATTGAAGCCGCCGCGCACGTAAAACACGCCGCCGTCGGCTGGGAGCCGCTTGTTGTAGACGTCCAGGGCGAAGTCCGACAAACCGTGCAGGTGCGTGGCCACCTCGGGATTGTTGGAAACGTAGCCGAAGTACTGCGGCGCGTTGTGGTGCGCGATGTAATCGACGTGCGAAGCCGCCGCGGTCGTGTCGTCGAACTCGCGATTGTAGCCCTGCTCGTACCATCCCCAGTTGGTCGGTTTCACGCCGTTGCCCGCGATTTCCTGGATGTCCCGTTCGACATCGGAAAGGTCGCCCGCGGGGTTCAGGTCGCCTTGCACCGTGTTCAGGATGTCGGCGCCCATGAACGAGAGCGGCAGGCTGGCGAAGGTCAGGTTGATCTCGGGCGTCTTCGCCGGAGGGTTGGCGGGCTGCTTGGTCGCGGCCGGGGTTGTGTCGAGCTGCGAGCCCCAGAACGGGTCGCCGTCCGACACCACGGGCACCCCATTTGAGCCGGTTGTGGTAGTCGCTTCATTCGGGTGCTTGACCCACTGCGTCGCGCCGGACTGCCCGGCGATCATCGCGATCGCGTTCGGCGTGGAGGCGGAAAGCACCGTCTGGTGGAAGTTGTCGAACAGCGTGAAGCGGTCGGCGTAGTTCCACAGGATCGGCGCGGTGTCGCAGTCCACGTGGCCCATCACGAGCTCGCCCATCTGCTTTTGCGCGAGCGTAGGCACCCTGGACGGAACGCCGTTCGTCAGCCGGATGCCTTCCTCGGTGGTCGCGTAACCGTCGTTCCTGGTGACGCCGCCCTGCACGTTGATCTTGGTGATGTACGCAGCGTGCGAGTGATTCACTGAATCGGTGTCCGCCGGGTAGATGGGCACGGATTTGCCGTTCGCGTCCGTGACGGTAAGCGGAATCTTAAAAGCCGAAACCGTGCCGACCGTGCCGTCCGTATTGACGATCGGCTGCGTGAGGCCCGGGGTTTCGGAGGCCGGCTGCGAATATAGTCCGTTCGCGCCCGGGTAGCTGCCGAAGTAAAAGTCGAAGGAGCGGTTTTCCTGGAACAGCACAAACACGTACTTAATATTTTTTTGGAGCAGCGCCAGTTTTTGCGCCTGCGACAGCCTGGCTTCCTGCACCGGCGTGATGACGTACTGCCGGCTGGCGGGGTTGGAGGGTGGCGCGATGGTAACCGCGGGCTGCGGGGCGGGCTGTGAGCTGCTTTGGGCCAGGGCCAAGCTGGGCGTGAGCAAGGCGGCCATGGCGAGGGTGGCGCAGCCTTTCCGCCGGTAGGTGGGCTTCATCGGGTGGTACCGTCCTTGGGTGTGCCGTAGGCGTCCGCTCGCGCGGGTGGGCCAAGCCGTGTATACCCCGGGTGCGATGACAGGACGATGAATCACGTCGAATTTCAGGCCGGGCGCTGAAAGATGAGTTGACAGATGGGCGGGAAGTTTGTCCAATGACAGCTGAGAGGTAGGTTCCCGGCGGAGTGCGAACGCCGGGGTTACCCAACTACCGCTTACGCAGCAGCTTCATGGCGATAACGAGTGCAGTCCAGCAACGCCAGTCGAACGCGATGCTGACAACCACTTGAACATTGGACTGGTGCATGTCCATGGCCAACCTCCTTCAGGGAATTCGGCGTTGGCCGCGGTTGAACGCGCACCCCCCAAGGGCCCTAGCCCCGCCCCCCCCCGGTTACCCCCCCCCCAACCCCGTTTACCGCAGCGCACTCCCCTGCTGAAGTTGCCCTGAGTCTATCCCCGGGCTGCCCGCTTTCCGCCCATTTTCCTTCCGGCGAACCAAACCAAAGTCACAGCACCCGCCCCACCCCGTCCGAGGCATGGCATAAAAATACATCCGGCTTGATCCCGGTCTTGTCCTGGTAAGCCGCCACGATCTCAGTGACAAACGCCGGCGCTGCCGCGTGCTCCACCAGGTTCACGGTACAGCCGCCGAAGCCGCCGCCTGTGAGCCGTGCGCCGACTAAACCCGTTTGCTTGT
>CAXTSB010000133.1:0-1469 GCA_964246845.1 uncultured Acidobacteriaceae bacterium
GAGCAGCCGGAGGCGGGCACGATCGAGCTCGGCGGACGTACGCTGGCCGGCGCAGGCGTCTCGATCCCACCGGGCGAACGCTCCATCGGCTATCTCACACAAGCCCCGGCGCTGTTTCCTCATCTGTCGGTCGAGGAAAACGTCCGCTTCGGCTTGCGCGCGGTGTCGTCGTCCGAGGCGGACGCGCGTGCGTCGGAGCTGCTCACGGTATTTGAGCTTGGGGAACTGCGGGCGCGCCGACCCGAGAAGCTCTCCGGCGGCGAGCGGCAGCGGGCAGCGCTCGCCCGCACACTCGCCCGCAGGCCGCGCCTCGTGTTGCTCGACGAGCCGTTCTCCGCGCTTGACCTCGCGCGCAAGCACGCTCTGTGGAAGGCGCTCGACGGCTATCTCGCGAAGTACGGGATAGCGGTGCTGCTGGTCTCGCACGATCCGATTGAAGTGTGGCGCTGGGCTGAGTGTGTGGTGCGGATGGAAGCCGGCGTGGTCACGGGCGTGGGAACGCCGGAAGAGATGCTGGCCGGGGAGCGGGCGCTGTTGAGAAAGCTGATCGAGAGCGAGCGAAAGCCTGCTTAAACCGATTTACCGGCCGTTGTGGACTCAGCAGCTTGCATAATGACATCCTGAAACGCCTCATGCGCGTCGAAGCGGTCTTGCCAAGTACGGCTTCGGTGCACACGCTCCTTTGCCTCAGCAAGCGACATCCCCGTTGTCCGCATAAGTGCTTTGATGGATTGGAGCTTGTTCAAGCCCTGTTCGTGAAATCGGCTGATCGCCGCCTCGCAATCAGAGCCGGCCGCAGTCTGCCGTACGGATTCCTTTATTTGATCGAGAGATGCAGGACCCGTATTCGTCATAGATTCCTCGTGATATGCACAAGTCTACCCGGGTTGGCACCTGAAAGGCGAGTTCCAAATATGTGTAGCTGCCGAAAGCCCTGAGAGCGGGCAAGTGCTTCGAGAGTACGGAGAGCTTGCATGACCTGTCCGAACCCTACTCTGAGCCCATGAACATCTTCTACGGGGTATACGGCTACCTCCAGCATAAGTGTTTCCATCAACACGGACCTCTGCCAAAAGCCCAATTTCTCCGGCAGCCGTTCTGAAGACATACTCGAAGAGTTCTCTATCGATGAACAAACAATCACCCCACAAAGATCGGCTCGGGATGGAGCCGGATGCCGAAGCGGGCTTCCACACCGTATTGCAACCTGTGTTGCAGGGTCAGGATTTCGGCGGCGCTTGCCGAGCCGGAGCGGTTGCAGAGCGCGAGCGAGTGCTTGCCGGAGACCCCGGCGGCCCCGAGCGTGAAACCTTTCCCGAAGCCGGCTTGCTCCAAGAGCCAGGCCGCGGGCAGCTTGCGCTGCGGCTCACCCGCCGGGGAAGCCGGAGCCGGGTAGCTGGGTACCCCCGGGCGCGTCGCGGCGATGCGGTCGTACACCGCTTGCGGCACGACAGGGTTTTTGAAGTACG
>CAXTSB010000133.1:1479-8417 GCA_964246845.1 uncultured Acidobacteriaceae bacterium
ATCGTGTGTCTGGGTCGCGGGCTTCCAGGGGCGCGGCCTCATCGACGACCATGCCCTTGACCCGGCGGATGGCGCGGACCTGCTCGGCAACCTCGGCGAGCGACGGGCTGCCCGCCCGACCTGCGAATGCGCGCCCAAGCTCGGGGTAGCTCAGGTTCGGCGCGCCGTCGGGCGTAAGTGCAAAGGTGACCGCCGTGACAAGATAGCGGCCGGCATCGGGACCGGTATTAAACCGGCTCGCACGGTAGCTGAACCGGCAGTCCGCATTGCCGAGTACAACGAACTCGCGGGCGATACGGTCGTAGCAGCGCACTTCCGTGATGGTCTGAGCCACCTCTTGCCCATACGCGCCCACGTTCTGCACGGGCGTACCCCCGACCGAGCCCGGGATGCCGGCCAGGCACTCCATCCCGGCGCAGTCCGCTTGCACGGCGGCGCTTACCAGCGCGTCCCAGTTCTCACCCGCTGCCGCGATGAAGCGCCCGCCTTGCCGATTTAAGCCGCGCAGCGCCATGTGCAGGACCAACCCGGGCCACCCCGCGTCCGAGATCAGAATGTTGCTGCCGCCGCCGAGTACAAACAGCGGCAGGCTGTGTTTGTCCGCGAAGCTGCACGCTTGCGCGACCTCGGCCTCATCGACCGCGGCTGTGAGATAGCGCGCGGCCCCGCCGATGCCGAACGTGGTGTAGGGAGCAAGAGCGACGTCGCGCTGTAGGCGGAGTGTGTCGGCGAGAGCGGGCATCTTTGCCCAGGGTACATGCTGTCGGGGACCAGCCCAGTTACAATAAGAGCAACCGCTGTGCGCCGGCGGACCATAGGGCAAGAGGAGCGGATATGTATCCAGAGATCATGGTGATCCCGATGCGGGAAGAGCTGACGCGGGTGGGCATCGAAGAAGCACGGACGGCGTCCGAGGTCGAGAAAGCACTGGCCCGCCCGGGCACAACAATGGTGGTGGTGAACTCAATTTGCGGCTGCGCGGCGGGCAAGATGCGGCCGGGCGTTCGCTTGGGTCTGCAGGGCAGCACCAAGCCTGACCACTCGGTAACCGTGTTTGCCGGCCAGGACCGCGAAGCAACCGATAAGGCGCGGAGCTACTTCGGCGGCAACCCGCCCACCTCACCGGCGATCGCGATTCTGCGCGACGGCGAGCTTGTATACCTGATGCAGCGCTACGCGATCGAAGCCAACACCGCGCAGGCGATCGGCGGCGAGCTTCAGCGGGCATTCCAGGAGTTCTGCGCAACCGCGAACGCGTAAGGTTGGAGTGCAACAGAAAAGCCCGGCCGCTCGGCCGGGCTTTTCTTGCTTTGCAGTGCGTCCTAGGTGGTGCGGACAGTTCCATTCAGGCCGTTGGGAAAGAAGCCGCCCGAGGAAACGCCGGTCCGACCCGGCGCGCCGTACAGGATCTGAAGCACTTCCGAAGCGTTGCGTGCGGTATTGAGGCCGGTGGTGGGGTTGGTGTTGAAGATTCCGTTCGCGCTGAGGCTGGGCGACCGGTCGAACTGGTCCACCGCCGGCGAAGTGACGCCGCGGCGGAGGCAGAACTGCCGAAGCGAAGCCTCATGCTGGCCTTCCGCGTCGTGGATCTGAGCGGCATAGGTGACGGCCTGGGCGGAAATCGCGAGGTACTGGATGCCGCCCTCATAGGCGCTGGTGCCGACGCTTTCAAAGCCGCGGGCGAGGGCGAGGAAGGAGTTGTCGTCGGTCGGGAAGCCGAGCGCGGCGAGGTTCAGGCTGGGAAGCGAAATGGGGGTGACGCCGACCAACTGGAGGGCGCCGCGGAGGAACTGCACATGAACCTGCTCATCCTGGTAGAGCTGCGTGGCGAGCGCGGCAACCTCCGGGTCGGAAAAGTTGACGCGGGCGCCGCCGGTCACGGTGCCGGGATTGGGACCGATGTCGGCCGTGGCAAGGCCCGCGCCCGTGACGACGTAGGAGTAGAAGGTGGCTTCAAAGTATTCGAGGTTGAGGGCGAACTGGAAGATGTCGACCGGCGAGGGGGCCGGGCCTGTGGACGGGTCGACGCCGATGATGCCGGTGGCGCAGCCGGCGAGCGTGGCGGTGCCGGCGGCAAGGCCCGCGCCCTGGAGAAATTTGCGGCGGGTGGCGTTGGCGGCGAGGAAGCCGGTGTTGGGGGTGGGTTCAGACTGGGTCAACATGGTGAATTTGTCTCCGTGTAGCTGGTTCCGTATCTCAATCGGTCTTGGCTCCGCATACAACCAAAAGCCGGCGGAAAAGCGTGGACGGGCGGTCTAGGTGGAAACGATCGCTCCATTGACGCCCTGCGGAAAGAAGCCGCCGCGCGTGACGCCGGCCGCGGGGGTCGGGGAGGTCGCGGGCGTAACCACGCCGTAGGCGATGCCGAGCACCTGCTGCGGCGTGAAGTTGGGACCGAAGGCCGGGAACTGATCGAGCGGCAGGGTGGTGGGGTTGACGGAGAAGAAGCGGCTGGGGTTGACCGGCGGGTAGTCGAGCGAGTTGACGGCCGGGGAGGTCACGCCTTGGAAGTTGCAAAGCGCGTTGATGCCGCCCAGGTGCTGCGCTTCCGCGCCGAGAATCTGGCCGGCGATGGTGAGGACGTAGGTGTTCGCGATGAGCAGCGCCGCGCCGCCCGTGTACGCTCCGTTGCCGACCTCGGTGAACTGCCGCGAGGTGGCCAGCAGCTGCGCCTGGGTGGTGATGGAGGCGGTGCCGCCGAGCGAGTAGTCAATGGCGGGCTGATTGATCGGAATGCCGCCGAGCTCAGTGATTCCGGCACGAAGCAGGGTGATGTGAGCCGTTTCATCCGAGACGAGATTTTGGAAGGTGGCCAGTGTGACAGCGTCCAGGTTGAGCTGACCGGGAAGACCGGTCACGGGTGCGCCGGTGTTGCCGAGCTGCGGGCTCAGGGGCCCGGCACCGGTCACGTTCCTGTAAAGATTGGCCTCAAGGTACTCAAAGTTAAGCGCGAAGTTGAGAACCTCAATGATGGTGGCGGTGGACGGCGCGGAGTTTTGGGCCTGGGCTTGCGGGCTCTTGGCGGCAAGGAGACCGGCCCCGGCTGCCACGGCGGTGAACTTGCCGAGGCTGGAGAAGAAGGAGCGGCGCGAGGATGCGTTCAGCACCTGATCGCGGCCCAGGATGGAGAGGTCTGTGGCGAGCTGGTCTTCAGTGACCTTTTCAGAGGGGCAGAGCGGGGACGGGAAGAGTTTTTGCGGCACGGGTAGTGTCTCCTGGGAGCAAGCCGGGTTGAGGGTATTTTCCGATCGGGAACCGCCATTCCTGGTCGTACGAGGCTTTCAGCCGGTGCGCGGCCGGCTCCGCCGTCAAGGACGCGGCTGCCGAAATCGAAGACCGGCCGTCCAAGAAGGTACGGTTCTTACACGGGAAGATGCAGCCCCAACACCCGGGTTGGCGCTCGGCCTCAGTATTTTTGCTTATTTCACGCAGTGAACCGGCGCGCAACGGCGCTGGCATCCGAACTGCCCGCTGCGACGTTCTGCTCATACACTCTATTGCAAACCGGTGGTGCGTTCGACCGGCAGTTTTTGGACGGCGCTGTTCTTCACCGAATATCCGAAGTAGATCGCGAAGCCCACCAGCAGCCAAACGCCCACCACCTCCCAGGTGATCGCCGGCAGGTTGAAGATCAAGTAGAACGCGCTCACGATGCCCAGGATGGGCACGAGCGGCACCCAAGGCGTACGGAACGGCCGGGGCAGCTCCGGCTGACGCCGTCTCAGGATCCACACACCCGCCGAGACGATGGCGAAGGCGAGTAGGGTGCCCATGTTGACCAAGTCGGACAAGCGGTCAATCGGCAGCAGCGCGGGCAAAGTGGCCGCGACCGCGCCCACTACAATGCTCGACACCCACGGCGTGCGGAAGCGAGGGTGGATGGTGGAGGCCCACTTGGGCAGCAGGCCGTCCCTGGACATGGACAGGAAGATGCGCGACTGGCCCAGCAGCATGACGAGCATGACGGAAGCAAGCCCGAACAGCGCGCCGACCTTGACCAGCAGCGAGCCCCAGACGACGCCGGTGGCGTCGACTCCGACCGCAAGAGGCTCGGCGACATTGAGGGTTCGGTAGTCGACCAAGCCGGTGAGGGTGAGCGAAACCAGGATGTACAAAAGCGTGCACACGACCAGCGAACCGAGAATGCCGATGGGCATGTCGCGCTTGGGGTTCTTCGCCTCCTGCGCGGCGGTGGACACGGCGTCGAACCCTATATAGGCAAAGAAAACCGAGGCCGCGCCCGCGGAAATACCGGACAGCCCGTACCGGTTGGGCCCCGCGTTGGGCGGGATGAACGGGTGCCAGTTGGTGGCCGCCAGGTGCGGATGCCGGAGCAGGTAGCCGATGCCGAGAACCAAAAAGACCCCGACGATGCCGAGCTTGATAATCACGATGGCGGAGTTGAAATTCGCCGACTCCTTGATGCCGATAATCAGCACGGCGGTGATGACCGTGATGACCGCAAACGCAACCAGGTTGAACAAGCCCGTGGTGTGCGGGAGTGACGCGAGCGCGGTCCCGGGCGGCAAGGAGACCTGCGGCTGCCAACGGTTATGGAACAGGTAAATGGAGCTGCCGTAGCTGGCCGTGAACCGGGCGAGCGCGGCCGAGGGTACAAACCCGAGCTGCTCACAAAGCGATAGAAAATACCCCGACCAGCCGCTCGCGACGGTGGCCGCGCCGAACGCGTACTCCAGCACAAGATCCCAACCGATGATCCAGGCGACAAACTCACCCAGCGTCGCGTAGCCGTAAGTATAGGCGGAGCCCGCGATCGGGATGATGGACGCGAACTCGGCGTAGCACAGCCCGGCAAACGCGCAGGTGACGGCGGCCAGCACAAACGACAGCGCGACCGCCGGCCCCGCGTACACCGCGGCGGCGCGGCCGGTGAGCACGAAGATGCCCGTGCCGATGATGGCGCCGATGCCGAGCGTGACCAGGTTAAGCGCGCCGAGCGAACGGTTGAGCGTGTGCTCGCCTTCCTCGGCGGCCTCGTCGCGGAGCGAGGAGAGGGGTTTGGTTGCAAGGAGATTCGCCATGCGGGCAGGCCCTTTCAATCGGTAAGTGTGGCGGCGCGGCGCGACCAAAGCAGGTAAACCGGTGCCCCGAGAAGCACGAGGAACAGACCCGGCCAGGTGTACTGCGGTTTGTAGCGGAGCAGGGTGAGGGCGATGGTGAACGCCATGGCGATATAGACGGCGGGTAGGACGGGGTAGCCGAGCGCGCGGTAGGGCCGCGGCGCGTCCGGGCGCTTGCGCCGCAGCACGAACAGGCTCGCGATGGTCAGGATATAAAACACAAGCTCGGCGCAGATGATGTAATCGAGCAGCTGCCCGTAGGAGCCCGACACGCATAGAAAGCAGGTCCACACGGCTTGAATCACAAGCGAAGCGACCGGCGTTTTCCAGCGCGGGTGCAGCTTGCCCGTGGCCTTGAAAAACAAGCCGTCCCGGCTCATCGCGTAGTACACCCGCGAACCGGCCAGAATCAGCCCGTTCGCGCATCCGAAGGTGGAGACGAGGATCGCGCCGGCCATCAGGTATGCGCCCGCCGCCGGAAAGATTTGATCGAGCACGGCGGTGGCGACGCGGTCTTCGCTCGCATACTGGATGCCCCGCGCGAGGCCGGTCGCGCCTGCGGGCGAACCGTGCAGGGGGAGCGCGAACAGGTAGACGAAGTTCGCCAGGATGTAGATGGCAAGCACCGTGCCCGTGCCGAGCACGAGTGAAAGCGGCAGGTTGCGCTGGGGGTTGCGCACCTCGCCCGCGGTGAAGGTGATGTTGTTCCAGGCGTCGGCCGAGAACAGCGAGCCGGTTTGCACCACCGCCAGCAGCGCGACAAGCCCGACCAGCACCGTGCCGCCCCCAGCCGCGGGCAGCGCGAAGACGTGCGCGTGCGGCCAAAACCGGCCGGAAGCGAAATTGGCGGCCAGCGCGGCATGGCTGCGCCCGAGCGTGACACCGAACAGGATGAGCGCGACGAGCGCAAGCACCTTGGCGGTGGTGAAGATGTTCTGCACCAGCGCGCCCAGGCCGACCCCGAAGATGTTGACCGCGGTGAGCAGGAGGGTGATGACGACCCCGCACAGGTTTGCGGTATTGAGGCCGAGCTCCATGTTGCCCAGCGTCATGGGGCCGACCCGCACCGCGGGCACATGGCCCAGGTGGAGCAGCCAGTGCGCGGACGACACCGAAGGAAAAAACACGCCGAGGAACTTGCCGAAAGCCACGCCGACCGCGGCGAGGGTGCCGGTTTGGATCACCAGGAACAGGGTCCACCCGTACAGGAAACCCCACAGCGGCCCCAGCGCCTCGCGCAGATACACATACTGCCCGCCGGCCCGGGGCATCATCGCGGCAAGCTCGCCGTAGGAGAGCGCGCCGATAACGGTCATCACGGCGGTGACGAGCCATGCCGCGATGAGAAGCGCGGGGGAGCCGGTGAGCCGGGCGATGTCGGCCGAGACAATGAAAATGCCCGAACCGATCATGGAGCCGATTACGATCGCGGTCGACGAAAACAGCCCGAGTCCCTGCACCAGCGGCGGAGCCTCGGCGTGTGCGGGCGCATCAGTTTTCGCGGGAACGGCGGAGGGCATGGTTAAGCGTTGTTGTATCCCAAAAGCCGCAGGAAGTCTCGGGCCGCCTCCGCAGGGCCTTGGATGCCGGGCGCGAAAAGGCCGCTGAGCACGGCAAGCGAGTCCGCGCCCGCCGCGCGTACGGCCGCGGCATTCGCGAGCGTGATGCCGCCGATCGCGACCAGGGGTTTCGTGGTTTGCGCGCGGGCGGCCCGCAAGCCTTCCATCCCCAATGCCGGCGCGGCATCGCGTTTGCTTGCGGTCGGAAAGATGGGGCCGACGGCCAGGTAGTCGGCCGTGGTCGCGTTTCCGGCGCGGGCTTGCGCGGGCGAGTGCGTGGAAAGCCCCAGAACAGCCC
>CAXTSB010000134.1:0-8131 GCA_964246845.1 uncultured Acidobacteriaceae bacterium
GTGCAGGATGTCGCTCAACTCCGTGCGCCCGGGCGCGCGGCGGACTCTCAAGGGTGCGCTCCTTCTAGGCTTGCCCGAGCTTGATGAAGCTCTCGTGCTGCGCTATTTCGGGGCTCGTCCAAAATACAGGTGCCATCCTGGAGTGGAAGGATTTGCTTTTCTTCGCGCTGGCGGCAAACAGCAGGTCCTTCACTTCGTTCAGGATGACACTTTCCATGCCTGAGAAGTCCGCGCATTTCAGGATTGCTTACGGCCAGTTGTACTTCGCGAGCAGCGCGCCGTCCTCCCTTACAAGAAGCAGCGCGGCGCGGCCCGCTTCCAGGATGCCCGCGAATGCCTTTCCGCTGCGCCGGTCGGTGAAGCGCACCGGCTCGGTAGCGGTTTCAGAGGTGAGGACGTACAGGGTCGCGTGCGCGAGGCGCGTGGGGCAGATCAGGATGCCGGGGTCGCGCACATCGGTGGTGTAGGTCGGTTCCACTTTCGCTTGGGCGAGCGCCGCGGCATACACGCGCGCGACGGAGTCAAGGTTGCTGTTCAGCTCCACGGGAAGCGCGGAAAACAGAATGCGCCCGCGCCCGAGCGGCGCTTCGGCCCAGGTAGCGCCGCCGGGCAGCACGGCTTTGTCGAGCACCGTGGTTTCGAGCGCGTCGTACACGAGCGGCAGCGGCCCGTCCGGCAGGGTCAGCTGCTCCCGAAGCTGCTGCAAGGGGGCGAGCGTGTACGGCAGGCCCGCGGCTTGGGCGCGGTCGGTCGGGTGGAGGTGCGGGTCGGAATTCCAGGACCCAGTCACCAGCAGAACGGCACCCGCGCGCACCCGTGCTTCCATCGCCTTCCACGCCGCCTCGTCGAGCCCGTATGGGGATGGCAGCACGATCAGCTTGGGCGTCCCCAGCGTTTCCGCCGCTTGGTACTCGCCGACCGCGTAAGCCTCCGTGCGGTTGTGCTGCCACAGGACGCGCACGGCTGTTTGCTGGGCCAGGAGCGACTGCCTTCCCAGCACGGACAGTTGCAGGGATTGCGGCAGGATGATCGCGACCTCCGGGGGCTGTATTCCCTTGAACCAAGGCGCGGCCGCCCGCGCGAACTGCCCGAAGCCTCCCAGCAGCGCCGCCCAGCTTTTTTCCGAGCCGTCCGAGCGCTCCACGCCGAAGTCGGGCTCGCGCGCCCAGTCCCACTGGACCGCTCCCGAAGAACCGGCGGCAAACCCGAGCGCCAGTTTGCGCTCGAGCAAATCGGTCCCGGTCAGCTCGTCCAAGCGCCAGCCGCCGTCGGGGTTCCAGGCGGGCTGATAGCCGGTTTCGCCCGTGATATTGGGCACGCCGGGCCGCTTGGCCGCGACCGAATCCCACAGGAGCGCGCCGTCCTGCCAGTAGGTGTGATTGGTGGTGAAGCCCACACCGGCGGTCGCGTAGAACTGGTTCAAGAGCCGGTCGGTGACGCCGCCTTCGTCCTGGCCCACATCGACGACCTGCGCGCTGCCGGTTTCGCGGATAAGGCCGACCATGCCCCGCACCCAACGCGCGAACATGGCCTGCGCGAACAGGTTGTAATCGAGCGCCCGCACCTCGTCGGGGTTGCCGTAGCGGTCGTACACCAGGTCTTTCTGGGAAGGCAGGGCGACCGTGTCCCAGCTTTGGACCGGCGCGCGCCAGGCTTCCGTCAGCGCTTCCAAAGAGGGATAGCGATCCTTCAACCAAACACGCCAGGCAGCAAGCTCCGCCGGGTCGCCGTTCGGGACGTTGCCATGGAAAATCACTTTGCGGTTCGAGAAGGACGGCTCGTTGATCAGGTCCCAGCTCAACCAGCCCACATCATGAAAGCGGCTCACCACGGAGCGCACGTAGCGCTGCTCGGCCTCGACCGTTGCGGGGTCAAGGTACGGGTTGCCCTCGCCGAGCGACGGGGAAAACGCGAAAAAGGTGAAGTTGACCGCGATGCCGTGCCGGTGCGCGGCCGCCAGATAGCCTTCCAGGTTGCGCAGGAACCGCTCGGTCGCCTCGCCGGTCGCGGGGTCCAGGACCTTTGCCTGACCCATCCACACACCGGTGCGGACAAAATTGATGCCGAGCCGCTCCATCCGGGCGAAGTCGCGCTCCCACACAGCGCCGTTGCGCGGGCCCGCGAAATCCCAGCCGTTCTCCTCCGTGGTGAAGTAGTTGGTCCCGACGGGGAGAAACGGCTTGCCCGCGAGCGTGAGCGTGTCGGGGCCGGAGGCGAGCCGGGGCGCGGGGGCGAGGCCGGCCTCGACCGTGAAGCCATTTTCAGCGAACTCGCCCGGGCCTTGCGCGGGCATCCAGGAGGCGCGCAGGGTGTACACGCCGGGCGCGAGCGGGGCGGTGAAGGCGAGCGGCGCGCTGCCTTGCCTTAGGGCGGCCTGGGCGCGGGCGACGGTCTCGCCCCCGCGCAGCAGCTCCGCTTCGACCTTGCCGCTTCCGGCTCCCTGGAAGTGCGCGGTGATCTCCGGGACCTCGCCCGGGCGCAGGGCCGTGTACCGCACTTCGAGTGAAAACCGGCGCGGCCCGGCCTCGGCGTAGGCTGCCGCCGTCCGCAGCAGGGCGACCCCGTCCGCTGACGCCCACCAGCCCGGCTCCGGCGTGAAAGGGAGCGCGACCGTTCTGCCGCCCCCGGGGCGGTCGGCGAAGATCACCGGAGCGGCGGTATGAATGCCGTCTGGAGCGGTGAGGTAGCCGAGGCCGTCGAGGCGGCCTTCCTCGGCAAATACGGCGCGCGCCCGCAAGGTGAGAGGCGGCAGGAATCCGTAGCCGTCGCGCCAAGCGAACTTGCCTTCAGGGTGCGGAACCGGGTAGCTGTGCTTAAACCCGAGCGCCCGGGCGTAGGTGTCCTGCGGCTGCTCCGTGCGCCAAGCGCCGGGGCTGCCGGTGACCGGGACGCGCCCCGGCTCGCCGCCCGCGACCAGCAGATTGCCGCCCTTCCCGAGAAAAGCCTCGATGGCGTCCCACGCCGGCACGGGCAGGGCCGAGCCGTAGGGCAGCACGAGCAGCTTTGCTCCATCGAGCGCGCCCGCCCCGAGCTGCGCCGCCCCGGCCGAGGTCGCGTGTGGGAAAACCCGCCGGAGCATCTCGGAAGGCACGGCCTCACTTTCAGCGGCCGGAAAGCCGGGCTCCTGAAAGACAACCGTTTGCGCGGGGGCGGCGGCCGCGACGGCGGCGAGCAGGCACCCGAGAATACGGGGGCGCAGGCGCGTTTTGTATTGACAATTCATCTTGGTAGCCACGATACTCCACGTCGGGTTGAGAAACGTTCCCATGTGCGATTGAGAACGGTACCAGACCGGGCCTGGAAGCACCGCCCGGCGGTTTGACCCCCAATTTTTGCGAGGCATCCATGATCTTCACTAAGCGCTGCTTTCACCCCATCCTGCTCTCGGCGACCCTGGCTTCCGCCGCCCTGGCCCAAAGCCCCACCGGCACCCCCGCGGGTACCAGCCTCCACGCGTCGGGGGCTTCGGTCGCTAAGGCCACCGTGACCATTACGAATACCGCTACCAAAGTCACCCAAACCCTGCACACCGACGCCGCCGGCCGCTACTCGCAGGCCTCGCTCAACCCGGGCGACTACACGGTGATGGTGACGGCGATGGGCTTTACGCCGCAGCAGCAGAACGAGGTCACGGTTGATATCGCGCAAACCCATCCCGTGGACTTTTCGCTCGCGGTAGGCAGCGACACGGCGCAGGTTACGGTGCAGGCAACCACGCCCGAGCTGCAAACGCAGAACGCCACGACCGAGCAGGTTATTACGGGGAAACGCATTCTTGATTTACCGCTGAATGGCCGCAACCCGTACGACCTCGCGATCCTGGTGCCCGGCGTCAACAACGTCGGCACCGGCGCGGGTTCTTCTTCCACGCCGCACATCGCCGGCTCGCGCAATGCGAACTCCGAGGTGCAACTCGACGGCATCTCGACCATCCTGCCCGAGAACAACGTAGGCAACGGCTTTGAGGCCTACCAGCCGATCGTGGACACCACCGCCGAGTTCAACGTGCAGACCACCGTGCTGCCTGCGGATTACGGGCGGTTCTCGGGCGGCGTGATCAACGTTGCCACGCGGACCGGCACCAACAGTTTTCACGGTTCCCTGTTTGAGTTCAATCGCGATTCGACATTCACCGCCCGCGATTACTTTTCCGGTCCCAACTCCACGGTTTCGCCTTCGCAGCGGAACCAAGCCGGCGGCACATTTGGCGGCCCCTTCATCAAGGACCGCACGTTTTTCTTCGTCGGCGCGCAGATTTCACGGGAAACCGATTCGGAAACCGAGACCGACTCGGTCGCCACCAATTTGGAGCGGCAAGGCAACTTCAGCGAGCTGCTCAGCCAGCCGACGCCCGTCCAGATATATGACCCGCGTTCAGCACATGCAGGCGTTTACTACACCAGCAGCGGTCAGCCGGTCACCGGCGTCATCCGCAACCCTTACCCGGGCAATATCATTCCGGCGACGCAGTTCAGCCCGGCCGGCCTTGCCGCCCTCAGTTTTCAGCCGGCACCGAACGTCTCTGGCGCGGGTATTTTCAACAATTACGTAATCACCGGCGCACAAACCAACAACAACTGGCAGTTCGATACCCGCGTCGACCACCGTTGGCGGCAGAACTGGCAGACCTTTGTGCGGTTCTCGCACCTTCAAAGCACGTTCAGTCCATTTGCCGACTACCCGGCGAACGGCGGCGTGGCCTCGCAGGGCTTCAACGGGCCGACTTTCGGTACTTCGTACAACTTCGCCTATGACAACGTGTTCACGCTCAGCCCGACGCTGGTGTTCGACATCCGCTACGGCTTCAACCGGTCGACCACGGAGCGCCTCCCGTTCGGCGGCCCGTTCGACATAACCGCGCTGAGCCTGCCCGCGGCGTTGCGATCGAACAACTATCAGGCTTTTCCTCAGTTCAATATCTCCAACGGATTTTCCAGCATCGGCTCGGGCGGTTTTGTGCCGCTGCAGCAGAACCCGTCGTCCCACATCCTGGTGGCGAACTTCCAAAAAACCAAGGGTGCCCACTCGCTCCAGTTCGGCGGCGAGTACCGCAAGCTGTTCCTCAATTTCTTCCAGTACGGCTATCCGCAGGGGCAGTTCAACTTCTCGCAAAACTTCACCCAGCTCGCCATTAACAGCACCGGCGCGGCGGCGGTGCCGGGCGGTTCGACAGCCAGCGGCAACCCGTTCGCCTCGCTGCTGCTGGGCACCGGCGACGGCGGCCAGTACACGATCGACCCCAGCTTCGCCACGGCGGGCGCCTACTACGCCCTGTACGCGGAAGATACCTGGCACGTGACCAATCACTTTACGGTGAGCGCCGGGCTGCGCTGGGATGCGGACCAGCCCCGCACCGAGCGGCATAACCAGCTTTCCTACTTCAACCCGGACGAGGTTTCGCCCATCAACGGCTTGGTGGCCGCCAACCCGAACTACCCGGCCTTCGGCAACCTGCGCGGCGCGACGCATTTCGTCGGGGCTTCAACGGGCCAGTTCGGACGCCAGCAAGCCTTGCTGCACAAGCTGGACTTCGGTCCGCGTATCGGGGTCATCTGGAGCCCGGACCAGAACTGGTCGGTGCGCGCGGGCTTCGGGCTTGTGTATGCCTCCTCGGTTATTCAGCCGGCAGGCACCTCGGGCGGGGCGGGAACGGACGGTTTCTCAACCAACACCGGCCCGCTGTTTTCGATCGATAGCGAGCAGACGGTACTTACAACGCTTGACAACCCGTTTCCCAATGGCTTTCAGCTGCCGGCCGGCGCGGCCGGCGGGCTCGCGAACAACCTCGGCGCGGGCATTTCGGCCGATTACCTGACCAACTACAACACGCGCACCCCATACTCCGAGCAGGCTAACTTCACCATTCAGCGCACACTGCCGGGGCAGACTGTGCTGGAGGTGGGCTGGCTGATGAACAACGGCAAGTTCCTGGTGCAGGGCGACCCGGGCGTGCCGCACGATCAGGTCAACCCCAGCTATCTTTCGCTGGGGAGCGCGCTGCTTGATTCCGTGCCGAACCCGTTCTTCGGCATCATCACGACGCCGGGCTCGCCGCTGGCGCAGGCGACCATCCAGCGCAACTATCTCTTGCGTCCGTTTCCGCAATATAACGGCGTGAATGAATACCGGAAAGATACGGCGTTTTCCAACTACAACGCGCTGACGGTGCGGGGCGATAAGCGGTTCTCCTCCGGCCTGACTTTGCTGTTTTCCTTTACGGCAGCCAAGCTCTTCGATAATTCGGCCTCCGCGGTGACCTTTCTGGGGCCGCAAAGCCAGACCTACGCCAACCAATACAATCCGGCGGGAGAGTATGCGCTTTCGCCGCAGGACGTATCGCGCGACTTGGTGACGAGTTACACGTACGAGCTGCCGTTCGGGCCCGGACGCCGCTTTCTGGGCGCATCGCACGGCATCGCGGGCAAGCTCCTGGGCGGCTTCCAAACCTCCGGCATCGTCAGTTGGATCCAGGGGACGCCGATTACGTTCGGCAGCGTGAGCGATAATACAGGTTTGTTCACGTTGGGGCAGCGTCCGACGCAAAGCGCCACCAATGCCAAGCTGAGCAATCCGACGCGGGCTGAGGCTTTCAACACATCACTCTTTTCCGCTCCGGCCCCGTTTACCTTCGGCAACGCGCGCCGCACGCTCGACAATGTCCGGACGCCGCAGTTGGTGAACACGGATTTATCGGCGATCAAGAACAACTTCTTCGGCTCGGACAACCGGTACAACATCGAACTGCGCTTAGAGGGCTTTAATGCCTTCAACCATGTGCAGCTGAACGGGCCGGATACGGGCGTGAACGACGGATCGAACTTCGGGCGCATCACCAGCGCGGCGAACAGCCCGCGTCAGGTGCAGCTCGCGGCTAAGTTTATCTTCTGAGGGCTTCAATCTCGGATTAGTGTCATCCTGAATGTAGTGAAGGATCTGCTTCTTGCTCGCAGTGCGAAGGAAAACAGATCCTTCGCTGTGCTCAGGATGACACCGTTTCTTTTGTAGATACGTAACAGGCTGAGGATGTGGGGTTACCTCGCCGCCACTAAGCAAGCCATGTACCCCGCCCCGAAACCATTGTCGATGTTCACCACAGCCGTGTTCGGCGAGCAGCTGTTCAGCATCCCGAGCAGCGCGGCGATGCCGCCGAGGCTCGCGCCGTAGCCGACGCTGGTGGGCACGGCGATGACCGGCGCGGCCACCAGGCCGCCGACCACGCTGGGCAGCGCGCCTTCCATGCCCGCGCAAGCGACGACCGCATCCGCCTCGCGAAGCAAAGGCAGCTGCGCGAGCAGGCGGTGCAGGCCGGCGACGCCGACGTCGGTGATGCGCGTGACCTCCGCGCCGTAGAGTTCGGCGGTGAGGGCGGCTTCCTCGGCGACAGGGAGGTCGCTCGTCCCGGCGCACACCACCGCGACCCTGCCCGCGCCGGGTCGCGGCGAGCCGGGCAGCACGATGCAGCGCGGCAGCGGGTGGTATACGGCCGCCGGTACGGCTTCCCGGACGGCTGCGGCATGCTCAGGCCGGGCGCGCGTGACCAGTACGGGGACGCCGCCGCTCGCGAGCCGGGCGAAGATGGCGGCCACCTGCTCGGGCGTTTTGCCCTCGGCATAGACTGCTTCCGGCATGCCGGAGCGCAGGGCGCGGTGATGATCCACCTTGGCGAAGCCCAGGTCCTCGAACGGCAGTGTGGTCAGGCGGTCGGCCAGTTCGTTTTCAGACGACTCGCCGGATTTGTAGGCCCGCAGCAAAGCGAGCAGGTCTTCACGCCGCATGGATGGGTGAGATGCGCCGGAAGCCCGGCACCATGAACCGCAGCCAGGCCCAAGCCAGCAGGTAGGCGCTCGCTGCAATAATGAACAGGATGCCGTAGTCGCCCGAGCGCGTGAGCACGCCGCCGATGAACGCCGCGAACAGCACCCCGCCCACCGAGCCCGCGGTGCCGCCGATACCCGTGACCGCGCCCACGGCCTCGCGGGGGAACATGTCGGACGCGGTGGTGTACAGGTTGGCCGACCAGCCCTGGTGCGCGGCGGCGGCCACGCCCAACCGCGCGCCCGCGCCCCACACATGCCCCACCCGGCCCAGCGCGAAGACGGGTACCGCGCCGAGCGCCATGGCCAGCATCGCT
>CAXTSB010000135.1:0-7926 GCA_964246845.1 uncultured Acidobacteriaceae bacterium
AGCGCAGGCCAACCGCACCCTGGCACGCCTGCTTGAGGTGCTGGAACCCGAGCGTGCCCGGCAAGCCCTGGTAGCCGCCCTGCGGGAAAGCCAGGAAACGCCCGAAGATCAACTGCTCGCGGGCGAGATCGCGGCGCGGCTGGGTGAAAAAGATGCGGCGGCCGATGCTTACGCAAGGGCCCTTGACAGCGCACCGGTGCACAGTCCGGAGCGGGCCCGGGCCAGCGCCGGCTTGGCGCACCTGCTGATCGAGCAAAAGCGCTGGCCCGATGCCGCGCCGGTGCTGCGCAAGGCGCTGATGGAAGCGCCGACAGACCCGGCGCTGAACGCGGAGCTCGCGCAAGTGCTGACCGAGGAGGGCAAGCCGGCCGACGCGGCCGCGGTGCTTGAAAATCTCCATGCCGCCAGGCCCGAGGACCCACGCATCGCCGCGGCGCTCGCGGACGTATATACCCAAACCGGGGCTGCGGCAAAGGCCGGGCCGCTGTACGAGGAGGCGCTGAAGGCCGACCCGCACAATCCCGCGCTGCTGGCCGAGCATGGCGACGCGCTGGTCCGGGCCGGGAATTTTACTGAAGCTCTGCAGCCCTTGGAGGAAGCGACACATCTGGACCCGGGCAACGGGAACGCCTGGGGCAGCCTTGCGTTCGCGGCCAACCAAACGCACCAGCCCCAGCTTGTGCTCGATGCTTTGGCCATGCGAACCAAAGTAATGCCGGAAACCGCGGCTACCTATTTCCTAGAGGCCACGGCGTGCGATACTCTGCACGAAACCAAGCGCGCGGCTGCGCTTTACCGGCAGTTCTTGTCGGTTGCGGGTTCGGGCTATCCGGACGAGGTGTGGCAGGCACGCCATCGTTTGATCGCCATCCAAAAATAGCGCAAGCCGCGGCCGTAACCGGAAGCACTAGGAGGTGCTCCGATGCGCATGACCCCCGCCCGCGTTCTTATTCCGCTTCTGTTCGTTGCTGCTCCCATGGCGCGGGCGGCCGATTTTCGGCCGCTCGATCCGGCAGCCCTGCAAGCGCTTGCCGACAAAGCCCAGCACGCGGCCGCGCGCGAGCAGCTCTACCTTTATGCGGAGCTGGTGCGCTCCAGCACGGAAACCGCCGGAAACAGCTTGGCATCCGGCGATGTAAAAGCCGGCAACTCTGCTCTCATATCGGTGCTGGCCTATGCCTCGGCACTTGATTCAGCCGTCATTCACGACGCGAAAAAACTGAAGGACGCGGAGATCCTCCTGCGGGAAAGCGCCTTCCGGCTGAAAGCATCCATGCTGGCGACCGCGGTCGAGGACCGCCCGGCCATGGCGGCGGCGCTCGGCAAGATCAACGCGGCGGAAGCCAAGGTCATGAGCGCGGTCTTCGCGAAGTAATTCCTAAGCAGCATCTCCGTTCGCCCGGAACTGAATGCTCGGCAGGTCTTCGACCACCCTCCGCAGCGCCTGCTCCCAACGCGCGTGGATCAGATCAAGCTCCGCATCGCCGGAAGCGAACCTACGGTAGTTGTCGAACCGCAGCTCACCGCGCCGGTACTGGACAAGTTCCACCGGCGGCCCCACCGTCACATTCGACCGCATGGTTGCGTCCATGCTCAACAGGGCATATTTCGACGCCGCGTCGAGCGAGGTCGTCCGCGCATCGATGCCGCGGTCCAGGATCGGCCGGCCGTACTTGACCTCGCCGATTTGCAGATACGGCGAATCCTCGGTCGCGCAGATCGGGTTTCCCTGCGGGTAGATAAGGTAGAGCTCCAAGTCCGAGCCGGCGATCTCGCCGCCGAGCAGCAGGTGAATGTTGAAGGAGAAGTCATCCTTGGCCAGGGCTTCGCGGTCCACGTCGGAGATGCGCCGAACGCAGGCGCCCACGGCGCGCGCCGCCTCGTACATATTGTCTGCGGCGGCCAGTCCCGCGCCGTGCCGGTACTCCTCCTCCAGCAATGCGAGCACGGACTGCGTAATCGACAGGCTGCCCGAAGTGAGAATGACAAAAGCCCGCTCGCCCGGAGTAACAAACCGGTGCAGCTTGCGGCAGATATTCACTTGGTCGTAGCCGGCGTTGGTGCGGGAGTCCGAGGCCATCACGAGCCCCTCGTGCGTCTTGATCCCGAGGCAGTAGGTCATCGTTCGCTTGGATGCTGCTAAAGTCTTAGCACACCGGCGCTTTTGCCAGGAGGAATTCCCACCCAGTGCATCTCCGCCTCGGCTACGACTTGCGCTTTGACCTGCCCGCGCCCGTGGCGATCGTCGCGCTCCTGCACGTGCATCCTTCCGTGCAAACGAGCCTCCTGAACTCGGACGCGGTCGGCACCGAGCCCGGGCTGCCGCTGCGCGAGTACATGGACTCGTTCGGCAACCGGTGCTCGCGCATTCACGCGCCCGCCGGGATCTTGCGCCTGCACAATACATTCGAGATCACCGCGCCCGACACCCCCGACGAGGCAGGCGTGGACGCGGACGAGATGCCGGTGGAGGAGCTGCCGGACGAGGTGCTGCAGTTCCTGCTCGGGAGCCGCTATTGCGAGGTGGACCGCATGGTGGCGATCGCCGGGGAGCTGTTCGGGCATCTGCCGCGCGGCTGGGCGCGCGCGCAGGCTGTCGCGGACTACGTACACCGCATCATCCTCTTCGGCTACCCGTTTGCCCGGCCGACAAAGACCGCGCTTGACGTGTTTACCGAGCGCACGGGCGTGTGCCGGGACTTCCAGCACCTGGCCGTCACCCTGTCGCGCGCGCTCAACATCCCGGCCCGTTACGCCACCGGCTGGCTGGGCGACTTCGGTATCGCACCCATGCCGCCGCCCATGGACTTCAGCGCCTGGTACGAGGTCTTCCTGGGCGGGCGCTGGTGGACCATGGACGCCCGTTTCAACGTGCCGCGCCTAGGCCGCGTGCTGATGGCGACGGGCCGCGACGCGGCGGATGTGGCCCTGACGACCTCGTTCGGCGCGGCGAACCTACGGCACTTTGAGGTAACCGCGCAATGGCTGGATGAAAAACCGGTTTCGCTGCCGGAGGCAGAGCCCGCTCCGGTAGGTCAGCAGCGCGTCACGGTGGAAGCGGAAGAGCCCGCGGCGGGGATGCCGTGAGCACCCTCGCCCCACGCTTCGCTGACCCGTTCCTGCGCGACTATTTTCTGGATGCGGCCTATGACGAAATGTTCACGGCCGAGGGCGAAGTGCGTCCGCAGTACAAGCTGTTCCTCGACACGTACCGCTCGCTGCCGCACGAGGAAATCCTACGCCGGAAGCATTCGGCCGACGTGAGCTTCCTGACCCAGGGCATCACCTTTACCGTGTACGGCCGCAAGGAAGGCACCGAGCGCATCTTTCCCTATGACCTGCTGCCGCGCATCATCACCGGCGAGGAATGGCGCACAATCGAGCGCGGACTCGTCCAGAGGATTACGGCGCTCAACCAGTTTTTGGCGGATGTGTACGGCGAGGGCAAAATCCTCAAGTCCGGAGCCGTGCCGCGAGAAATCGTCTACTCCTGCCCGCACTTCCGGCGCGAGATGCGGGGCTTGCAGGTGCCGCGCAATGTGTACATCGCCGTTACCGGTACCGATCTTCTGCGGCTTGGGGACGGATCGTTCGCAGTGCTTGAAGACAACCTGCGCGTCCCTTCCGGTGTGAGCTACATGCTGTCGACTCGGCGGGTGATGAAGCGCGCGTTCCCCGTCATCTTCCGCGAGTACGGCGTGCAGCCTATTGAACATTACCCGCAGGTGCTCTTGGCCGCCCTGCGCGCGCTCGCGCCGGAGGGCCGGCCGGAGCCGACGATCGTGCTGCTGACGCCCGGCGTTTATAACTCGGCTTATTTTGAGCACACCTATCTCGCCCGACAGATGGGCGTCGAACTGGTGGAAGGCCGCGACCTGCTCACTCACAACAACGTGGTGTATATGCGGACGACCGCCGGCTTGAAGCGCGTGGATGTGATCTACCGCCGGGTCGACGACGACTTCATCGACCCGCTGGCTTACCGGTCCGACTCGATTCTGGGAGTAGCGGGCCTGTTCAACGCCTACCGGGCCGGGAACGTTTCGCTCGCGAACGCGATCGGGACGGGCCTAGCGGACGACAAGGCCCTGTACGCCTATGTGCCCGCGATCATCAAGTACTACACGGGCGAGGAAGCAATCCTCCAAAACGTCGAGACTTACTTGATGACCGACCCGTCGCAGCGGCGGCACGCCCTCCAAAACCTCGACAAGCTGGTGGTGAAAGCGGTCGGTGAATCGGGCGGCTACGGGATGCTGATCGGCCCGAGCGCGACCGCGGCGGAGCGGGAAGAGTTCGCGCGGCGCATTGAGGCCAATCCGCGCAATTACATCGCGCAGCCGACTTTGCAGTTTTCGCGCGCGCCCTGTCTCATGGAGGCCGACGCGAACGGGTCGAGCGTCGAGCCCCGCCACGTCGACCTGCGGCCTTACATCCTGTACGGCGATAAGGTGACGGTCGTCCCCGGCGGTCTGACGCGCGTGGCGCTCCCGAAGGGTTCGCTGGTGGTGAACTCGTCGCAAGGCGGGGGGAGCAAGGACACGTGGGTGCTGGAGTGACGGCTCTGCTACCCTTCCTCCATGCAGATCACCGTTCAGCTGCCCGACGACTTCATCCAGCACCCCGACCCACAGCGGGAGGCGCTGGAAGCGCTCGCCATCGAGGGTTACCGGAATGAGAGCTTGTCGCACGGTCAAGCCGCGCGGCTCCTGGGCCTGTCCCGGATTGAGTTCGACGGATTTCTCAAGGACCGTGAGATTTTTGACCATGCCTATGACGTGGAAGACTTGAGGCGTGATATTCAGACCTTTGAGCGATTGAGGGCTGAAGGGTTTTTTGAGACTTGAGCGTTGTCGCCGATACCTCGCCGCTCAACTACTTAGTGCAGATCAAGTGCGAGTATCTGCTGCCGCAACTATACAGAAAGGTTCTGATTCCGAGCGCGGTCTTTGAGGAGTTGAGCCGGCCCGGCGCTCCTTTGTCCGTGCGCACCTGGCTGGTGAGTCAGCCGCCGTGGTTGGAGGTCAATCTGGTTGAGTCATATACCGGCACAAGCTTGGACTACCTGGATGCAGGCGAACGGGAAGCGATCCAGCTTGCGGAACAGCGTCATGCATCGTTGCTGCTCATTGATGAGCGGAAAGGCCAAGCTGAAGCTAAGCGGCGCGGGCTACAAACTACCGGTACATTGGGCATCTTTGTATCAGCCGGCAGGCTGCGCCTGATCGATCCAGAGCAAATCTATCGCCGACTGATCGAGGAAACTAACTTTCGTACCTCCTCCGCATTGGAAAAGAACTTCTTGGACTTAATTCGCTCACCGTTTTGAAAGCCCACTTACCGGGGCTTTGTGGAGCCACCATGCTATCCCGCGTCGCCGACAGCCTGTACTGGATGAGCCGCTATCTCGAACGCGCCGAGCACACCGTGCGCATGCTCGACGTCAACTTTTCCATGACGCTCGACCCCTCGAACACCACCGAGGACGCGCGCTGGCGGCGGTTTCTGCTCGCGCTCGGCAATCCGGTCAAGGAGTGGGACGGGTTTTCAGCGAGCCTGCTGCGGACGCTCGCGCACGACGGGCGCAATGCCGCTTCCGTCAAGAGCTGCATCGCGGAAGCGCGGGAAAACGCCCGGCAGGTGCGCGAGGAAATCTCCTCCGAGCAGTGGCTGCAGCTCAACCGGCTTTACCACTTGGTGAATGAAGCGCCGGACGCGCAGACAGAAGAGTTTTTCGCTGACGTGCTCGACGGACTGCACCTGTTCCAGGGCGTGACGGACACGACCATGAGCCACGGCGAGGGCTGGCAATTTATCCAAATCGGCCGGGCGATCGAGCGCGCCTCCTCGATCGCTTCCCTGCTCTCGGTATATGACTTTTCCGGCAGGCACGATGGGCCGGCGGGCTCGCACCAGTTCCTGGAGTGGGTGGGTTTGCTGCGCTCCTGCACCGCGTTCGAGGCCTACTGCAATGTGTACACGGCGGACCTGACCGAGCCGCAAATCCTTGAGTTCCTGCTGCTCAACAAGGATTTCCCGCACGCGGTGCGCTACTCGGTCGACCGCCTGCGCGAAGCGCTTTTGGCATTGGAGCAGGAGTCGGGCCGGCTCGCGCCGCAGGAGCTGGTGCGGGTCGCCGGGCGGCTCCAGGCCGCGCTCCGCTTCGTGGAGACCGCGGATGTGCTCGAGCGCGGCGTCGGCGACTTCCTCGGCATGGTCCTGAGCGAGTGCCGCCGAGTACACACGCTGCTCTACCGCGACTACATCCACTACTCGGTGCAGACCGCGCTTGCGATGTAAATCTTTCGCGTAAGCTGGAAACCAAGGAGGCGTCATGCACATTCAACTCCAATTGCCTGACAGTCCGGATGCCATGCGCAGTTTCGTCCTTCATCCACCGTTGAGCGACGCCGAGTTGGAATGCTTCTGTAAACGCAACGATGCGTTCCGCATCGAGCGCACTCGCGAAGGAGAGATAACAGTCATGTCACCTACCGGTGCGCGGTCGAGCGGCGGAAACTGGTATCTCAGTGGATTGTTTTTCGTATGGTGGCATGCGCATCAGCAGGGATATGCGTTCGACTCAAGCGGCGGCTTCTACCTGCCCGACGGCTCCATGTTGAGCCCCGATATCGCGTTTATCACAGCAGATACTTTGGCTAAGGTTCCCGAGCCGCTGCCTGACAATTTTCCTTATATCTGCCCCGACTTCGTTATCGAATTTACTTCCCAAACCGATACCTTTGCCGCGTCTAAAAAGAAGATGGTGCGCTGGATGGAAAATGGTGTTCGGCTGGGTTGGTTGATTCACAGGAAAAAACGGCAGGTTCTTGTTTATACAACTTCAAAATCGGCTCCAGCAGTTGTGAATCAAGGCATTCTAGATGGCGTAGGTCCGGTACAAGGATTTCAGCTCGACCTTGGCGATTTTTGGAAGCGCTACGCATAAACGCGAGGAGCCTTCATGAAGTTCTACTCCGTCCGCCACCTTACTAAATTCGTCTACTCCAAACCCGTCAGCGAGTCCGTGATGGAAACGCGCATGCACCCTCGGTCGGACTCAAACCAGCGCTGCCTTTCGTTCCAGCTTTCAGTCAGCCCGCGGTGCCGGGTGTTCTCCTACCGCGACCACCTGGGCAACAACGTCCAGCACTTCAACATTCCCGGTGAACACGGGCAGCTGGTCATCGTTGCCGAGTCGCTGATCGAGCAGCAAACGCTCGCGAACATCCCACACTTCCTCGCGCCTTCCGCATGGGGAGAGCTCGATGCGCTGGTAGCCGAGGGTGACTACTGGGAGATGCTGCTGCCGAGCGAGTTCGCCGCGTTTACCCCGGCTCTGGAAGGGCTCGTGCGCGAGCTTGACGTGCGCCGCCGCGACGATCCGCTGATGCTGGTGCGCGAGCTGAACACCCGTCTGTACGAGTACTTCCGCTACGTGCCGCGCTCGACCCGCGTCGACTCGCCCATTGATGAAGCGATCCGGTCGCGCGAGGGCGTTTGCCAAGACTTCGCGCACACGATGATTGCGCTCATCCGAACCTTGCGCATCCCCTGCCGCTATGTGAGCGGCTACCTGTATCAGCGGCCGGCGGACCTGAGCGACGGCTATGACCGCTCGCTGCCGGATGCCACGCATGCTTGGGTGGAGGCATTTTTGCCGCACCTGGGCTGGGTCGGCTTCGATCCGACCAACAATACGCTGGCGCATGACCGCCATATCCGCACCGCGCTCGGCCGCGACTATGCCGACGTGCCGCCCACCCATGGGCTGTACCGCGGCCGTACCGATGCCGAGCTGTATGTCGCGGTCAAGGTGGACGCCTTCGACGAGCCGCCCGCGCTTGCCCGCGAACTGCCGATCCCGGAAGCCTGGTCGGTGATGGTGGAACGCGCCCAAGCCCCACCCGCGCCCGCCTCACCGCT
>CAXTSB010000136.1:0-7826 GCA_964246845.1 uncultured Acidobacteriaceae bacterium
CCACACGCAACTAGCGCTTAGAGCGGCGGGGGTGTGCTTTTCCCGCGCCGCGTTCGGTCATCAGTAGTTTGCCCAAATCTCCGGCAAGTCCATCTGGAAACCCTCTACCGGGCCCTCGCCTGTCAGCAAGTCGCCGGAGAAGCTTTCCGGCCGCGCGAGGCCGTTTCTATAGATCAAGGCTGTCTGCTGCTTCGGGTCCAGCAGCCAGCCGAGCTGCACGCCGTTGTTCATCCAGCGCTCCATCTTCTCTTCAAGCCTGGGCAGCCGGTCTGTTTGCGAGCGGAGCTCGATAATAAATTCGGGACAGATACGGTAATAGCCCTTGCGGTCAGCCTTGGTCAGCCGGCTTAGGCTCTCCTGGGTTAGATAGGAAGCATCTGGGGAAAGCAGCGAGCCGTCAGGCAGATAAAAGCCTCCGCTTGAGTCGAAAACGCGGCCGCGGCGATAGGTTCTCCACCAGAGGTATAGCTGCCCGCTGATGTCGGCATTGCCGCTGCTTGTATCTCCGCCGGCCGGTGCCATCACGTAAATCGTTTCCTTCCCGAACCGCTCCACGCGCGCGGGTTCATTGCAGCAGATAAAGCGCTCCAACTCGGCATCTGTCATCGGTGTATCCAGCTCGAATTCGAGCCGAGACAAGCCGGGGTGGAAAAGCACGGGAGTACGCATGCGGACATCTTACCGCGCGGCCGTCGGCAACCGGTCGAGCAAGCGCTTCCAGTTTTTCAGGTTGCGCCGGTGTGTCTTCTTCAGCTCGTCCAGGATGCGCTCAAAATCGGAGTGCTCGTGCAGGCGCTTCCACGCCGGGTTTTGCGCGAACCACGGGTAGTTTTCATTGCCGAGATAGATCGCGCGCCGCAGCCAGTGCAGGGCTTCCGACTCATCCCCCTCGACCGCGAAGTAAGTCGCCAAACGGTACGCCATCTCTCCATCCGCTTCGGCGGCGGAAATAGAGTTTTCCTCGATCAGCTCCGCCGCGCGCTCGCGGTCGCCCGCCTGCACATAGCACATGGCCAGGGTCGGATACGCGAGGCGCATGGAGGTATCATCCTCCAGCACTCGTTCCAGCAAGTCGATAGCCTCGGCAAGCTGGCCTTCCCTCATGCGTTGATAGGCGAGCGAGGTCCGCAGGAGCGGGTGCCGCGGCTCCAGCGCCAAGCCTTTTTCGAGCTCTTCCGCGGCAAGCTCCATCTGGTTTTGGTACTGGTACACGCGGGCGCGGTGGTTGTAGATCGCCGAGGCATTGGACGGGTCAAGCTGCAGCGCTGCGTGGAACTGATGCAGCGCCCCGTCATACACGCCGTCCAAACGCATCGTCATCCCGGCGATGGTGTGTACTTCGGCGTCGTTCCCGGCTGTTTCCAGCAGGTGCTCGATGCCGTAGCGGGCCGACTCCTTCTCGCCCCGGCCCAGCAGCATGTACACGCGGTACAGGTTTGCCTCAACCGAGCCGGCGTCGAGTTCCAACGCTCGGTCGAGCGCCTTTCGCGCCGACAGGATATGTTTATGCCCGCCGAAGCCGTACCGCACATATTGCAGGTGGGCGATGCCGAGCCCGGACCAAGCCGAGGCGAACGCCGCGTCAGCCGAGGTGACCTGCTCGAAGCGCTGTAGCGCGCGGTCCAGGTCGTTGCGGGAGCCCGTGCGCTGCATAAACGAGGACAGGAGCGCCCGCGCTTGCAGGTATTGCTCGGAAAGCTGGGCCGACAGAGCGGCCGGCTTGGGCGCGGGGCGCTCCGGCTGCACCGTCCCGATGCCCTGGAGCGAGCCGAACACGTCATTGCATATCTCGGTCTGCACCGCGATCAGGTCGAAGGAAGGAACGGAAATCGCGCCGCCCCCGCGCACGCTGCCGCCCCGTACATCGAGCAGCTGCCAGTTCAGATCGAAGCCTTGCGCGCCGCGCATAAACGCACCCGTAAGCACCCAGCGCACCAGCAGCAGCCGTCCGATCTCCAGCGGGTCGGACTGGAGCAGCGCGCTTGCGATGTTTGCCTGAAACAGCGCCGAGGAAGGCCGGACGATCAGCGAAGGCATACGGGCCAGGCGCGCCGCGATCGCGTCCGCGAGGGCCGCCCCATACAGCAGGCCGCCGACGGGTTCGGGACCCGCGTTCTTGAACGGCAGCACCATAATCGAGTTCTGCCGGGCCGCGGAGTCGGGCGCGTCGCGAAAGCGCTCGGCCAGCATGGACAAGAGGCCGGCGGCGCGTTTGGCGTCCGGACCCGAGGTGGGCAGCACCGCCGCAGCCTCGCCGGGCAGCAGGCCGGACTCCAGCTGGAGCGTGCGCATGATGGTTTTGAGCGCTTCCCGCGCCTCGGCCGCGCTGCGGTAGCGGTCACTCGGGTTCTTCGCGAGCAGCGTCAGGATCACCGAAGCGAGTTCGCTCGGCACCTCCGCCGGCAGCGGGGGCGGGTCGGCGAACTGGATCGCGCGGATAGACTGGAACTCGTCGCCTTCCGGCCGGAAAAACGGATGGCGGCCTGCGGCGAGCTCGTACAGCAGCACGCCGAACGCCCACAGGTCCGAGCGGACCGAGGACTGCCCGGTCACGAACTGCTCCGGGGCCATGTAGGCGATGGTGCCGCCGCGCGCCGTGTACGCAAGCGGCCCGGTGAGCCTGCGGCCGGTGACGGAGGGGTCGAACTGCGCGTCCTCGACCGGCAGACGACGCGCCAAGCCGAAGTCCAGGATTTTCACCAGGCCGCCGTCGGTCAGGATGACGTTCGCGGGCTTCAGGTCGCGGTGAAAGATGCCGAGCGCGTGCGCGGCGTGGAGGCCGTCGGCGATCTGGATGCCGACCGAAAGCGCGAGCGGCAGGCTGGCCGGGCCCTGCGCGATGAGCTCGTTCAAGGGCTGCCCGGGTACGTACTGCATCACGATCCAGGCTTCGTCGCCCTCTTCGCCCACCTCGTAAATCCCGCACACGTTGGGGTGCTCGATGGCGGAGGCCAGCCGCGCCTCGCGCAGCACGGTCGAGCGCATCTGCTCGGAGCTCCCCGCGCCGCGCTTCAGAATCTTGAGCACCACGGGCCGGGTCAGCTCCAAGTCCTCCGCCAGAAACACGGTGCCCGACCCACCCGCGCCGAGCCGGCGCTCGATCCGGTAGTGCTCGATGATGCGCGGCTTCATTGGTTTAAGTGTATGCGGGGGTGATCCGCTCTTATCCAAGCTTCACGGCTCTGGGTTCACCGTCACAACATGGACGTGTCGGCGATGCTCGCCCGCGAGATGCAGGATGCGCCGGTCGAAGGTGGCGAGCACTAACCCTTCGCGGATCGCCAAGCCGAGCAGGCAGGCATCGGTGACCTGTTTGTGGCCGTGCAAGCGTGGGAAGAAGGGTTCGGTCAGTGTGCGCCAGGTGTGCGCAATGGGCTGATAGCGGGAACCCGGACGGCGCTCCAACTCTTCCAGCATGACCGTCGCCTCGCCCATGTCGAGTCTTCCGTTTCGGGTTGCGAAGCGAAGGAACCCAGCTTCGGCCCACGCGCACAGCGCCCATTGGAGGCCGGGCGTGTCGAACCACTCCGCAGCCGCGCGGTGGTGCTCGTGGTCCTCAAACAGCCGGGCGACCAGCACGTTCACGTCAACTAAGTGGATAGGTTCAGCCAAGCTCGTCCTCGGACTCTTCCCGGACCGTCTCGGAGGTGATCGCCGGCCCGCCGGCCCGCGCCACCAGGAAGCCGCGCCCATCCCGCTTGAGCTTCGGCGACGCCGCAGCTTGCGGCGGAGGCAGTTGCTCAGCCCGTCGGATCAGCTCGCTGACCGCGACGCCCAGAGTAATGCCCTTGGCACCGGCATAGGAGGAGGCGAACGCCAGGGCATCGTTGTCGAGGTGGAGGTTAGTGCGGGTTCTCATGCACCCAGTATGTACCACATGGCAGCGTGGTGCGCTCACGCTGTTGCGGTACCGACATAGAACAAGGTACCGTAAGGCCGGTTGGAGCAGGGCCCTTGTTATAATACATGATAAAGGACATTATCATGCGTAATGAACACAGGTCTGAAAGTTCAGTCGAAATCCAGTTCGCACCCGCCCGGCATGCCGCGCCGATCCAGTCGCCCCAGTGCGTGCCCCCGTTGTCCCTCAGGATGGTGCGCACCAGGTTGCCCGCACCGTCCACCGTCGTCGCCAGCTCGGCCGAGATGGCGTAGAGGTACTCGGCCGTCACGGCACCCAAGGTCACCGTCGCCACGCGGCGGCCTTCCGGGTCGTACCGGTACGCCACGCCCTGGTCCGTCACTCCCGCAATCTGGTTTTCGCGTCCAAATGTAGTTGTGCAGTCCATCCGAAAGCATGTTGCCCGCAGCATCATAGGCCATGCCCGGGTTCGACGCCCGGTTCTTATGCAGTCTTTGCATCGCAATTTAATGCAATGGCATAGCTGCCCTATTGCTCGCTGTAGTCCAGTGTCTTAGCACTAGGGTACCTACGAAAGTGCAAGTGAATACCGTACAAGCACCGGACGCCTGAATCCAAAGCCTGTCTGATGGCTGAAAAGCCCCTCTCATCCCAACATTCATGACTTCAAAATGAATAAAGAAAAGAACAGTTGCAATTGCTGGGTACAACCATAGTGTGCTGCCTTTCCAGAGCGCCCTAGCAATTATTGTACTAAGCAAGTAGCCGGTGGTGAAAAATAGCAGAACGACTCCCGACGAGTACAGCAACACACCACGAATGAACATGTTTTGGTCGTGTCCTAGTAGCATAGTTAATACGATCCCGAGTAGTGCGACCTCTGAGACAATTTCAATGGACCATACAGCTAATCGCTTCATCATTGGCAGCCAGCCTGTTTGCTCCCGTTTACGTCGCAACCGCCTGTCTGTCGTACGTGATTAACAAGTGCATTGCCGATTGTCTCTCGATCGCTCTGTTTAGAGAAATCGATATTTCGTCCAAGATCATTGCGAACTCCTTCTAAAACGCCGGCATAAGCTCTGTCTGTTCCACTGAGCTGCTCAAGTCCTTGGGTCACTGCTGAATTCAGTGAGCCATTGATATCACTAATAATTCTCATATATCCAGTAGGGCTGGATCGTTGAAGGTCGTCCAGTTGATCTTGCACTGAGCTCTGTTCATTGTGAACGAGTTGTTGGTCTAGATTTGGACCGCTTAACGAGCCGTTTTGGATTGCTTCTGCCTCCATTTGGTTCAGCTTCTCAAGGTTCTGCCCGACTCCTTCTAGAAAATTTACCGTCTTTCCTGACACAAACAATCCGCTGATCGGCGTAGCGAGATCGCCCAGCGCCTGAGAAACTGCATTTGCTGCGGCAAAGAACCGCGTTTTCGACTGAATGCCTGAGATCGCGTCGAACCTGCCGTATTCATCTGCTCTCGTACAAAAACCACTGCCGCCATTTAAGTACAGCGCCCCACAAGCATGCCCGTCCCGGTCCACGCGGCTGATGGGATTGTTACCCACGTAGCTGTACAGGTTCAGGCTCTGCGGGTCCATGGGGTCCGCGTAGGGCACCGGTTGCGGGTTCTCGCTCCAGTCCGCGCTCAGGAACCGGCCGAGCACCGAGTCGAAGTAGCGCGCGCCGAAGTAGTCGTTGTCGGTTTCTTGATCGCGCAGCTTGTCGGTGAAGTGGGTTTCCGTGTAGTCGTAGCCCGGGTTGCAGACCTGCCCGTCGCCGAAGGGACCGCTCACGCAGATCTCAACGTAGTTGCCCTGCGCGTCCCCGTTCGCCTCCAGCGTGCCCACCTGATTCACCAGCCGGAACTCGGTCCTGACCCCGCCCGGGCCCGCCGCGCCGATGTAACTGCCCTTTTATCGCAGCTGTGCAGCCGCCCGGAAAACGAACATACTCAGCGCAATACGATTACGCCCCTCTTCACAAACGTGCGCTTCTCCGCTACGCTCTAGAACAGCTCCAAAACTGGAGCGCAAAGCTCGCGGAGAACAGCTTGGGCAAGCACACAACGCAAGCGCACATAGGGGGCTACCCCGCAAGCCTGTACACGCCGGCGGCCTTCCCCAACCTGGGCGACCCGGAAGAGCGCAGCCGCTTGTCACCGGCTGCCATGCGGGCATTCTTCAATATCGTGCGGCACTGGCGGGTGCGCGACGAGGATGCGCGGCTGCTGCTGGGCGGGGTTTCCAACGGAACGTATTACAGCTGGAAGTCCGGCGCGGCCAAGCAGTTGGAGCAGGACCGGCTGCTGCGGATTTCCTACCTGATCGGCATCTTTAAGTCGCTCAACATCCTGTTCAGCCAGGCGCTGGCCGACCGGTGGGTCAGCCTGCCGAACACCAATGCCCTGTTCGGCGGGCTGAGCCCGCTCGCGTATATGCTGCGCGGCGGCGCGCCGGCGATGGACGTGGTACGGCGGCTGCTCGACGCGCGGCGGGGCGGCGGGTAAGCCGGCTTGCGTAAGCGGGTCAGGAAGTCCCGCCCGGGCCGCGGGTTCGGCGGCGGATTCGGCATTCAGGCCGCGGCCGAGCAGCTCAGGCTGGCGCGGGCTGAACCGGCTCCCGCTTTGGGCGCGCCCATCGTTCTCCCCCCGCTGGTCCAGCTGGAAAGGCTTACCGCCGCCCGCCTGCTGCCGACCCGCTATTCGGAGTCCGTGCTGACCCGCATCGCGGACTCGGACGAGGATCTGCGCTCGATTTACGCGCTCGACAACGCCACCAACGACCGCCTGCTTGCCGAAGCGGACAGGCGGCTCGGCATCCGGACCGAGGAGCTGGTCTTCACCGGAACCTATCCGCGGATTGTCAACGCCGCCTTTACGCACCCGCACCCCCAGGGGGCACGGTTTTCCTCGCCCGACCGCGGCGCCTGGTACGCGGGTTGGGAGCTGCCCACGGCTAAAGCCGAGGTGCTGTTTCACCGCTCCGAGCAGCTGTCCGAGATTGCCTGGAAGGAGGAGGAGCGGTTGGATTACGACCACTACTCGGCCGAGTTCACGGGCGGGTTCCACGACCTGCGGAGCGCGCCCGAGTGGAGCGCGTGCTTGGACGTGGACTCGTACCGCGCCTCGCAGCGGCTGGCCGCGGCGCTGCTCGATGCCGGATCCCTGGGCGTGGTGTACCCCAGTGCGCGGCGGCCGAGCGGCACCTGCCTGGCTTGTTTCCGCCCGGCGGAGGTTCGCGCCGTCCGTAAACGAGAGCTGCACCGGTTAATCTGGCGGCCTGATAAACCGGCGGTCTTCGCGCGTGTATCGCGGCAGGAGGACGCGGGCGGGCTCGCCGTACGGTCCCGGTAGCCGGCGGGACCGCGCCCAAAGCCGGCAACACGGCGACGGCGCGCCCGAGCGCATTCATGCCGTCTGCGCGAGAGCCGGCCTTTGCGCCGGCACGCAGGGTGCGGCGGCTTCGCCCGGGATGAGGCTGTACACCAGGTTCTGTCCGCACCGGCTGCCGTGGGGCGTGAACCGGAGCCAAACTCGGTCGCCGAGCACGGCGAACGATGCTGTGCGCGCACCCGCCTCATGGAGAACGGCGCTGAACTTTTCAGCGCACACGTCGAGCGGGACAGCCTCCGCCGCCGGCATCGCCGGCTGCCGCAGGGCAAGCCAGGTGCGCGCGGCATTCCAAAACACAGTCGCGGGCAGCAGGCCCTGCACCACCGGCCGGCCGTGGATGCGCGCGAGAGCGCGCAGCATCTCCGGACTGCCCTCGTCTTCAAAAGCGACCGCGATGCGGCCGGAAGCTTCCCCGCGCATGGGAATGCCGCCGCACTGTTCAAAAAGCGCAGCGGGAGCAAGGGAAGACTCCGGCGTCCACTCGGCAAGCGACAGGACCGGACAGCCCTGCTGCGCCGCCAGCGCGGCCGCCAAGGCGTGTTCGTCAAGGCCGCACTGCTGGCGGAGCCAT
>CAXTSB010000137.1:0-7785 GCA_964246845.1 uncultured Acidobacteriaceae bacterium
CTCTATCCCCGTCCTGACTCCCTCAGCAGCAAATCACCTCCACGCCCAACTTCTCGATCTGCTTGCACCGCGCCGCGGGCAGGGCCGCGTCGGTCACCAGCGTGTGGACGCCCTTGAGCGGGCACACATGCGCCGCGCTCACCCGGCCCCACTTTGAGGAGTCCGCGACCAGGATCACCTGCTTAGCCTGCTTCACCATCGCGCGGGCGACCGTGGCTTCTTCCATTTCCAGCGTGGAAGCGCCGCGCTGCGGATCGAAGCCCGTTACGCTGAGGAAAACCTTGTCTAGGTACACATCGCTTAAGGCCGCGACAGCCAGCGGCCCGACCAGGGCAAACGCCCAAGCCCAAAGCAGCGTACCGCCGGTGAGCGTGGTTTTGATCGCCGGCTGGTTGCACAGCTCCATGCCGATGTTGATGGCGTTGGTCACAAGGTGAATCCCCTTGCGGTGCCTGAGCGCGCGGCCCACCTGCGTCGTGGTCGTCCCCGCGGTGATGCCGACCGTGTCGCCGGCTTCCACAAGCTCCGCCGCCGCCAGCCCGATGCGGCGCTTTTCCTCGACCGCGCGGCCTTCGCGCGCTTGAAACGAAGTGTCGTAGCGGAAAGGCTCGTACAAGAGCGGCTCAATGAGCGCGGCACCGCCATGGGTGCGCAGGATCAATCCCCGCAGCTCCAGCCGCGTCAGGTCGCGCCGGATGCTCGGGGCCGAGCTGCCCGTTTCCTCCGCCAGCTCGTCCACGCTGACCGACCCGCGCCGCAGAAGCGCCTTCATGATGCGGTCGGAGCGCGCGTCGATCTTGGCGGACATGGGTCTCCCGAACTGCGGACCGGTCCCGGCCGCTGCCCATACATACCGGGCGGGGCCGGGGAACGCAAGCGGGAAATGCTTTTACGGCGTCGAACTCTCGCGTAAAGTGATCGTATCGCCGCGGAATGTTCACCGCCGCGAAACACCATCATGCCGCCGACAAACTTCCCGCACTTCATGCTCGCTGAAATCTTTGAACAGCCGGGCGCGCTTGCCCGCACGCTCGCCTTGTACGCGGAGGGCGGACGGTTCCGCGAGGAAGCCGCCGGGCCGCTGCGCGATTGGCTCGCCGCGCAGGGGCAGCTCCTGATCGCGGCCAGCGGGTCGAGCCGGCACGCGGGCTTGTACGCGGAAACCCGCATCGAGGACCTGAGCACCCTATCGGTGGACGTGGAGTACGCGAGCGAATACGGCTACCGGCGGCCGCGCGCGCGCTTGAACGGCGGCGTGCTCGTGATCTCGCAATCCGGGGAAACCGCGGACACCCTGGCCGCGCTGCGCAAGGGCGCGGAAGAAGGCCGCCCCACGCTCGCGGTCACGAACGTGCCGCACTCCACCATGGCGCGCGAGGCCGCGCTTTCCATGCCCACGGCGGCGGGGGTGGAGCGGGCCATCCCCGCGACCAAGAGCTTCACCACGCAGCTGCTCGTGATGGAGCTGCTGGCGCTGCTCGCGGCCCAAGCGCACGGGGGCATCGCGGAAGCGGAGCTCCGGGCGGCCCTCGCCGGGCTTGAAAGCCTGCCTGAACGGATTGAAGCGCAGCTGGAAGCATGGCGGGGGCAGATGGAGGAGGCGGCGCGGGCGCTGGCCGAGGCGCAAAGCATACTCTTCCTGGGCCGCGGCTTGCACTTTCCCATCGCGCGCGAAGGCGCGCTCAAGCTCAAGGAAAGCGCCTATTTCCACGCGGAAGCCTACCCGTCGGGCGAGTTGAAGCACGGGCCCAACGCCCTGGTGAGCGAGGGCATTCCCCTTTGCATGCTCGCGACGGCCGCCCCCGGCGACCCGGCGTCCGTACTGCGCCGGGCCAAGGTTCTGCAGTTGATGGCCGAGCTGCGCGAACAAGGTGCAACCGTGTTGGCCGTTGCGAACCGCGGCGACGACGAGGTGCGCCGCATCGCCGCGCACACCGTCGAGGTGGACCCCGCGCCCGAGCCGCTCCTGGCCATCGCGGAAACCGTGCCGCTCCAGCTGTTTGCCTACTATGCGGCGGTGGAGCGCGGCATCGATGTGGACCGCCCGCGCAACCTGGTGAAAGCCGTCATCGCCGAATAGAGCGTTTGCTCCATGGTGAACGGCACATAAATTTCGCTTGCGCCCGGGCGGGCAAGGCAGTAGAGTTGGCTTCAATTTAGGACACCCGTTTGTTCATATCGGGGTCAAACGCGCATTTCGCCGTTTGCTCCGGGCTCCATACCGACTTCCGGCGCAAGACCGGGAGCGCACCCGCGGTTTCACCCTTTGGAGGCACTACTTATGCGATCGCACCGCGCCGCCGCCGGCGGTATTCTTCTCGCCCTCAGCTGCTGCACCGTCGTCCGCGCGCAGGACATCAGCGCTAAGATCACCGGCACCGTCACCGACCCCGCGGGCGCGGTGGTGCCGAACGCGACGGTGACGGCGACGGAAACCTCGCAGGGCATCACGCACGACACCAAGACCAACGCCGCCGGCGTGTATTTCCTGCCCGCGCTTCAGCCGGGTACCTACTCGCTTACGATCGAGGCCCAAGGCTTCGCGAAGCAGGAGCACCCCGCGTTCGCGCTCATCCTCAACCAAGTGGCGCGCATCGACGTGGCGATGACGGTGGGGCAGGAAGCTCAAACCGTTAAAGTCACCGGGGAAACTCCGCTGCTTGAAACCGACGCGAGTTATCTCGGCACCAACATCGACGCGCACGCCAATGTGACTTTGCCGCTTGCCACGCGGAACTACAACCAACTCACGCTGCTTTCACCCGGCGCCGTTTCCACAAACCAAGGCTCCTTTGCCCAGGCGCAGAACAGCTTCGGGGCGGGCCGGCCGTATATCAACGGCAACCGCGAGCAGACCAACAACTACATTCTTGACGGCACGGACAACAACCAGATTGATAACAATGACGCCGCGTTTTCACCGAATGTGGATGCCATTCAAGAAACAAATCTTGTCTCGCAAAACGCGCCCGCATCCTACGGCAACTTTCTCGGCGGTATCATCACGGTCACGCTTAAGTCCGGTTCCAACAAGTTCCACGGCACTGCCTTCGAGTTCATCCGCAACGACGCGCTGAACGCGAATACCTGGCAGAACGGGTTGACCCGCGGGCAGGCTTTCACTGCGGGGCAGAATAATCCCGACGGCACCGGCATCAAGCCCGCGCTGCGCTTCAACCAGTTCGGCGGCACCCTCGGCGGCCCGGTTATCAAGGACAAGCTGTTTTTCTTTGCAGATTATCAGGGAACGCGCTTCGATCAACCCGCAACCCGCGCACCATTTACCACGTTTACAGCGGCGGAGCGGCAGGGCGATTTCTCGAGTGTCTGCGCCAATAATAACTTCACAGCCGCCGGCATTTGCAATAACTTAGCGCAACAGCTTTACAACCCGTTCTCCGCGAACAGTCCGACCGGCCGCCAGCCCTTTCTGCGGAATCAGATTCCCGCGAACCTGTTCTCACCCGCCGCGGCCGCAATCCTGGCCTCGCCTTTGTATCCCGCGCCGCTCAACGGGCAGAACACGCTCAACCAGATCAACTCCGTGCAAACTTCGACGAATACCGACCAGGGCGACTTCCGGCTCGATTACGGCGGCAATGAAGCGAATAAGTACTATCTGCGGTACTCGCAGCAGAACATCACTAATCCGACGACCAACAGCCAGCAGCTCATAGCTGATTCACTTGCGACGTTCCCTCTCTATAATGCGGTGCTTAACTGGGATCACACCTTCAGCCCCAGCCTGCTGAATACCGCCCGCATCGGCGGCAGCTACTTCCCGGTCACCTTCGGCAATACAAACCCGACAGGCCAGAACCTGCCGTCGGTGTTCGGCATCGCCGGTGCGACGCCCGGGCAAACCTTCTTGCCCGCGCAGCTCTTCCAAGGGCCGACATACGGACCCCAACTCGGCAGCTCCAACCTTGTGCAGAATTATCACGATACGGTGATTGAACCGCAGGACCAGGTCACGTTTGTCAGGGGGAAACAGACCTTCAACTTCGGCTTCGAATTCTTTTACTACAAACGGAACGACACATATCCGGGAAATTCCGGCCTTGCCGGTACGTTTGGTTACGACGGCTCGTACACCAGCAACGGAACAGCTGCCTCGCTCGGCTGGTCGGAAGCTGACTTTCTGCTGGGCCTGCCGGTCAACAGCGGCCTCGGCAACGGAGGCGGACGCAGCGTCCGCAACCGGTTGTATGCCGCTTACGCTCAAGATGACTGGCGCATCCGCCCGAACCTGACCATTAATGCCGGCCTGCGTTGGGAACTGCAAACCCCAGCTTTCGAGGCTGGTAACCAGTCCACAAATTACAACCTCCAGACCGGCGCGGTCGAGATTGCCGGGCTGAACGGCAACTCGCAAGCGCTTTACAATACCTACTACGGGCCCACTGATTTCCAGCCGAGGGTCGGCTTTGCTTGGCAGCCGGGGGGCAATCAAAAGCTCGTATTTCGCGGGGCTTACGGTATTTCAAATTTCAGCGAGAGCACCGGTACCGGCAACCTTCTGTTTCAGAATCCGCCCTTCGCAGTTCCCGTGACTACGATGTCCCCCGGACGGACAAATGCACTTCCCGTTACGACGCTTGATCGAGGATTTTCTGCATTCCCAGCCTCCGGCTGTACCGTTGCCGGAGCTCTGGCGTTCTCTTCCGCTTGTTTTTCCAATACGGGCATTCACGCCTTCGATCCCAACTTTCGCCCGGCGGTTTCGCAGCAGTACAACCTTACAGTTCAGTTCCAGCTCAGCAACTCCTCAACTTTCCAGATTGGTTATGTTGGGCAGAAAGACGATCACCTCGCCGCGATCTCGCTCATTAGCCAACGCGTTCTGAACGGCAATGGAACAGTATCTCCCAGCCCATTTCTTAATCCAACCCTTCAGGGCTTAGTCGGCCAAGCCCGTCTGACAGAATCGACCGGTTATTCAAACTACAACTCACTCCAGACCAGCTTCCAGCAGCGTCTCACGCAAGGGGTTGAGTTCCAGGCGAACTATACGTGGTCGAAGTGCCTCAGCAACTCCTCCGGCTTCTTCGCGGAGTTTGGGGATTCAAACTCGAGCGTGACGCAGGCCGGCAACAATCACTTCTTCTTTCAGAACACATATGATCCGAGAGCCGATTACGGCCGCTGCGATCAAAATGTCGCCAACGACGCGAACGGTTATTTGACGTATGCCCTGCCGGTCGGCAAAGGTCAGCGCTTCGGCCAGCATCTCAACCGCGCGGTCGACGAAGCGGTAGGTGGCTGGCAGGCAAACGCCATCTATACCCTCCACGGCGGTTTCCCGATTACCCCGCAGACTTCCGATGCTTCGGGAACAAATTCAGGCTTCTCACGCGCCGACTGCCCAAGCCGGCCCATCATCAACGGCAAGGGCGTCCCCACAACCGCAGGCGTCCCCGGCTACCAGTTCCTAAGCTCGGCCGGCGTAACCCAACCGGCAAACGGCACCTTCGGCAACTGCCAAGTCGGCGCGTACACCGGTCCCGGCCTGCAGCAGTTCGACGCTTCGGTCTTCAAGAGCTTCACTGTGGTGGAAGGGCAGAATATTCAATTCCGCGCCGAAGCGATCAACGTCCTCAACCACCCCATCCTGACCGCGCCTAATTCATCGCTCGGCAGTACGTTCGGGGTCATCAACAACGCGCAGGGTGAGCGCAATCTGCAGTTCGCGCTGAAGTACATTTTCTAAGCCGGCCCTACACTCAGAACAATCCACTCCGGAGAGGTTCGCCTCTCCGGTTTCCTTTGAGGCCCTTTGCGTACAGTTCTCGCCGCCCTGCTTCTCCTCACCCCGCTTATGTCCCTTGCCCAGCAGCCGAAAGCGATGTTTTTTCTCCAGAACAACGCCGACGGCGTGCGCTCGTTCCAAGAGCACAAGGGCAAGATCGACACGCTCGTGCCCACCTGGTACGATGTCACGCCCGATGGCTTGGTCGCGGGCTCGCCCAACCAGCCCGTGCTTGACCAAGCGAACGCGGCGCACATCCAGGTCATCCCCATCTTCACACTGATGAGCAAGGAGGGAGCGCACAAGCTGCTCGCCAACCCCCAAGCGCAGGACGGGATGATCGCCGGGATGTTGCGCGAGTGCAAGAATCACGGCTACGCGGGGGTACAGTTCGACTTTGAAAACATCAGCTGGACCGATCGGGACGCGCTTTCGGCCATGGTCGCGCGCACCGCGGACGCGCTCCACAAGGAGCACCTGCTGGTCGAGATCGACGTGGTGCCGAACGCGCCCGGTTACCCGGGGCAGACGCACTTTTCGCAGTGGATCTTCGAGGACTGGCGCGGCGTATTCGACCTGAAGGCGCTTGCGCAATCCGTCGATCTCCTGTGCCTGATGACCTACGACCAGCACACGCGCTACACCGTGCCGGGACCGGTCGCGGGCTGGGGTTGGACGGAGGAAAACCTCAAGTATGCCTTGCAGTATGTGCCGAAGCAGAAGCTGTCGCTCGGCATCCCGCTCTACGGGTATCACTGGTTCACGGGCGACCCCGGCCTCGGCAAGCCGACGCAAAGCCCGAACCCGACAGCCGACTACATTTCCGCTGCGGACACGTATTTTCTGCGCGACAGCTACGGGGCACAGGCGCAGTGGGATCCGATCGACCACACGGCGTTTCTGTGGTTCTACCGCGACCAAATGCGGGAATGGATCTTCTGGACCGACCGGCGCGGCTTCGAGGACCGCTACAACCTGGTGAAGCAGAACGGCTTGCAGGGCTTCTGCTCGTGGGTGCTGGGGCAGGAAGACCCGGCCATCTGGGACGCTCTGCCCGCGCGTCGCTAGCGCAAAAGCACAGATGGTGTAAGGTAGGCCGCAAAACTGGACGCAGCCGTTCCGTATAGAACGGCTGCACCTCACAAATGCTTCAACTCCCACACTTTTGTGCTTTTGCGTTAAGCGCCGAGCCAAAGCAATACAGCCCCGGCGAGCGCGCCGCCCGCGAGCGGCCCCAGCACGGGCACCCAGCTATAGCGCCAGTCCGACCCGCCCTTGCCGGCGATCGGCAGCAGGGCGTGGGCGATCCTGGGCGCGAGGTCGCGCGCCGGGTTGATGGCGTACCCGGTGGGCCCGCCGAGCGAAAGCCCGATGCCCCACACCACCACGCCGACCAGAAACGGCGAAAGCCCCGGCGCGGGTCCGGCCGAAAGCACGAGCTTCGACCCGAGCGCCCCGGCGGCCAGCACCAGCACGCAGGCGGCAACTGCCTCGGCGAACAGGTTCGCCGGCCAAAGCCGGACAGCCGGCGCGGTGCAGAACACCCCCAGCTTCGCCGCGGGATCTTCCGTACGGGCCCAGTGCGGCCAGTAGAAAAGCCAAACCAGCACGGCCCCGCAAAAGCCGCCGCTCATCTGCGCCGCCCAGTACGGCAGCAGCAGGTGGAAATCGCGGTGCTCCACCGCGAACGCAAGAGTAAGCGCCGGGTTGAGGTGCGCATCGGGGCTGCCGAAAAGGATCGCGGTGAACGCCCCGACAAACACCGCGAACGCCCAGGCCGTGGTCACGGCAAGCCAGCCCGCTTTTTCGGCCTTCGAGTCCTTGAGCAGAACGCCCGCGACCACGCCGTCGCCGAGCAGCACCAGCACGAGCGTCCCCATGAACTCGCCCAGCAGCGGGGAGCGCATCAGGGCCGCGCCTCCAAAATATACTGATCGGCCAGCGCCGTAAAAGCCGCGACCTGGGCGGCAACCCACTCCGGCCCCCGCCCCAGCTCCTCAGCCAGCAGGGCCGCCGCGCGCGGGGCTGCTTCGGCC
>CAXTSB010000138.1:0-7781 GCA_964246845.1 uncultured Acidobacteriaceae bacterium
GGCGAGGACCCCGCGCAGAAGGCGCTGTACCGGCTCATTTGGGAGCGGGCCGTCGCCTCGCAGCTCGCGGATGCGGAGTGGAGCGTGAACACGACGCTGCTTTCCGCCGCTTCCGGCGCGGACACATTTGCCTTCAAAGCCGAGGGTCGCGTTTTGGCGGTACCCGGCTGGAAAGCCTTGACCGGCAAGGATGCGGCGAGCGAGGAAGACGAGCCCGAAGGCGACGGGCGCGTCCCCGTGCTCGCGCCGGGCACACAGGTGACGGCGGAAAGCGGCAAGGTGCTGTACAAGAAGACCGAGCCGCCGCCGCGCTTCTCGCAGGCCGCACTCATAAAGCGGCTGGAAGGGCTAGGCATCGGCCGGCCTTCGACCTACCCGGCGATCCTGAAAAACGTGCTCGACCGCAACTACCTGCGCGACGAGGGCAAGCACTTGAAGCCGACCGAGGTGGGCGAGGCCGTGGTGGACGGGCTGGTGGGGCGGTTCGGGTTTGTAGAGTACGCCTTTACCCGCGCGCTCGAGGAAGACCTGGACCGCATCGCCGAAGGGGAAGCCGAATACGCGGCCGTGGTGCGCGGCGCGGACGAGCGTTTGCAGGCGGAGCTCGCGAAAGCGGGGCCCGCGCGGGTGCCGGGGTTTGCGCGGCGGTACGCGCCCGCGCGGTTCCCCAGCTTCTCGCCGGGTGAGCTTGCGCCCGCAGCGAAACGCCCGGCTAAGACCGCGACACGCAAAAAGCGCGCTCCGGGGAGCGGGGTGGAGAAGCCGGCGAAAAAGCGATCTGCGAAAGCAGCCGCCCCCCAAAAAGCAGCGCCGCTCGAAGCAGCGATTCCCTGCCCTGTGTGCAAGGTCGGCTTTGTGCGCCTGCCGCGCGAGGACGCGAAGGCTTGGGGGTGCTCGCTGTGGAGCGAGACGAAATGCCCGCTGACGATCTGGCGGACGATCGCCGGGCGGCCGGTGAACGAAAACGAAGTGCGCGCGCTGTGCCGGAACGGGAAGACAGAAAAGCTGAGCGGGTTTGTGTCGAAGGCGGGAAAGGCGTTTGAAGCGGCTCTAACTCTAAGCGAAACGGGAAAAGTCGAGCTACGGTTTTAGAATAGGTAGTTTGCGGGGCTAGAAGAGTACTCCCTTGAGCTCATCAACGTACAGTTCTCGCTTTAGCTGCTCTAGATTATCGCTAACGAAGGTTTTGAGGTCATGACTACAATCATCATCGAGCTGCTTAGTATCACGTTCAAACAGCTGCTTATTAGTACAGTAGCTTAAGTAGTCTTCTAATACGATGGAAGTATTCTCAATCATGTCGTGGATAATACTCTCCCTGCTGCGAATAGAATGCCAAGAATTGCCATAGTCCTCCGGAAGGTTGCCGTCGCGAACCATAGCTCTGAAAGCGCGAGCCCGCTTGCTAAACTCGTCTGCATTGTCATCTGTAATACTTCCCCGTAAGTCGGCTACGGTTTGATATAAAGCGTGATGTTGACTCTTCCACGCTTTGTGGCCATCAAAGAAGCTCACAACTGCCGCAACTATAAGTGCAGTCCCGACTCCACCGATGAGAGTATACACAATAGGATGCTGTAGAAAAGTTGAGTACCACTCCTGGTTCTTTTCTGCTACCATATTCTTAATTCCTGTAGGATTTTAGGGAGATGGAAGCTGTTCAGGCTTCCATCCCTCCCTATGCTTCTAGTATGCCGGCAAACTCGCCTTGCTCGGCGCAAGGATGTCGTCGAACCGCGCCGGGGTGCCTTGCACGCGCTCCAAATGCGGGATACGCAACCCGCCGTGATAGTCGAGCGCGATCACCTTGTACTCATCCCCGCGCAAGAACTGCAGCTGGATCGGCGTGGACGTTTTCTCCGCGGCGACCACGGCTTTTTTCAGCACCTCCGGTGTGTACGCCTGCCCGTCAACCGAAACCAGCTCCATATCCGGGGTGATCCCGGCTTTGAACGCCGGGCTGCCCCAGTACACATTACTGATCGCGCCGTTTGCGGCGGAACCGCCCCTGCGGCGGGAGCCGATATCGAAGCCTATGGAGTAACCGTAGCTTGCATACCCGGACTTCGCTTCCAGCTTCGCGAGCCACGGGATCGGCTGGTCGTTGTACACCAACTTATAGCCGCCCCGGGTAAAGCCGTCTTCCGGTACCTGCGGGTGCAGGTTGTACACGCGCTCCTGAAGAAATCCGTTCCAGTCGAAAGCAACTACTGTGTTGAGCGCCTTCACCACGTCACTTAAATTGTATTGGTCGGTAATGTACGAACCATTGAACACCCCGAAGAAGATCTTGCAAAAGTCATCCAGCGATTTTTGCCCATTGGTCAGCTCGCGTATCTTGGTGTCCGCGTCGAGCCAGATCAGCGCGCCTTCGGTGTAGTAATCCTCAGGCCTCTGCCAGCTTACCCAACTTACCGGCGTACGCTGCGAAACCGTAGGTTGGTTGGTGGTGTCGACCAGCGGCCGCCAGTCCCGGCCCTTGCTTGCCTCGAAGTCCGCGGCATACAGCGCAAAGATGGACCGCGCCTCGTCCGGCGTCCGCATACCGGCGCGCGCCGTCAGGATGTTGCCCCAGTATTGCGTCATACCCTCATACACCCACAGGAGGTCATCACGCATGGGCACATTGAAGTTCGGCGTCCACAGGTCGGCCGGGCGGCGGAACTTACCGTCCCAGGAGTGCGTGTACTCGTGGCCCAAGAGGTCGCGGCCGCCCACACCCGCCTCCCAATCCGTGAAGTAATCCGGCCCTTGGCCGTCCTCGGACGATTGGTGATGCTCCAAGCCCACACCGCCGACGTTGTCGCTTAGAAGCAGTAGAAAGTCGTAATGGTCGTAGTGGTGCGACTGATAAAGCTTGTCCGCTTCCATCGCAAGCCGTTTGTGCTTATCGAGCTCGTCCGGGGTAATCTCAAGCTGCTCCGGCTTATCGGCGAAGACGTCGAGAAATACTTTGTCGGTCGGCGACGGGGACAGGTCGACGCGCTTATAGTTGATGCCGCCGTATAACGGTGAATCCACTAGGGTATTGAGTGTCGTCGTCTTAAATGTTACGTCCTGCCCGGAAGCGTTCGCGGTTTCAAGCGCCGTCGCATATTTCCACCCTTGCGGCAGCTTGATCGACACATCAAATGGGATTTGCCGGGAAAAGTAACCCGCCGGGTACATCAGCACTTCGTTCCAGGCCAGGTCGGCGATCTCGTTTGAGATCTGGATGCGGCCCTCGGCACGCTTCACCGGCGACAGATACTGGAAGTCCAAGCCGACCGTTTGCGCGCCGGGCGTCAACGGCACATGAAAAGCGTACACATCGACCTCGTCGCGCACCCACTGCACACGCTTGCCGTCGACCGTAGTGACAATGCCGCCGAGCTTCGAGATCGGCCCGGTGGGCGAATGATTGCCGGGGATCCACTGCGGGTACAGCAGCACCAGCTCTTTCGCGCCCTTTTCGACCGGAACGTCCTCGTGAACATTCGCGACGCGGTCGGCGTTGTTGGTCAGGTCGACCGCGAGTTTTACCGGGCCGGCGTACGGCTTGTCCACCGGCGCGGCAATCGCGGGCGGGTACGGCACGGGTTCAGGCTGAGGCTGCTTTTGAGCGAGAACAGGAAGGGCGGTAACGGCAGCAAGGGAAAGGAAGGTTGCGCGGGCAGCGTTCATGGATACGGGCAGTGTACATGCGGATGCCCCGCGCACAAGTCCTTATTTATGCGCCCTATAAGCTCGCGCCCTCCAAGGTGACTTGCTGTTGCAGCGGCAGCGCCTGCGAGGAGCCTCCGGCGGCAAAGGTGTACATGCCCGGCGCGACCTTCATGGTATTGCTCGCCTCGTCATAGATTGATAGGAACAGCGGGTCGACTTCGATCGTTACTTCACGGCTTTCCCCCGGCTGCAGCATGACTTTGTCGTAGCCGACCAAGCGTTTCGGCGGCTCGTTCAAGCCGGCGGGCAGTCCGGCATACAACTCGACCACTTCAGCCCCGGCGAGTGTGCCTGTGTTCTTGACGGTAAGGGTCGCAAGGCATGACTTCCAGGACACAGTACCTTCCTTGGTCTCCGCCGTAACAACCTGCAACTTAGAATAAGCAAAGTTTGTATAACTCAGCCCGAACCCGAACGGAAACAGCACGGGTTTCTTCTCTGAGTCGTACCACTTATACCCGACCTTCAAACCCTCGGAGTAATCGACCGCATAAGTCGAGGCACGGTTGCTCCCCGCGTTGACCGCCGCGGTGCCCTGCCCCTTGTCCTCGGGCGGCGGCTCCGCGATCTTCGGGCGGGGCAGGTCGGCGTCGCTCAAGGGAAATGTCATCGCGAGCTTGCCCGACGGGTTCACCGCCCCGGTCAGCACCCGCGCCAGCGCCGTCGCCCCGCGCGAGCCGGAATACCAAGCCTCCACAATGCCCTGCACTTTCGAAGCCCATGGCATCAGCGCGGCCGAGCCTGTTTCGAGCACGACGATCGTATGCTGGTTTGCCGCCGCCACCGCTTCCACGAGCGCATCCTGGTTGTCGGGCAGCGTGAGCGTTTGGAGGTCAATCGACTCCATATTCCACTGCTGCACAAACACAATCGCGACGTCGGACTGCTTGGCGAACGCTGCCGCGGCCGCCGGGTCGTCCCCGGAGTTGAACTCGACTTTTGCGTTTGGAACCGCTTTCCGCAGCTCCCGCAGGGGCGAGGTCGGGAAAAACACATGCGTGTGGTTGGCAAACACGATCGCCCCCTCGGACGGATTGGTCGCGTTGCCGCCCGGGGGGTCCACCTGCGCCGAGCCGCCGCCCGAAAGCATCCCGACATCCGCGTGCGCGCCGATGACCGCGATGGATTTTGCCTTTTCAAGCGGCAGGATATTGCCCTCGTTCTTAAGCAGCACGATGGAGTCTTCTTCCACCTTTTGCGCGATGTCCAGGTCCGCTTCCACATCGATCACGCGCCGGTCTACGGGGTAATCCACCACGCCGCAGTCGAACATGGAGCGCAGGATGCGGCGCGCGTGGTCGTCGATTTCGGACATCGGCACCTGCCCGGCTTCAACCGCCTTGCGCAGCGCCGGCCCGTAGTACTCGTCGATCGGCTCCTCGTGGTCGAGCCCCGCGCGCGAGCTCGCGACGGTCGAGTGCGTCGCGCCCCAGTCGGAAATGACGAAGCCGGGAAACTTCCAGTCGCCCTTGAGCGTGTCGCGCAGCAGATAGTCGTTTTCGCAGTCGTAGACGCCGTTCACGCGGTTGTAGCCGCACATGACCGCGCCCGGTTGAGCATCGCGCACGCCGATCTGAAACGCGAGGAGGTCGGACTCGCGCATGGCTCGCTTGCCGATGTCGGCCGACACCACCGAGCGGCCGGTTTCCTGGTCGTTGACCGCGAAATGTTTTATGTCGGAGATCACGTGCTCGGCTTTTTCGGCGGCCATCACCTGTCCGACAAGTGTGCCGGCCAGCACGGGGTCCTCGCCCAGGTACTCAAAGGTGCGCCCGTTGCGCGGTTCGCGCGTGAGATTGATGCCGCCGCCAAGCGACATATTGAAGCCCTGCGCGCGCAGTTCGCGGGCGATCAGGCTGCCGTATTCGCGGGCGGCGGTGCGGTCCCAGGAGGAGGCCGAGGCCAAGTTCGACGGCAGCGCGGTCGAGTAGCGGCCGTTCGACCCTGAGGCGCGCACCCCGTAGGCCGCGTCTGAGATGTCGACCGCGGGCAGCCCCAACCGCCGGATGGGGTTGATGTAGCCCGCGCCGCCGTTGGAGTCGCGCGTCAGCGGCATGGTCCACTGCGGCTCGCGCGCCATGCCGTTGCCGTGCAGCAGCGAAAGCTTCTCGCCCAGGGTCATTTCCTTCAGCATAAGGGCGGCGCGCTCGTCGGGCGAAAGCGACTTGTCGAGCCAGGGCTGCTGCGCGGTCTGCGCGTGGGCGGCGGCGGTAAAGGACAAACCAAGGAGAAACGCGAGAAAACGCATGCGGTGAGCCTTTGCGATCGGTGCAGGGATACGGGGTTGCACCCTGAGTGTATGCACAGGAGCGCAGAGTGCGCTACTAAATCCGTATGCAGCTTGATTTGAGGACAAACGTGCGTCTATGCAAACCCGCTCGGGCGATCCGCCGTGACTCCCAGTGCCGTCTCAAACGCCAGCCCCGCATTGGCTATTGTTCCTTCCTCGAACAGCCGCCCGATGAGCGTGATGCCGTGCGGGACGCGGCGCGGGGGCGAGAATTTCACTGAAGGCCGGGCCGGGTCGGGTGCCCAGTCGCTGCGGGCTTCGGTGATTTCGACAAAACCCGCGCGGAGGGTCAGCGAGGGGTGGCCGGTAAAGTTCGTGATCACAAGCGTTTCGTCGCGCAGCGAGGGCACCAGGAGCAGGTCGACCTCGCCCATGATGCGCGCCATCTCGACCGCGACCCGGCGGCGCATGCGGTCGGCCTGTACAAAGTCGACCGCGGACAGAAAGCGCGCCTGCCGGAATGAGTTGGGCCAAGCGTCCGGCACTTGCATCCGCAGCTCGTCCACTTGGCCGGAGAGTGTGAGCTCCTCGAACGAAGCCGCAGCCTCGGCGAACAGGATGAGCTGGAGCGAATCATAGGGCCAATCCGGCAGCGAGACCGGGACGGGCGTCATGCCCAGCTTGGGCAGCATCGCAAAGGCGGCGCGGTCCACATCGGTCGCGGGCGGCTCGTTGAGCCATTTGGGGAAGTAGCCGACCTTGAGGCCCTTGACGCCGGTTGCCGGCTCGAACGGGAGCGGTGCTTGGATGCTCGACACATCGCCGGCGTCCGGCCCGTTGATGGCTTGAAGCACCAGCATCGCATCCTCCACGCCGCGTGTCATGGGGCCGAGTTTATCGAGCGACCAGCACAGCGTCATGGCCCCGGTACGGGCGACGCGGCCGAAGGTGGGGCGCAGGCCGGTGACGCCGCAGCGCATGCTCGGGCTTACGATGGAGCCGCCCGTCTCGGACCCGATGGCGAAGCCGACCAGCCCCGCCGCCACGGCCGCGCCCGGGCCCGCGCTGGAGCCGGAAGCGCCCTCGTCCAGGTTCCATGGGTTCACGGTTTGGCCGCCGAACCAGATGTCGTTGAGCGCCAGCGCCCCGAGCGACAGCTTGGCGGCGAGCACTGCCCCGGCTTCGCGCAGGCGCGTGACGACGGCGGCATCCGCCTGCGGAATGCGGTTGCGGAAGGGCTCCGCGCCGTAGGTGGTCGGGATGCCGGCGGTATCGAGCAGGTCCTTCGCGCCGTAGGGGATGCCGTGGAGCGGGCTGCGGTAATGCCCGGCGGCGAGGTCGGCGTCGGCCTGCCGCGCTTGCTGCATGGCGAGCTCGGGGGTGAGCGTGATGACGCAGTTGAGCTGCTTGTTGTAGCGGGTGAGCCGGTCGAGGTAAAGCTGTGTGAGGCGGACTGAGGTGAGCTGCTTGGACATAATCCAGGCAGCGAGTTGGAGAACAGAAGCGAATGCGATATCGGCATCACTTGTCGGGAGTGGACGCGGTGCCGGAAGTGACGTTTGGGTATGGGTGTCTGTAAGAGTGTTGGGCGGCGCGGCCTGTGCTGGTTGCAGCCGCGGGTTCCACACCGTCGCCGGCGCAACTCCATCCGGCAGCGGCACCTTGCGCGGCCCCACCCGGCGCTCCAGCAGCGGCGCCATCGAGACCCGCCAATTACCGGCGGCTTCTTCCCGGTGCGGCTGCGATAGGGTAACCTCGACCAGCTTTTCCGCGCTGAAAAACGTCGCGTACGAGACCTCCGGCCCGAACGCCGGGGCGGTGCCGAACGCGGGCGGCGCGCCGGGGA
>CAXTSB010000139.1:0-4316 GCA_964246845.1 uncultured Acidobacteriaceae bacterium
GACGCGCGGGATGTGGTGGTAGGCATCGCGGCAAGCGGGCGGACGCCCTGGGTGCTGGGGGCGCTCAGTGAAGCGCGCGCGCGGGGCGCTTTGACGGTGGGATTGAGCTGTGTCCCGGGTTCGCCGGTGGAAGGCGCGGCGGAGCTGGCGGTGACCCCCGCAACAGGCGCTGAGGTCCTGGCCGGTTCGACGCGATTAAAGGCGGGTACGGCGACGAAGCTGGTGCTGAATATGATTTCGACCGGCGTGATGGTGCGTTTGGGCTGCACCTATGGCGAGCTGATGGTGAACGTGCAGCCGACCAATGCGAAATTGCGGGCGCGGGCGGTGCGGATCGTGGCCGAGATTTGCAGGGCATCTCCTGCCGCGGCGGAACAGGTGCTGGCCGGGGCGGGCGGGGAGGTCAAAACAGCCGTGGTTATGTATCGATTGGGGCTGCCGGCGGCTGAGGCGCGGGCGCGGCTGGCAGGGGCGGGCGGCGTACTGCGGCGTGCGCTTTCCGGCGGTTTGTCCGACGCGCAATAGACAGCAGGGTCCTTGCAGTCAGTTCCAAAATGGGAATCAGCAACGCGGGTAGGCGCGGAATCCGCTTGCATGTAACTCCACGTGTAGAGGATTCTTGCACCATGACGAGCGGTCCCTTCCATGGTTTCGCGGCTTCGGCGAAGGGCCTCATCCGTGCTTGTGGGTGCATGAGACCGTCTCGGGGCCTGGTCTTTGCGCTGCTGTGGGGTGTGCTGCTTGCCTGGCCGCGGCAAGCACGTCCGCAACAGCCGGTGCGCTTAACAGTCGATCTGAACGGCGCACAAACGCCTTGGCGGCCGATATGGAACTGGTTCGGGGCGGACGAGCCGAACTACCTGACGACACCGGCGGGGCGCACCCTGCTTGGTGAGCTGGGGAAGCTGAGCCCGGGAACGCCGATTTACTTCCGCCCGCATAACTTGCTCACGAGCGGAGACGGCACGGCGGGGCTGAAATGGGGCTCGACCGGCGTTTATACCGAGGACGCATCCGGCAAGCCGACCTACCATTGGGAGTTCACGGACGGCATCTTCGACGCCATGGTGCAGGCCGGCGTGACGCCGTTTGTCGAGGTCGGATTCATGCCGGAAGCGATGTCGACCCACCCTGAGCCTTACCGGCACAGCTTCCCGAAAGGGGATGTATTTACAGGCTGGAGTTATCCGCCCAAGGACTACGGTAGGTGGGCTGCGCTTGTAGCCGCCTGGGCGGGGCACCTGCGGGAGCGGTACGGGGAGCAGGTAAGCCGGTGGCGGTGGGAAATTTGGAATGAACCCGACATCAGCTATTGGCATGGAACGGAGCAGGAGTATTTCCACCTCTACGACGTCACGGCCGCGGCCGTGCGGAAAGCCGTGCCCGGCGCATTGGTCGGAGGGCCGGCGACGACAGGTCCCTACGGCAACAACACCTTTCTTCAGGACTTCCTAACCCACTGCGCGAAGGAACATGCGCCGCTGGACTTCATCAGCTTTCACCCGAAAGGGTCGCCCCACTTAGTGGACGGCACCGGCAAGCAGGTAAAAGAGCCTGGGTCGGACACGCATGTGGAGCTGGGCATAGCTCATCAGCTGTCCGCGATACGCAATGGGTTTGCGATCGTTTCCCAATCGGAGTTCAAGAATCTGCCGGTGATCCTGTCGGAATCGGATCCGGAAGGGTGCGCTGCCTGCCGCGGCCCGGCGAACGCCTACCGCAACGGTGAGGCCTACGCGGCAAGCGTGCTGGAAGCGACCGCGGGCACGCTGGCGTTGGCACTGGAGTATGACGTACGGCTGGAAGGCGCAGTGAACTGGGCATTTATCTTTCCGGGGCAGGCGCCGTTTGCGGGTTTCCGGGAGCTGGCGACGGCTCTGCCGGGCGGCGGCATCGTCGATAAACCGGTGATGAACGCGCTGCGTTTGCTCGGATCGCTCGGCGGCGGGCAGTTGCCGGTTGCCGGGGCCGCCACCATAAATGCCCTGCTTGGGCCGGGGCCGCACGAAGAGGTGCGGGCGTTGGCAACGCGGCAAAACGCGGGCGAAATTGATGTGCTGGTGTGGCATTACTCCGACTCGCTCGCGCCCGGGCCGGAACTGCCGTTTGCGGTGGAGGTGCAAGGTCTGCCTCCGTCCGTTACTCATGTGGCTGAAATGCCGCTCGATGGGCAGCATGGGAATGCCTACTCGGCATGGACGCGGATGGGAAGCCCGGCTGCGCCCTCGGCTGACCAGGTATCCGAGCTGCTGAATGCATCTCAGCCGCGGGATGAAAAGGGATTTGCGCCGGTATTGTTTACAAACGTCGGAAAGGCAAGCGAGGCGGTCATTCAGGGCAAATTGAGCCGCAACGGGGCAGTTTTGCTTCGGTTCAGCCGACGCTGAAACCGCGGTCAGTTTTCATACTCTTCCGCACGGATGCGGGGTTTGCAGCGTCCAAACGCGCTGCGCAGGGCATAAACGGCAACCGCCACCAAAGCGAGAGCGATCAGCCCGAAGAGCAGATGAGCGTGCTCGTGGAAGAGCCTGCCGCCCTCGGCAATGAACTGCGGGCCGTACAGGACGGTGAACAGAGCGGCGACGCCGAACCGGATGCAGCGGCCCAAAAACACGGCCAGCATAAAAGGGGCGAGGCGCATTTCAAACACACCGGCGGCGAAAACGAGCGGCTTCCAAGGGGTGGGCGGCGGCAGGCAGGAAGGAATGAGTAGCGCGAGGAACTCCTGCTTTTCAAAGCGGTTGCGGAGCTGCTCGTAGCGGGCGCGGTCGATGCGCTTGAGCAGGAACAGTTCGCCGCCGGCGCGGCCCAGCAAGAACGGAAGCAGCCCGCCTATAGCTGACCCGAGCGCGCCGATAAGGACGTAGGCCCACGCGTGATGCCGGTCGGACCAATAGTAAGAAGCGAGCAGAAGGTCCATCGGCACGGGAATCGTGGACGAGTCAATAACCGCGATGGCACCGGCTCCCCAAATGCCCCAGGGCTTCAAAAAGGCAAGTAGCAGGACTGTCCAATGGGACAGGAGCGCGAAGAGGTGCTTCAAAACTTTTTCTCGGTTTTTTCGCCTGGAGGGCTGAACGAATCCGGCGATTGTGCCGATAGAAGGGAGTGTGGAGCGTTGGGGTCGCGCAAGAGCTGGAGGGCATGGCCGAGGACAGGAAGCACCGCTCGGAGTGACGTAACGGCACCGGCGGGAGCGCCGGGAAGGTTCACGATCAGCGAACGGCCGAGGGTTCCGGCCACGCCGCGGGAAAGGACGGCAAAAGGAGTTTCACGCAGGCCCTCGGCGCGCATGCGCTCAGGCAGCCCGTCCAGCAGGCGCTCGCAAACTCGCCGGGTCGCTTCGGGGGTGACATCCCGTACTGTAAGCCCGGTACCGCCGGTAGTCAGGATGAGCGGAAAAGCTTGCGCCGCCTCGCGCAAGGCCTGCTCAATCAGATCCTGTTCGTCCGGCAGGATTCGCCGGAACGGGGCGGAAAAACCCGCATCGGCAAGCAGCGCTGCCGCGGCAGGGCCGGAAAGGTCTTCGCGCTCGCCTTTGAAGCAGCGGTCGCTGATGGTGAGGACGGCGGCGGTCACAAACCGATTGTACCGGCGTCCTCATCGGCGTTCCTACATGGACGCTGCCGGTTGCGTGCGGGTGCGGAGCACGCCGGCGCGGCCCATGGCCGGTCGGTTCTTTGACAATTTGAAAGGCGCACCGAAAGATACCCGCCGGGCACAGCCGAGCAAGGCCGAGGTTGCGGCCAACCGCTATGGAACAGTGAGAGAATAGAGCGTCCCGTCCGGAGCGGGATGGTCCTCACCCCTATGCCGACCACCGAAGCGCCGCTGCCGCCGCCTCCGCAGGCTCCCCCGCCGCCGTTCCGCAAACGCGGGCGCGCCCGGCCTGATTACGAAGCGATGGAAGGCTATGACCTGGTCCACATCATCGACGAGCTCGAGGATGAGCGGGCCCGGGTATCACTGCGGGAGAAGATTTGGATCGCGCTGATCCTGCACCTGCTCCTGTTCGGGTACCTGGTGTTCGCACCGAAATACATCTGGCATGTGAAGGTGCGTGAAGCATCGCTGCACGACAAGGAAAAGCCGCTGACGGTGCTGGACCTGCCGCCGGACGCGCTCAAGCAGTTGAAGCCGGAAAAGCCCGCGCCGCTGAGCGACAAAGACCGGCGGCAGCAGTCGCCCAAACCGGTTCCCGACCCGAAAACTTTGGAGGAACTGGAGCGGATGCGACGGGCCGGGCCGCCCTTGCCGCAGGCTCCGAAAGCCCAGCCTGCACCCAAACCCGCGCCCGCGCCGCCGCAAACCGCGCC
>CAXTSB010000139.1:4326-7622 GCA_964246845.1 uncultured Acidobacteriaceae bacterium
TGCCGCGCGCCCGCCCGGTCAGCGCGCAGCGCAGCCGCACCCGCACCGCCGCCCGTGCCTCCCGCCCAAAACGCGCAGACGGAAGCACCGAAAGTGCAGCCCACGAAGCCGAATTTCGCGACCACCTCGCCGCGGGAGAATGTACAGCAAGCCGCGCGCGATGCGCGCTCGCCCGGGCAAAGCGGCGGCGACGCGGGCGCAAACGCGCCGGTGCAGCACGGCGGCAACCAGGGCGCGGTCGATGTACTGTCCGATACGCTCGGGGTTGACTTCGGCCCCTACATCCAGCGCGTGATCTACGACACCAAGCGGTCCTGGTACCCTATCATCCCGGAGGTCGCGCGGCCGCCGATCCAAAAACAAGGCCGGGTGCTGATCCGCTTCAAGATCTTGCAGGATGGGTCTGTAGCCGAGATGAAGCTGGAAGGCCCGTCCGGAGACGTTTCGCTCGACCGGGCCGCATGGGGCGGCATCACCGGAGCCGCACCGTTTCCGCCGCTGCCCAAAAACTTCAAGGGTCCCTTTTTGGAACTCAGGTTTTACTTCCTGTACAACGACAACGCGGGGATACGGTGAGCGGCGAGCGGCCCGCGGCGCTTGCACGGCGACGCCAGGGCGTGGGATTGCTGCTGCTGGCCGGAGTCATTCTGGTCGTCGTACTGCTGCGTGCGGAAAAGGGCTGGGTGTTTCCGACGGGATGGTGGCGGTTCTAGGCCGGCCTTTTCCGCAGAGCGAATTCTAGGAGCAGTTGTAAAGGCGACAGGCATCGCGGTCAGAGCAGCTCCGGGTGCAGTGAGGAGCGGTCCACCCCCAGCTTGCTCCGTGGCTGTGTTGAAAGAGGCGCGGCAGTGTGATTGCGTACCTAATACGGCTTGAATCAAGTAGCCGGCCGCGCCCCGGATCTGCGACTCTCCACTGGCCGTCCGCACTCGCGACTGGAGTACGGGCAAAGTAAATTTATAGGAAGCGCAAGGGCCCGCGGAGCCCGGTGCTGCCGCGGTTTGGAACGCGCCGCTCTCTCCCGCGCCGAGACCCGGGATCGCTACTGCCCAAAGGTCGCGCGAACCGTTCATTGCGGCGATGGCGAACTCTGCCGCGACGGTGCCGGCGACAGCACCCGGCGCACTCGTAATCGTGCCCTCAATCACCGCGCCCTGTGTACTCTGCTGCTGGCCGTCGAAGATGCCGCAAGCGACATCGCAGCCGCCCAGCACCACAAAGCCAAGGTCCGTGGTTTTCGTGACGGCTGCAATGGACGCAGGATAGATGGAGCCGTCCACCGCCGCTGCGACAGCCGTGACGAGGATCGGGAAGGCTGAGCCCGCTGCGGAGACAGCACTCTGCGGTACGCATAGCTTGAACGCTCCTGTTGCATCGCTCCGGGTTTGTGCGGCTTGGCTGAAATTGACAACCGGACTGCTCGGGAATTCTCGCTGCCCGGTTTCAGCGGCAACGATTCCGTCCGCAACTGCTGTACCGGTCAGCGAGTCATGCAGTACGCCTGTGATTGTTGCGCCGCAGGTTTGCGGCGCGGGCGAGGGCTGGGCGCCGGCGCTGCCTGTCTGCATGCGCGACGAAGTGCCGCATTCAAACGCTGGGATGAGCATGGCCGTGCTTCCAATGAGACGGATCAGATTCCACACTTTTGTTGCCCCTGCATGCCTGCGCGGATCGGGCATTACCCTTTCGCGAGCAGGCTTGATGTAAAAGTGAATGCAAGCACCGCACCCACGATGATCAAGGTTTTCCTGAGATGGTGATTCTTTCGAGGCCGGCTCGGCCCCGGATTACCCGCGGTTATCTGAGGTGAAGAGTCGGAAGCAGCACCCGCATGCAGGAGACGAACAGTCGTTCTTCCGTGCTCCTGGAACAGGTTCGAGCGATCGGGACGTAGATCTGCTGAACGCCTATCCTGCTCCTGCCCGATACCGTTTTGCTCTTGTAACCATGTGAATGCGGCAGGTCCGAAATGAGCAGTACTGTTTGCATGATTCCTCAGCGTCTGTGCAGACGCCGCGGACGCTTGCAAGCACTGGGAAAAATCAGCAGTGCGGAGACGTTCTTCAACATATACAGTGCTTCCTTAACAGCTTCCAAGCGGATGGCTACTCCGCCCGGAAGCTTTTCGCAGTTAAAAAATCGGGTTGATCAACTTATCCGTAAAGTAGAGCGCACGGGCAGAGTCATCCTGGATGAAACCGTGGCCTGGGTAAGGATGGCCCGGCTCGCCCAGATTTGTGGATTGCGAAGCAAAGCTGCCGCTCCCCGCTGGAGACCCCGTAAACCGGCTTAAAGCCCTCCGCGATGTTGTTTTCAAAAGAATCGAGGAGGCCGTCGCCGTCGGGATCGCCGTTCGGAATAGGTTGGACCGGTGAACAGCAGGGCGGCTTCAAGCTGGGCTGAGCTGTAGCCGCGGGTGTCGCTGCTGTGACAGCGGCCGTGCCTACCGTGATGGAACCGCCATTGATGTTTGTGAAGACAAGGTTTGCACTGGCAACAGCGCTGCTGGACTGCCCGGCTGTGCTCGGCACCCTGTGCGCGATTACATCTTGCCATGCGGGGGCTGCGGTATGCTTGTAACTCGCGGCCTGACTTCTCAAATTTGCAAGTGTGGGTTGCACGCGGGATAGATAGGACTGCTTTTGCGCGGCTGTCAGGCTTTGTACGGCTTGCATCTGCTGAGCCGAAAGCGGCCTTGGGCCGGTGCGCAGCGAAGGCGGGCTAGGAGTGAAGCTTTGTGCGTCAGCGGAAGTTACAGACCAGGCGGCGCCAGCGGCCAGCATTGCAAGCCCGAGCGCGCGCGGCGGAAGGGGGGGCGGACAACTTGCTTATAACGACATTCCTCACACTGAAATGGCGAAGCGTACGCAAGCCGGGGGAATCCGGGTGATCCTGCTCTCAAGCCTTGGCGCTTTCGCGCTCTTTCAACCGTGAAGCGACCGCAGGGAAAGGATGAACTTCAGGAGCTTGGCTGTCAAGAGGCAACTTAAAAGAATCCGCACGCATCGGGGGACCACCGGAATAACCGCGGTTCTCCCGAGGGGCAATCCCAGGCGAAAGCCATTCCCGTAGAATCGAGCGCGATGCCCCCAGCAGCCGCTCCGTCCGCCGTGCGCCATGCGCTGGCATCGCTCCGCCCGGCGCGCGCGCAGTCCGCGGCGGCCGCCGCGCTGCTGCTCACCGCCGCTCAATGTGGCGAAGAGGCGATCGCGAAACGTCAGACAGTCCATGCGGCGCATGGCATCTTCGGCATACTCGTGGTCTTCGTCGGATTCGAACCAGCGGTCGGCGTAGAC
>CAXTSB010000140.1:0-7483 GCA_964246845.1 uncultured Acidobacteriaceae bacterium
CCCCCGGCGGACGCAGTGATATTGCTCGGCGCGGGCGGCGGCGCGGCAGCCCCGACCGTGACGCGCGCGGTCGCGGCGGCCGAGCCGCCGTCGCCGCGGGCGATCAGATGGTAGTTGGTCGAGGCGGCGGGCTTGACGCTCTGCGTGCCCGCGGTGGCGACCGCGCCCAAGCCCTCAATGGAAACATCGGTCGCGCCAGAGGTGTGCCAGGTCAGCACCGTCGAGTCGCCCGCATTGATGGAAGTCGGGGTCGCGGTAATGTCGGCGGTGGGCGCGGCCGCGGCTTGGGTCGGCGGAGGCGGCGGGGGCGGCGCGGCTTTCTTATGGCAGCCGGCGGCAAGGATCAGCGCCGCGCAACCGAGAAACGGGACGCGCATGGAGGTGCGAAGTTGAGTCGGCAAAGGGGCGCTCCTAGCAAAAGCTCTCAATAATGGTAACGCAGCGGGAAGTTACTTCAAGCTCCAGTTCGGCTGCGAAAACGAGCCGCCGTGGGTAAGCGGGTGCTGCTCGGTGCCGTCGGCGAGCATGGTCCAAATCTGCATGCCGCCCCCGCCTTCTCGTTGGAAAGCGATATGGCGGCCGTCGGGAGACCAGGTGGGGAAGTCATTGCGGCCCGCGTCGTGCGTGAGCTGAATCCACCGCTTCGACGCGATGTCCATAATGTAAATGTCCTGCCCGCCGGGCGCGCCGGGGCCGTACTTGCGATTCCAGGCCAAGGCGAGAAACTGCCCATTCGGCGACCAGGACGGCGAAGTCGCGTAGCCCCCATCGGTCATCCGCTGCACGTTCGCACCGTCCGAGTCCATGATGTAAATCTGCGGCAGGCCCGAACGGCCGCTCACCCAGGCGATTTGGGAGTTGGTCTTCGGGTTCCAGCAAGGCGACACATCGGGTCCGTGAAAGCTGGTCACGCGCTGCGCGCCCGCGCCGTTCGCGTCGGCGACATAGATTTCCGAGTCGCCGCCCGAGCGGTCGGACGAGAATGCCACGCGCGCGCCGCTTGACGCCCAGGCCGGGGACAACGTCGTGCCGCCCGGCGAGGTAAATGCCACGGGACGGTTCAGGTCGAGCGAAAACTCGCGCAGCGACCACCCGGTTTTGCCGAGCGAGGAGAACAGGACGCGCGCACCGTCCGGCGAAGGGTGCGGCGACAGCGAGATGGTGCCGAGGTGCGTGACGGCGCGCGGATTCTCGCCGTCATAGTCCATGGCGTAAATCTCTTTCGTTCCGCCGTTCAGACCGCCGGTGCGTCCGGACACGTAGTAGATTGTGGTTTCCGCAATGCCGGGGACGCCCCCGAGCCGCTCGATGATCTCATCGGCGAACCGGTGCGCGACATGGCGCGCGCCCGCCGGGGTCGCGGCCTCGGTGTACTGCTTGCCCAAGACTTGCGGCGCTTGCGTGTTCTTGGTGTCGTCCAGGAAGCCGGTGACGGCGAGCTGCCCGCCGCTCTCGCCGAAGGTGCCGAACGCCAGCATTTCCGCGTTGGCCGGGGCCGCCGAGAAGCTCGCGAGCTGCACCTCCTGCTGTGTTCCGGGCAGTGTGGGCGGGGTCAGCGATTTCGAAACGACGTCGAAGATGCCCGCGTTTTCGAGGTCCGCATACAGCGTCGCGTCGAAGGTGCCCTTCAAACCCGCGACGTCGCCCGCCCCCGGCTTGAAGTTCGCGGCGGCGATGCGGATACGGGCCGCGCCCAGGTTTGTGCCGGTGCGCACCCAGTCCTGCGCGTGGAGAGCAGCGGGGAGCAGCAGGATACCGAAGATTGGAGAAAGCTTCATCGTCGTCACAAGCAGTCTAAAGTCTGGACTGCTCGCAGAAGTACTGCACCAGCAGGGTGGAACCGGTATAGCCACTAGGGAGCGGCCCATAAGTTTCGGTGCGCTGCACGGCGCGGATGCAGGAAGAGTCGAGCGTGGGCGAGCCGCTGGAGCGCTCAACCTGCACATTCGAGGGCGAGCCGCCGCGGTTGATCGTGAATGTCAGGTACACCCGCGCGCCGTTCGCCGTACTCGGGTCCACCTCCTGCTTGTACCAATTGCTCGCGGTTCTGCGCTTGATCAGGTCCACGTACCAGGGGAACATGGCCCCGAAGTTGCCGCCCTGCACGTTGACCTGCGTCGAAGGGGCGGCCTGCGCGGTGGAGCGCGGAATGGCCGCCGGCGCGGCCTCGCCGAAGTTGGCCCGGTGCTGCGGCTGCTGCTGGAGCGCGCGGGCCTGCGCGGGCGAAAGCAGCGGCACATGCTGGACCGGCTGCGGCTTCGGCTGTTCAACCTGCTTTTTAGGCTGGATGCGCGCGGCCTGCTTGTCGGGAATTGGGATCGCGTCCTGCGGGTCGGCTTTGAAAGCCTGCGGCGCGGGCAAGGCCGGGGCCGGGCTGGGCGTTTCGGTCGCGAGCACTTCCTTGGTCGGGGTCTGCTCGGTCGGAAGCGGGATGGATGGGGCGGAGGCGACCATCGTCGCCTGGATCGCGCCCGCGGTGTCCGTGCGGTCGCCCCAAGCCTTGCCGTGGATGTGCAGGACGGACAACAGCGCGAGTGAGCCGAAGATGCCGATGTGGAGCGCGACGGCGCCGAGCGCGGGTTTCCCGAGCGGCTCGGGTTCCAATTGGGGGTTCGAGTAAGCCATCGCTTTTGCACCCAGCTTAATTTTACCTGTCGACTACTGCCTGTACCCGCACTGGAAGAAAGTCAACGTAGGCTGTTCATCCGGAGCTGTTTCCACCGCGACATGAAAGGTTTGATCAGGAAAGAGTTGCGAAAGACGCGCTCGCCAGGTCTGAGCCAATCTCTCGGCGAGCTCAAGGTTCTCCTCGTCCGTGGTTGGCTGGCGGTGCGATGCGAAGAAGTCAGAAGGAATCTCGAAGCGGTTCAATGCTTGTTCAACTTGCGCGGGTGTTGAACCCAGCGCAAGCATCTCGTGAATGCGCGAAAGATCCTGCTCCGATTCATGCAGCACCGCAGGCACGACAGCACCCTCTATCTCAAGAAAATCCGGCCAGAACAAGCGGCTGTACACCAATGCTTCCAGCGGACTGCCGAACGCCGACGCGAAATCCAACACATGAAACGAGGTAGTGTCGGCGGCACGATGCAACTCGCGAAGGTGCCGCACTAAGCTGTCGTTTCGAAGCGAAGTAAGGCTCATTGCGGCATCTCCTCCGGCCTGGCGGGCCGAGCGCGGTTGGCGGGGCTGCCCGGTCCTTTGCCTTCCACCGGCTCCTTGATCAAGGGCGGTTGGACGCCGCCGTGCGGCTTGCCTGACCTGCGAACACGGCTATTTCATTCCCAGAGCCGTCGAAAGTAGTGTAGCCGGTGACTTGCCCATTCTCATTTCGCTTGGCTACGGAATGCCTGCCGGCAGCAGCCGGATCGGGTTGAACAATATTGTTTCTTGCTGTCAGATACTTACTTCGCTCGCAGCGGCTGGGTCACGATGCTGATGTTGGTGATCCCGGCCTGCTTCACCGCGTCCATCACCGATGCGAAAGCCCCGAACGGCACCTTTTCATCCGCCCGCAAATAGATGACCTGTTGCGACGGGTCGGGGCTCCGAAGCTTCGCGGGCAGGTCCGCCAGGTTGACCGGCGTATCGCCGAGGAAGACATTCTGCTGCCGATCAATGGTCACCACCGCCCGCTGCTGGGTGACCTCGCGGACGGTTTTCGTTTTCGGCACCGCCACCTCGATGCCCGATTGCAGCACCGGCGCGGTCAGCATAAAGATCACCAGCAGCACCAGAACCACATCGACCAGCGGGGTGATGTTGATCTCCGCGAGCGCGGTTTGGGTGTGGCCCTCCCTAGTTGTGAACGCCACGGCCGGCCTCTCCCGCAGCCTCTTGCTGCCGCAGATCGACTTGGCGGGGATCCATGCCGCCCCGCACTTGCACTTCCTCAAGCGAGTTCAGCAGTTCGCGGGCGAAATCGTCGTTGCGCGCCCCAAACTCCCGGCAGCGCGCGGTGAACTGGTTGTAGGCCACCACCGCCGGAATGGCGACCAGAAGCCCAGCGGCTGTGGTGATCAGCGCCTCGGAGACTCCGGGCGCAACCGCGCGCAAGGTCGCTGCGCCCGCGGTTCCCAGGCCGTGAAAAGCATCCACGATGCCGATCACCGTCCCGAACAAGCCGATAAACGGCGAGATCGCGCCGATGGTCGCGAGCCAGGTCAGGCGGTGTTCGAGCGCGGTGAGCGATTCGGAGGAGGCGGTCTGCGCCGAGCGTTCGAGCGCGGTGATATTGCGCGGCGGCCCGCCCCCGCCGGTTTGGCGGCGATAGGTTTCATACACCTCGTCGAAAACCAGCACGAGCGGCGAAGGCTTGTACTGCTCGCTCACCGTCGCGATCTCCTGCAAGCGCACGGCCTTGCGGAATGCGCGGAGAAACTTGACACTCTGCCGGCGCGCCCGTCCGAAAGTGCCGAGCTTGGCGAAGATGATCAGCCAGGAGTAGAGACTGGCGGCGAGCAGCAGCGCCAGCACCGCTAGTGCGACCGGGCCCGAGTTCTGGAGAAGGCTTAGGACGGCGGAAACCCCGTGTTCAACCGGCGGGGACGGCGCGGCGTTTGGATCGGCGGCGTCGGATTGGAGCAGCAGAAAAAGGTTCATGCGGAGGCGCTCAGCTTCAAGGTACCGCATTTCGCAAGAAGAACGCTCTATCATAGGTCGGCAAAGGAGCCGCCGTTCCCAAAACGGCACCGCTGTTCCGATTTGGAAGTGCCGGGCCAATGCGGGCCGAAAACTTTTTTATAAGAAAGCCGGCCGGTGCCGATAAGGAGGGTGGGCAACTGGTTACCGTCGGCAGGGGCGAACAAGGTGCGAAGACTGCTATGCTCACCCTATGCTGCTCGAGCTGCGCGCGGAGAACTACGCCGTTATCGACCACGCGATCGCGACGTTCGGCCCGGGGCTCAACCTGCTGACGGGCGAAACCGGCGCGGGCAAGTCGATTCTGGTGGATGCGCTCGCGCTGCTGATGGGGCAGAAAGCGTCAAGCGACATCGTGCGGCACGGGGCGGACAAGGCGGTTGTAGCCTGCGTTTTCGAAAGCACGCCGGGAGCGGACGCGCTGCTTGAGGAAAATGGGCTTGATCCGCACGGGTCTGAGGTGATCCTGCGGCGCGAAGTGCTGGCGAGCGGCAAGGGGCGTGTTTTCGTCAACAACCAGCCGGCCACGGTGGGGGTTTTGCGGCAGCTCGCGCCGGAGCTGGCGCTGGTGCACGCGCAGTCCGAGACCGGGGGCGACTTTGACGAGGCGCAGCAGCGCGGGCTGCTCGACCGCTTCGCCGGGCTTTCGACCGAGGCGGTGGGCGCAGCCTACCGGCACTGGCGCGCGGTACAGGCCCGTCTGCGGGAGCTGGAGCAGGAGGAGCAGGACCGCTTGCGCGCGCTCGACCTGTGGCTGTTCCAGCACAAGGAGATCAGCTCGACCTCGCCGATGGCGGACGAAGACGCGGCGCTTGAAACCGAGCGTCGTGTGCTCGCGAACTCTGAAAAGCTGCTTGCCTGCTCCATGAGCGCGCACGAGCTGCTGTATGAAGGCTCCGCTTCGGCGGAAGCGGCGCTCGCGGCTGCTCTCAAACAGGTGGAAGAGCTGGCGCGCTACGACGGGCGTTTCGCGGAGCAGGTTTCGCAGCTGGTGGAGGCTCGCGCCGCGGTGGGCGATGTTTCAGCCGTCGTACGCGACTACGCCGAAACCGTGCAGGCCTCGCCCGACCGTTTGGAAGAGATTGAGGACCGGCTGGCGGCTCTGGAACGCTTGAAGCGTAAATACGGCGCGACCTTGGCGGAGGTGATTGCCTACGGGGAAAGCGTCGCGGCGAAGATCGCGGAGATTGAGAATCGGGATGAGATCGTGAAGGGCCTGCGGGCGGAGTTGGCTGCTGCTGAAAGAAGCTACGCCGCCGCCGCTCAGGAGCTTTCCGCTGCCCGTGCCGAAGCTGCCGCAAAGCTCGGCCGTCTGGCTGAAAAGCAGATCAACGACCTTGCCATGCGTGTGCGGTTCGAGGTGCGTGTCGCCGCGCGGCCCAACCCGCAAACTGACCAGACCTGCTGGGCAGCGCACGGGTGGGATTTGATCGCCTGCCGCATCGCGACCAACGCGGGCGAACCGCTGAAGCCGCTGGACGAGGTAGCCTCGGGCGGCGAAATGTCGCGTGTTTTGCTGGCGCTTAAGGTCAGCGTGGAAGAAGGCGCGCAAGCGCGCGGCCGGCGCAAAACGCAGGCGCCGCGCACGCTGGTGTTCGATGAAATCGACATCGGGATCGGCGGCCGCGCGGCCGAGGCGGTCGGGCAGAAGTTGAAGGCGCTGTCGCGCACGCAGCAGGTGCTGTGCGTGACTCACCTGGCGCAGATCGCGGCCTTCGCCGACCAGCATTTCCTGATCGAAAAGCGGGAGCGGGCCTCGCGCACCGCGACCAGCGTACGGCTGATGGATCTGGAAGACAGGACCGAAGAGCTGGCGCGGATGATCTCCGGAGCGACTGTAACCGAAACAAGCCGCCGGCACGCGGAGCAGATGCTGGAGGCGAGCCGGTAATTTCAGGTCTAAATCGGGACACGGCTGGCATTGCTTACTGCGCGCCAAGCATTCGTGCGGCGGGCTGCCGATACTGTTGACCTTGGTGAACCTAGCTTCTACACCAGTGCGCAGCCGCTAACCCGCAGCGGAGAGAACAGCGGCAACTCCGGAGAGTGGCAAGAGCATGGCCAATCACCACCATCTTGTTCCGCGAACAGCAGCCAGGATAATCAAGAGCAGCGCCAAAACTACTGTAAGTGGAATCGCGATCAAGAGAGCGTAGACGTTTGTGGGCGCAGGGTCATATCGCATGCAAATCCAGAACGCACACATCAGGAGTACACCAGTAGCGCCAAGAAGGTTCCCGGATGGTGAGCGGACCATTCAACTCCGAATCTTATAACGATCCAAGCGCTTGAAGAGAGCCGTCACGTCCACATAAATCGGGCTGTTGGGTACGGTCAGCCGGGCGACATCGACCCAAGCATCTCCCCGCCTTTCGCGAGCCACCCGCATTTGCGGGTCGATGATCCACAGATTTGGAACACCCATCGCCGCATAATCACGCATACGCTCATGAATCTCGTGATAAGTGTTGCTTGGAGAGACGATCTCAATGACGAGCAGGGGCGCGTCGACCAGAACCTCGGGTGAGTCGCCGGACGGGATCATGACGATATCCGGAAGCCGCACCCGCCCTTCCGCGACCTGGGTACGCGCGTCCGGGCCGCCGATAATGCCCCACTCGTCCTCGTGCTGATCGAACCAAGAACACAGCAAGGATTGGAGGCGTACATGGGCCCACATGACCACGGGATAGTCCTCCAGATTGCGATGCTTGGGCCGCAGCTCGCCGTCAATATACTCAACATCGGGCCGGTAATCAGTTCTCAGATATTCTTCGAGGGAGACGAGAGTGGGTGTCGCCATGGGCGCCTCGCTGCTTAATTTCTAGGTCGAGTATATCGC
>CAXTSB010000141.1:0-7481 GCA_964246845.1 uncultured Acidobacteriaceae bacterium
GGACACGGGCTGCCCCAGCATGGCGGCCTCGGCCTCGATCCCGCCCACGCCCCAGCCCAGCACGCCCAGGCCGTTGATCATGGTCGTGTGCGAGTCGGTCCCCACCAGCGTGTCGGGATACGCCAGCAGCTCGCCGTCCGCTTCGGTGGTAAATACGCAGCGCGCCAGGTGCTCCAAGTTCACTTGGTGGCAAATTCCCATGCCCGGCGGCACCGCTGAGAAGTTGCGGAACGCCGTCTGCCCCCACTTCAGAAACGCGTACCGCTCCCGGTTGCGCTCCACCTCCAGCAGCGAGTTGAGCTGATACGCATCCGGTGAGCCGTACTCGTCCACCTGTACTGAGTGGTCAATCACCAACTCCGCCGGCTGCAGCGGGTTGATCCGCTGCGGGTCGCCCCCCAGCTTGCGCATGGCGTCGCGCATCGCGGCCAGGTCCACAATCGCCGGTACACCCGTGAAGTCCTGCATCAGCACCCGCGCCGGCATAAACGCGATCTCCCGCGAAGGCGCCGCCGCCGCGTCCCAGTTGGCCAGGAAGCGGATGTCTTCGGCGGTCACCGCAACGCCGTCCTCGCGGCGCAGCAGGTTTTCAAGCAGGATCTTCAAGCACCACGGCAGCGTCCGCAGATCGGAGCCGAGTGCGTCGAGGCGGTAGATGGTATAGCCGCGGTCGCCGGAGCGGAGCGCGGCGCGCGCGCCGAAGCTGTTATAGCAATTCATGACAATTCCTTATGCTGAATGGGCGGGCCTGGGGTAGACGGGCGTAGATATGGTCAGCGCCCGCGGTCAGGCCGTCCGCGGCGGAACCGCTTCAGCAAAGGGTAAGGAAGGGGTGAGCGAGCCATGAGCGGCCTTTATTGTAGTGCTTGTATATCCAGGTTGGAAACGTCCGCCATCCGCGCCTGTCAACACCTGCCTCAGCAGCAATGCCGGCCCACGAACAGCCGCGCATCGCACCCGCCTCTGCATCCAGGGCGGATTCAACTTCCCCGCGGGGAATGCTTTATTCCGAGCATGGATGAAGGCAGGTACTATGGCCTGTATGACCGCAACAGAGCAGCCGGCGAGCCCGGAAGTCCTCGCCCGCGCGCGCAAGATCAAGGTCTTTCTTATGGATGTCGACGGCACGATCACCGACGGCGGCGTCTGCCTCATCGCTGCCACTGACGACTCCGGTTCGGGCATCGTCCAGGAAATGAAAGTATTCGACGCGCAGGACGGCCAGGGTCTTTCGCTCGCCCACACCATGGGGATCAAAACCGGCTTCATCACCGGCCGCCGCTCGCCCGCCGTCCTGCGCCGCGCCCAGGAGATGAAAGTGGACTTCGTGTACCTGGGCCAGCCTAAGAAAACCATCGCTTTCGAGGAGATCCTCGCCAAGGCACAGGTCGCCGCCGAGGAGGTCTGCTGGATGGGCGACGACCTCCCGGACATCCCGCTCGCCGAGCGTGCCGGCCTTGCTGTCTCAGTCCGCGACGGCGCGCCGGAGCTCCAGCGGGTCTGCCATTACGTGACCAAGCGCCCGGCCGGCAAAGGCTCCGCCCGCGAAGTCGTCGAACTCATCCTGAAAGCCCAAGACCGCTGGGAAGAAGCCGTCCCCTTGGCGCTGGCGTGATGTACTCAGGTGAGTTCGACAGAACGCGTGTAGTCCGCGTGAGCAAGGAGTTCAGGCGCGAGACGGTGACCGCCGGGCTGAACCAAGACGGTTTGCAGACCAGCTTTCCGTCCGTATTTCAGGGCAGGCACGCAATCGGTATCCGCGGTCACGAGAACAATGCGCTCGACCGACAGATTAGCTGCATAAGCAGCCACATCTAAACCGATGCGCATATCTACACCCTTCTGTTCAAATTCAGGCTTAAAACCATCGTCCGAGAACTCATTGCGCCAAGGCGGAGCCTGCTTCGGGTTCGGTTTTTTCCTGAGAACAAAACCGCGAAAAGATCTTTGTAAGAAAGAGCGTTCAGCCAGGCATTGTTGGACTCAAAAGTCTTTTCCTGACCTGAAACGGGCAGCGTCACCGTCCCTGCAAACGGAGGGCAATCGTAGTAGAGGATGCGCTGAGTTTTCTCCTCATCGGCCTTACAAGCATGAGCGAAGCGCTCGATGAAGTCGGGATCGTACCGGCGGTTTGCTTTACGAGTCACGACCCGTAAAAAGCCGCCGTCGATAAGAACAGCAATCTTCATGCGCCTCGGAAAGATAAAAAGCCCCCAGAGGAGGCTTATAGTGCTCGCCTACGAGCCTAGCGGATGCATATATTTGATCACAAAGCAACATGGACGGAGCACGCAATCGCCTCGGAACATACAAAAGTAACCCGCGTGAGCTCAGCGAGGGCAGCCACGCTGTGGATGCGCTAGCCTGAAGGCAAGATGAATCGAGAAAAAGTCCTCGTCATCGGCGGCGGCGGGCGTGAACACGCCTTATGCTGGGCGCTCCGCCGCTCGCCCCGCGTCGGCGAGGTCGTATGCGCTCCCGGCAACGGCGGCATCGCAAGCCTTGCCCGGTGCATTCCAGTCGACGCCTCCGACCTCGACGTCATGGTGCAGGTCGCCTCCTCGGAGCAGCCCGGGCTTACCGTGATCGGCCCTGAAGTGCCGCTGGCTCTCGGCCTTGCCGATGCGCTCCAGGCCCGCGGCCTGCGCGTGTTCGGCCCCACCCGCGCCGCCGCCGCGCTCGAGTCCAGCAAGGCTTTCGCCAAGCGCTTCATGCAGCGCCACGCCATTCCCACGGCTGAGTACGCGGTCTGCGCATCGGTCGGGGAAGCGCGTGAGGCATTGGAACTGTTCGCCGGCAGGCCTGTCGTGGTCAAGGCCGACGGCCTGCACGCAGGCAAGGGCGTCCTGATCTGCCCCAACCATCGGGACGCCGAGCAGGCCGCCGCGGGCTTGTTGACCGGTGCGCTGCTGGGCACTCCCAGCCCGGTCATCGTCATTGAGGAAAAGCTTGAGGGTGAGGAGCTTTCCTTCTTGCTCATGACTGACGGGGTGCACATTGCCCCGCTCCCCTTCGCGCAGGACCACAAACGGATCGGCGACGGCGACACCGGCCTGAATACCGGCGGCATGGGCGCTTACTCGACCGACTCGATGCTCGCGCCCGCGATGCGCGATTGGCTGCTGAGGCACATCGCGCAACCCACCGTCGACGGCATGTCCGCTGAATCAACCCCATTTGTCGGGGTGCTGTTTATCGGCCTGATGATGACCGCCCGCGGCCCGGTCGTGCTTGAATACAACACCCGCTTCGGCGACCCCGAAACTCAGGCCCTGCTGATGCGGCTTGACTCCGACCTGTTCGAGGCCATGGAGGCCGCCGTGGAAGGCCGCCTCAGCGACACGGAGCTGCGCTGGCGTCCCGGCGCTTCCGCCTGCGTCGTGGCTGCTGCTGAGGGCTACCCCGGCAAGCCCCGTGCGGGCGATACGATCACCGGCCTCGCCGAAGCCAAAACCCTTGACGGCATCCAGGTATTTCATGCCGGTACCGTCCGCATCGACGGGGATTACCGCACTGCCGGCGGCCGTATCCTAAATGTTTGCGCCGCCGCGGAAGCCCTGCCGCAAGCGCTTGCCCAAGCCTACAATGCCCTTGGACGCATCCACTTCGAAGGCATGCAGTATCGCCGCGACATCGGACGGCGCGCCCTGCACATGGAGCGGACATGATTTTCAAGGACGACCTGATTGTCGATGTTCCCACAGCCAACGGCCCTATGCGCACCTATTTCTTTCGTCCCGCGGCGGAAGGCCGTTGGCCCGGGGTGATCCTCTACTCGGAAATCTTTCAGATGACCGGCCCCATCCGGCGCTTCGCCGGCTTCCTGGCCGGCCACGGCTTTCTCGTCGCTGTTCCGGAGGTGTACCACGAGCTTGAGTCCGCGGGCACCGTGCTCGCCTATGACCAAGCCGGTTCGGACAAGGGCAACCACGACAAATACACGAAGGAGCTGGCCGCCTACGATGACGACGCGCGCTCACTGCTCAAGCACATGGCCGGCATGGAGCAGTGCGACGGCAGGCTCGGCACGGTCGGTATCTGCCTCGGCGGCCACCTCGCCTTTCGAGCGGCCATGAATGAGGCGGTGCGCGCCGCGGTCTGCTTTTACGCGACCGACCTCCACTCCGGCAGTTTGGGCGCGGGCAAGCAGGACGACTCCCTCGCCCGCGCCGGAGAAATCAAAGGCGAACTGCTCCACATTTGGGGCCGCCAGGACCCGCACGTTCCGCTTGAGGGCCGCCGCAAGATCCAGGCCCGCCTAGACGAGGTTGGGGCGGATTACCAATGGATCGAAGTCAACGGCGCTCACGCCTTCATGCGCGATGAAGGCTACCGTTACGATCCCGAGCTGGAACACCTTCTGAAATCCGCGATGCTCGGTGTGCTCCGCCGCCGCTTGACGCTTGCTCAGTTGGGGAGTGCGTAGGCCCGCTTGTAGGTGTCCCGGATGATGCCGTAGCACTCGCAGGCCGACTGTTTCAGCAGTTCCGGATTAATCACTTCCACCAAGCCGCGGCTGTACGAGATCGCGCCCGCACGCTGGAGGATGCCTGCGGAAATCGTCACCGTCGGTCGTCCGACGCCCAGCATCTCCGCCAAGAACTCTTGCGTAAGATTGAGCGTGCGCGACTCCACCATGTCGCACGTCATCAGGAGCCAGCGCGCCAAGCGCGCTTCAAGCTCATGGAGGCGGTTGCACAAAACCAGCTGCGTCGTTTGTTCCAGCAGCACGTACACAAAGGTGTGCAGGGCGCGTGAAAAAGCCGGCAACTCCTGCAGCATGGGTGCAAGCACCTCCACCGGCACCCGGTAAGCCTCCCCAGGCACTTGCATGATGATGCTGTTTTGGGTTCGGCGCTGCCCCAAAAGCGTGTGGACGCCCACAATGCCCTCGCGGCCGATTATGCCCACCTCGATGGAGGTGCCCGAGCGGTCCGCGCTGGTCACCGATGCCATACCGCGCTCCGGGAAGTACACCCACCGGTTGCTTTGGTTTGGTTCCACCATGCGTGCGCCATGCGGAAGATTGACGCGGCTGAGGCAAGGCGCCAGCCGCTCCTGAGTTTCCTGCGGTAGAGAAGCAAGGAAGCGGTTGCGGGCTGCGGGGAACGTAACCGTCTCAAGCTGGGATGAGAGCATTGTTTTCCAAGGGTAGAAAGGGTTGACAGGAAACGGACGCGGCCGAATCAGCTGGCCTTTTCCTTTTCGCATTCTATAAGATGCGTATCGAACCAACGCGACCCATATAGGTATCACGACCTACCGACGCCAGGGATACCCCTAGGTTATTCGTGCGGCGGCTTCACTTTTCTCAAGCTGTGCCGGCATGTAAGCGGATCGGGCATACCGCTGCCCGGCGACTCGTTCAAGCATCCAGCTTCCTGGCTACCATTTCATTTAAAAGCGTCGGGTTTGCTTGTCCCTTGCTGGCCCGCATCACCTGCCCTACAAAAAACGCAGCCACGGTCTTTTTTCCGGCCCGGTATTGCTCCACCTGCTTCGGGTTGGCCGCGATCGCCTCCTCGATCATCTGCTCGATCGCGCCCGCATCTGAAATCTGCTCCGGCCGCTCCCGCTCGTAGACAACGGGGAAGTCCTCGCCGCGCTCGAACGCCAGATCAAACAGCTGCTTGGTCTGCTTGCTCGACAGCTTGCCGTCCTCCGCCAAGTCCGCCGCGAAGGCGATGCCCGCCATGGTGATCGGTGAATGCTCCAGATCCAAGTCCCGCGCCCTGAGCCGCGCGGTCAGCTCCGAACCCACCAGCGCCGCCGCCCGGCGAGGGTTTTTGGCCGCACGCGCCGCCTGCTCAAAGCTGTCCGCGAAGCTCCGGGTTGCCGTAAATGTATATGCGTCCTGCGCTGAAATCCCGTACTCGGCAACCATGCGCGCCCGCCGCGCTTCCGGCAGCTCCGGCAGCTTTGCCCGTACCGTCGCCTGCTTAGCCGCGCTCACTACCAGCGCCGGCAGGTCCGGTTCCGGAAAGTAGCGATAGTCGTGCGCCTGCTCCTTCGACCGCATGGAGTAGGTGCGCCCTTCCGCCGCGTTCCAAAGCCGGGTTTCCTGCACGACGCGCTCGCCCGACTCGATCAGCTCGACTTGCCGCTCAATCTCGTAGGCAAGCGCGGCCCGGATGAACCGGAACGAATTGACGTTCTTGACCTCCGCCTTGGTCCCGAACCGCTCCTGCCCGCGCGGGCGTACGCTCACGTTCGCGTCGCATCGCAAGGAGCCTTCCTCCATATTGCAGTCCGAAACACCGGTATAAAGAAGGATTTCCTTCAGCTTCGTCAGGTATTCAAATGCCTCATCCGGCGACCGCAGGTCCGGCTCCGACACGATCTCAATCAAGGGTGTCCCGCACCGGTTCAGGTCGACCGACGTGCTCACGCCTGAGTCAGCGAGCCCATCGTGGAGGCTTTTGCCCGCGTCCTCTTCCATGTGGAGCCGCGTGATGCCCACCCGCTTGCCCCCTTGGAGGTCAAGCCAGCCCCGCTCGGCCAGCGGCTTGTCAAACTGTGAAATCTGATAGCCCTTCGGCAGGTCAGGGTAAAAGTAGTTCTTGCGCGCGAACACGCTCGTTTCGCGGATTTCGGCGTTGATCGCCATCGCCGCGAGCGTCGCGAACTCCACCGCCCGCGCGTTCAGCACCGGCAAAGCTCCCGGCAACCCCAGGCACACCGGGCACACCAGCGTGTTCGGCTCCGCCCCGAACCGGTTCTCGCACCCGCAAAATGCCTTGGTCCGGGTTAAAAGCTGCACATGGACCTCAAGCCCGATCACAGGCTCGTACTTCGACACGAGGGCAGGAGGCAGGGTGGCCATGGCGTCCATAATGAAATCAGTGTAGTGGCTGCACTACTTGGGGTTCAGGAATGTGACAGTGGTGATACCGGCTTCTTTGGTCAGCAGAACACCTGGCCCCTCAACTGCAACTTGCTGTCCTTCTTCGGTCAGCCAGGCCGCATCCTCAAGGAATAAAGAGCTCTGATCGACATCGTCAGAGTAGTAGGTCAGGTATCCGAGAAGTCTGCGTCCATCCTTGATTTCGACGAGCAGGTAAACCCTTGCGACATCCTGAAGAACATCGTTCCAAACGGAAATACGAGATGTCTTTTCAGTGATCTTGCATTTGCGTAGAACCTTATGGAGCCAGTCATGCTGTAGGGCAACCCCGTACATCAATGAAAACAACACGGCCTCAGCAAATAGCAGCAGTAGCTGTAGCCATTGCAGGTGGACCTTGAAGCTGCCTGCCTCCTCATGCCACGAGACCGGAAGAGTGTTGCCGAAAAACGGAATCGAGGTGAGGTAAAGAATGAAGCTCAAAACAAGAGCTTCAATAAGCCGTTCAAAATCCGACTGTTTTGCGCGGGTGGCTATTTGGCGGAGAACGATGGCGCTGATAAAGCCGGGAAGCAGGAAAAGGAGAATGCCTAAAACCGATAAACTGGGAGGTATAGGCATACGGACTTACTTACCT
>CAXTSB010000142.1:0-7327 GCA_964246845.1 uncultured Acidobacteriaceae bacterium
CTCCAGCAGCTGGGCAAGCAAAGCGAGTTCGTCGGCGGCCTCCGGGTCACGGATGCCGAAACCCGCGACACCGCCCTGATGGTCCTGGGCGGGGCTGTGAACAAGGGCCTGGTCGCCGCGCTCACCGCGCAAGCCGTGCCGGCGATGGGGCTTTCGGGCGGCGACGGCATGGTATTTCGCGCGCGTAAAAAGCAGACCGCGCCCGACCTCGGCTATGTGGGCGAGATCGCGGCGGCCGACCCGCGCTGGCTTGAAGCCATCTGGAAGATGAACGGCGTCCCGGTCATCTCGTCGATTGCGCTCGGCTTCGACGGCGAATACTACAACATCAACGCGGACGAGATGGCGGCTGCCTGCGCCGCGGCCTGCCATGCGGACGCGCTCGTGTTCCTCACCGATGTGCCCGGGGTACGCGGCGCGGACGGAGCGGTGCTGCGCTGGCTCCATACCGGGCAGATCGCCGAGCTGACCCGCGCCGAGGTCATCACGGGCGGCATGCTGCCCAAGCTCCACGCCTGCCGCGAAGCGCTGCTCGGCGGCGTCAAGCGGGTGCGGATATTGCCGGCGGAACGCGCGTCGCTGCTCCCGGACTTGCTGAGCTCGCGTGTGCCGGACGGGACGGAAGTGCTGGTGGCGTGAAGAGCAGGGTCAAGGGATCAGGGTCAAGGGATCAGGGTCAAGTGAAAATGCGCCGCGCCGGCTTCCATTCCGGCGCGCGGCAGCTCCAAGGAGGGGTGATGCACCTTGCAGAATTACAGGCGGCGGAGAAGCACTTGCTGCTGCCGACTTATGAGCGCTACCCGCTCTTCCCCGCCGGCGGCGAGGGCGTGTATCTGACCATGGAAGACGGTACGCGCTGCCTCGACCTCCTGAGCGGGATCGGCGTCAACGCGCTCGGCTATGCGCACCCTGCGATTGAGCAGGCACTGCTTGAAGGCGCCCGGCATCCGCTGCACCTGTCCAACCTGTTCTTCCATGAGGGGCAGGCCGCGCTTGCTGAGCGGCTGACACATGCCAGCGGGCTCGACCGCGCCTTCTTCTGCAACTCGGGCACGGAAGCCTGGGAAGCCGCGCTGAAGCTCGCCCGGCTCCACGCACACACACGCCGAGAACTTGGTTATGCTTTGGGGACCAAATTTCTCGCGGTGGAGGGCGCGTTTCACGGGCGCACCATGGGCTCGGTCGCGACCACGCACAAGGAGAAGTACCGCGAGCCGTTCGAGCCGGTGATGCCCGGTGTCGACTTCCTGCCCTTCAATGACGTTGCCGCGCTCGAAAACGCCTGGTCCGACGAGTATTGCGCGATCGTCGTCGAGTCGATTCAGGGCGAGGGCGGCATCCGGCCTGTTTCGCAAACCTGGCTTGACCGTGCGCGCGCACTGACCCGGCAAACCGGCGCGCTGCTCGTGATTGATGAGATCCAAGCGGGTTTCGGGCGCACCGGCAAGTGGTTCGGCTACCAGCATTACGGGGCCGAGCCGGACATCGTCACGGTCGCGAAACCGCTCGCCGGCGGTCTGCCGCTTGGGGCTGTCCTGTGTTCTGAGGCGGTGAGCGAGGCCATGCACCCCGGCCTGCATGGGACGACGTTCGGCGGCGGCCCGCTCGCCTGCCGCGTGGCCTGCGCGGTCTTCGACGAGATCGAGCGCACGGGGCTGCTCGGGCATGTAACCGACGTTGGGAACTACTTCCACGAGCAGCTTTCCGAACTTGCCCGCAAGCACGAAATCATTACCGACGTGCGCGGCATGGGCCTGATGCTCGCCATCGAGCTCACCGACGCGGGCCTTGCGAAAACCGCGCTCGATGCCATGATGCGCGAACACCATATCCTGCTCAACCGCACCAGCGAAACCGTGCTGCGTTTCCTGCCCCCGTACATCCTGGAGCGTGCACACGTGGATGAAGCCGTGGGCGCGTTGGACCAAACATTAGCAGGGCTGCATGAACCCGTATTGACGCCGGTCGCAGCCGGAGGAGGCCGCATTGGCGACTGACGTACTTCCACTCCCGCCGCTCACCGCATCGCGCTTCGAGCAAGCCCGCGAGTCCCTGGCCGGGCGCGACCTGTGCTCGGTCGCCGACCTTTCCACCGATGAGGTCGCGGCCATCCTCGCGCTCGCGCACAGGGTGAAGCGCGCACCGGGCGCGTTCCGCCACGCGCTCGATGCCAGGCAGGCCGTCATGTTTTTCGAGAAGGCCTCCCTGCGCACGCGCCTGACCTTTGAGGCCGCGATGAACACGACCGGCGGTGCGGCCATGTTTGTCGACCAAACACAGTCGCCGCTCGGCGAGCGCGAATCGCTTGCCGACATGGCGCGCAATGTCGACCGTTGGGTACAAGCGATCATCCTGCGCACTTATGCGCACGAAACCATCACGGAGATGGCGCAGTACGCGGCTTGCCCGGTGATCAACGCGCTGAGCGACCACGAGCACCCCTGCCAGGCGCTTGCGGATTTCATGACGGTGGAAGAACGCCACGGCGGCTCGGCACGGCGTGTCCGGTTTGCCTATGTGGGCGACGGCAACAACGTCTGCCACTCGCTCATGCTGGCCGCCGCGCAGCTGGGCGCGCACTGCACGGTGGGGAGCCCGAAAAACTACGCGCCCAAGGCCGATATCGTCGCGCAGGCCCGCGCCATCGCCAACCAAACCGGCTCTGAAATCACGCTGGTGCAGGACCCAGTCGCGGCCGTAGCGGACGCGGACGCTGTGTACACGGACGTCGTGACCTCCATGGGTTTTGAGCATGAGGCGACGAAGCGCGCGCCCATCTTCAAGCCTTACCAGGTGAACGAGGCACTGATGGCGCATGCGCGGCCGACCGCGGCCTTCATGCACTGCCTGCCCGCACACCGCAATGCCGAGGTGACCGACCAAGTCTTTGACGGGCCGAACTCGGTCGTGTTTGAGCAGGCGGAGAACCGGATGCATGTGCAGAAGGCGATTCTGCTGCTGCTGCTTGGGGCGGAGCTGCCCGCCTAAAATCAAACCGCCTGCGCGGCTTGCGGCCACTTCGTGGCGTGTGTTTGAAAGGAACCATGGCAAAAGAAAAAGTTGTACTGGCGTATTCGGGTGGGCTCGATACTTCCATCATCATCCCGTGGCTTAACGAAAACTACGGCATGGACGTCATCGCGATGGTCGCCGACGTGGGCCAGGGCGAGGATATCGACGCGGTGGTCGCGAAGGCGTACGCAACTGGCGCGAAAAAGGTCGTCGTGCGGGACCTGCGCGAGGAGTTCATCCGCGAGTACATCACGCCCACCGTGCAGGCGGGCGCTCTGTACGAGGGCAAATACCTGCTCGGCACCTCCATGGCGCGGCCGGTGATCGCGAAGGCGCAGGTCGAGGTCGCGCTCGAGGAAGACGCGGTCGCGCTCGCGCACGGCTGCACCGGCAAGGGCAACGATCAGGTGCGCTTCGAGCATGCCTATCAGGCGCTCGCGCCCGACCTGCGCGTCATCGCCCCCTGGCGCGAGTGGACGCTGCGCTCGCGCGAGGACTGCCTGGATTACGCGGAGGCGCACAATATTCCCGTGGCGGCGAGCCGGGTCAAGATTCACTCGCGCGACCGCAACCTGTGGCACGTATCGCACGAGGGCGGTGAGCTCGAAGACGCGAACAACCCGCCGCTCGACTCCACATGGCAAATGACAAGGAGCCCGAAAGACGCGCCGGACCAGGACGAGACGGTCACAATCGGCTTTGAGCGCGGCGCGCCTGTGTCCATCAACGGACAAGCGCTGCCGCCGGTGCAGCTGGTGGAGCTGCTGAATGAGATCGGCGCGCGCAACGCGGTCGGCCGCATTGACCTGGTCGAGAACCGATTTGTCGGCATTAAAAGCCGCGGCGCGTATGAGACTCCGGGCGGGACGTTGATCGTGGCGGCGCACGCGGAGCTCGAGGCGCTGTGCCTGGAACGTGAGGTGAAGCACTACAAGCAGCACATCGGCCTGCGCTACGCCGACCTGGTTTACAACGGGCTGTGGTTCACCCCCTTGCGCGAAGCATTTGACGCGTTTGTCGCGAAGACACAGGAGCACGTTACCGGTACCGTTACGCTGTCACTATACAAGGGCAACATCTCGGTCGCGGGCCGCGAGAGCGCGTACTCGCTCTACTCAAATGAGCTGAGCTCGTTCACCATGGGCGACACTTACGACCAAAAGGACGCGGCCGGGTTCATCCGCATCCTGGGCCTGCCCGCGCGCACGCAGGCCAAGCTGCGCTCCCTGCGCACGGAACAGGTGGTTGTGAAGTGAAGATGTGGTCGGGGCGGTTCCGGGAGCCGCTGGATGGTCTTTTCGACTTATGGCAGCGGTCGATCCGGTTTGACTGTGTGCTGTTGGAAGACGAAGTCGCGGCAAGCAAAGCCCACAGTTTGGCTTTGCTCGCCGCAGGCGTACTGACCCGAGCGGAGCAGGAACGTATCGCCTCGGCACTCGACGCGCTTCCCGGACGATGGACGCCGGAGCAGATTGCCGAAAATCAGGAAGCCGAAGACATTCACCATTTCGTTGAAACGGAGTTGGTCAGGATTGTCGGCGACCTCGGGCGCAAGCTCCACACCGGCCGCTCGCGCAACGAACAGGTCGGGACGGACCTGCGGCTGTATATACGCCGCAACTCAGAACTGCTGACAGGCGGGCTGCTGGCCTGGGCGGAGGCATTGCTTAGACAAGCCAAAGCCGCGGGCGACGCTCCCATGCCCGCCTACACGCACCTACAACGCGCGGAGCCGGTTCTCGTCGCGCACTGGCTGCTGGCCTACGTCGAAATGCTTCTCCGCGACGTTTCCCGGCTCCAGGACTGCGTGGAGCGCATGAACGAGTGCCCGCTCGGCTCGGGCGCGGTGGCCGGTGCAACGCTTGCGCTCGACCGAACAATTGCTGCAAACGAACTCGGCTTTCGCGCCCCGACGCGCAACAGCATGGACGCGACCAGCGACCGCGACTTCGTGCTTGAATACCTGCAAACGCTCACGATCCTGGGCGTCCACATGAGCCGCTTCGCCGAGGAGATCACGCTGTTCTCGACCGCCGAGTTCGGCTTTGTCGACCTGCCGGAAGCGTTCTCGACCGGTTCGAGCGCGATGCCGCAGAAGAAAAACCCCGACCTCACGGAGCTGGTCCGCGCAAAGGTGGGGCGCATCTCGGGCGCGGCGCAGACTGTTCTGCTCGCGATGAAAGGGCTGCCGCTGGCCTACAACAAGGACATGCAGGAGACGCAGGAGCCGGTCTTCGCCGCAACGTCGGCATGCCATCTCACGCTGTACCTGCTGGCCCGGTTCACCCGCGCGCTCCGCTTCCGTACGGATCGCATGCGCGCGGCCTGCGAGCGCGGCTACCTGAACGCGATGGCCGCGGCTACTTATCTCACCGCGAAGGGTCTGCCGTTCCGCACCGCGCATGAGCGGATCGGCAACGCAGTCCGGTTGGGTCTGGAAACCGGGCGCGAACTGGGTGAGCTGTCGCTTGCCGAGTTGCAAGGGATTGATCCTTTGTTCGGAGAGGATTTTTACGCCGCGATCACGCTTGAAGCCACGCTTGACTGCCACGACGTGGTCGGCGGGACAGCCCGGCACCGGGTTCGCGAAGCGCTCGGGAAAACTGAGATGGCAGTTCGAAACATGATTCAGCACTACGGCGAGGTGTCGCTTGAGGACCCTGTAGCTGAAGGAGCACCGGCCCATGCGGGTGCGTAAGGCGCGCCTCCAGGACGCGACCAACATCTACGAGCTGGTCAACTCGCTTTCGCACGACGGCACGTTGCTGCGGCGGGTCTTTTCGGAGATCTGCGAGAACGTGCGCGATTTCACGGTCGCCGAGTCGGACGCGGGTGCTTTCCTGGGCTGCGGCGCGCTGCACCTGTACGGCCCGCACTTGGCGGAGGTGCGCTCGATCGTCGTCCGGCCCGAGGCGAAAGGGAAAGGCGTGGGCGGCCGGCTCCTGGCCGCGCTGATTGACGAAAGCACGGACCACGGCATCGGCTGCGTGTGCCTGTTCACCCGCATCCCGGAGTTCTTTTTCCGCTACGGTTTTCGCGAGGTGCGGGAGCGCGCCGCGCTGCCCGACAAAATCTACAAAGATTGCCAAAGCTGCCCGCGGCTGTACCGTTGCGACGAAGTAGCCATGGCCCGCGGCGAGCTGCCGCGCGTGTCGATCCTGGGCACGATGGAGCAGGCCCGGCAGTTGGTGCAGATCGGAGCCTGAGCAGTTACCGACGTGCGGCAGTTCGGCCTATACACGTGCCGCAAACAAAGCACCCATTGCTACACTGTGCGGGCAGTTCCGTTCCCAGCGGGTGAGGCGGCGCAAAGGATCGAACAGATCCCAAAGGCCGTTAGCGCGACCTTCGGGTTGTTCGTAGCTGGGAGGTGATGCGGATGCAGCGTGAGCCGAAGTTTTGGCTCCGGATTGCGGTGCGAATCGTGATTGACTGGCGATTCGTAGCCGCGGTTGCGGTTGTCCTCAGGGTACTGCTGAATCGGTAGTGCTCACTGCCCGGGATGGGGTCTCACCGCCCCGCCCGGCTTATAAAAGTCTATCGCGACATAGAGCTCACGTCACGCGCAAACTGCCCTGCATCAGCGCACTACCCCCACCCCATCCGCGGGCCAGTACACAAACGCAGCCTTGCCGTAGATCGACGCGCGCGCCACGGGGCCGAAATCCCGCGAGTCGGACGAGATGGACCGGTGGTCGCCCATCACCCAGTACGCACCGGGCGGGATAGTCCTGTCCGGCACCGACCGCCCGTCCTCATAGGCGGGCGGCACATAGGGCTCCGGCAGCGCGCGGCCGTTTACGAAAACCGTCCCGTCCGCGATGCGCAGCTCGTCTCCGGGCAGCGCGATGACCCGCTTGATATAGCTCTTCGCCGGGTCGCCTGGGTAGCGGAAGACCACGACATCCCCGCGGGCGATGCTCTCAAACCGGTACACGAACTTGTTGATGAACAAACGGTCCTGATCATGGAGCTGCGGCGCCATGCTCGTGCCCTCGACCCGCACCGGCTGGTACACGAGCGTGATGATCAGCGCGGACGCGCCGACGGAGATAAGCAGATCCCGCGCCCAATCACCGAGGTGCCGCCGGAAGCTCACGAGCAGCCGAGCGTACCGGGCGGGCACAGGAGCTTCTCCTGGCCGGGTTGGCGGCTGGGCTTGGCTAAAGGCTTTTGCGCGGCGGGTACAGAGTCCGCCCCGGATGAGTCGCTCAGGTTGGCCGCGGTCAGGGTTAACGGCCGCTGGAGCGTCATCTCCACAGTTTCGCCCGCCGCGAGGTTCACATCGTTGCCGCGGGTCAGCAACGTGTAGACC
>CAXTSB010000143.1:0-3195 GCA_964246845.1 uncultured Acidobacteriaceae bacterium
GGACCGCCGCCCGGAGGTCCACCCTGCCCGTCCTTACCTTCCTTCTCCAGCCGCTCGCCGAAGCCCCAGGTTTTACCGACGCGCAGGTTGACCGCTACCAGCGTGGGCCCGTTGCCCAGGTTGATCGGTACCGGCGCGCCGCCGTTGGTGTTGAAATTGCCATAGCTGTTGCTCACCACGCTCGGTCCGGCGGTGCCGGCGGGCGCGTACGAGGGCCGGTCGTTGAAGATCGAGTCGCCGTTCAGATCTTGGGAAACCGTGATGTCGAACGGGGCCCCCGACTGCACGATCACGAACGGCGACACGCGCCACAAGCGCGGGGCGTTGTAGCTGCCCGCCAGGAACAGGCGGTGGCGTGTGTCGTTGTTCGACCGCCCGTAATCCTGCTTCAGGTCCAGTGAGTTCAGGGGAAAGCTGCCGCGCCCGTTTACGTCGCCGCGCGCGAAGTTGAGCCCGTAGAACCCAAATACGGACACGGCGCGCTGGACCTGCGCGTGAAAATTGAAGAACAACTGGTCCTGGTTGTACACGCCTTCTGAGAAGTACTGATACACGTTGCCGAGCGCGGGGTCGTAGGTGGGGAAGTACGGCGCGTTCGCGTTGATGGTGTCGAGCGCGTGCGCGCCGTGCGAGTGGATATAGGTGAGCGACACGGTCGCCGACTTCGTGAGCTGCCGGTCGATCCCGACCGATTCCTGAATGTTTACGGGCGCGTGGAGGTTCGGCCCCAGCTGATAAATCGCGGGCGAGCGGGAGCTGTTGCCGGCCGCCGTCGTCCCGCTCGCGGAGGCCGCGCACGCGGTTTCGGTGCTTGCCGCGTCCGGCAGGCCGCCGGGCAAGTAGCAGGTCGGGTTCTGAATCACGACCTGCTGCTGCACGATCCCGTTCACGCGCGCGGCTTGGAGGACGGGCGTGATCCCGAACCGGTCGTAAAAGTACCCGAACCCGGCGCGGAGGATGTTTTGGGTCGGCTTGCCGTCCTTGGTGAAGGCATAGGCGAGGGAGATGCGCGGGGCCAGGTAGCTCCGGTTGCGCAGGTCGGTTTGGGTTTCCCAGCGCAGCCCGTAGGACAAGGTCAGGTTGGGCCGGTACTTCCAGTCGTCCTGGTAGAAGAGCGCGCCGTCGATGAAGTCGACCGTCGTTTTCGGGTTGCCGGAGATGAACACAAGCTGCGAGGGGCCGCCGCCCGCTTGTTGGATCTGCTGGAAGTTCAACCCCGTGTGCTGCCCTTGGAGCGTGATCGCGTAGGTTTGCGCGGCCGTGTAGGCCGTGCACTGCGCGGTGGGCAGCGCTCCGGTTTGGCACGGGTTGGTCGCGCCGTTCAACGGGCAGCCGCCCTCGGTGGGGCAGGCGCGCGCGGCAAAGGTGTACAGCCCGTTGAAGCTCGAATCCGCCGCGTTGGCCTCGCGGGTGGCGCGCACACGGCCGCCGAGCGAGATCGAGTGCGTTCCCAGCGCGAGCTCGGTCAGGTTCGACAGCTCGTATGAGTCGTAGTGGTCCGAGATGAACTGCTCGCTTTGCCCCCCGAAGGTCTGGTTGCCCTGCACCTGCACTTGCGGGGTTGTCTCGACGGGCGTTTGCGTGGAGCGCGTGTACTCGGCGCGGATGTTGTTTTCTACGATCACGCGGGGCCCGAACACATGGGTGTCCTGGAGCGAGACAAGATTGTCGGTCGAGCCGGACCCGTAGGCCTGCGAGCGCAAGGAAAACTGCCCGATGCCCTGGTTCTGCTTCGATTCACGCTCGAACTCGTAGCGCACCCGGAGCGTGTTCTTTTCGGTCAGCTGGATGTCGACGCGCGGGGCTACATTGGTGCGCGTTTGCGGGACGTTCAAGGCATCCGGCGCGAAGACAGTACTGTAGTCGCCCTGATTGAGGTAGTTGCCCGCGGCGAAATCGCCGTTGGTTTCGCCCAGGAGCCGGTACGCGCTCACGACCGCGTCGTCCTGGATGTTGCGCTGCTGGGCGGACACGAAATAGGACGCGTTTTTGCCGATGGGCCCGCTCAGCTCGCCCTCGTACTGGTACGAGTGGTAGTCTGGCAAGTCGCGTGTAAATGGATTGCCGGTGTTGAACTGGAGCGCGTTGCCTTGGCCGTAGAACTCGCCGTGCAGCTTGTCGGAGCCGGGCTTGGTGAAGATCTCGACCCGCCCGAAGCCGATCTTGTCGAACTGCGCGCCGTAGGGGTTTTGGTTGACGCGGACTTCGCGGATGGCGGACTTCGGAGGGATCTGCCCGCCGGTGAAGCCGTCGATGTAGACCTGCCCGCCGCCTTGGCCCGCGCCGGGGCCGCCGAGCGCGGTGAGCTCGTTCGACAGCTCGTCCGGGTCGTCTGACAAAGCGTCGAGGTCCGCGCCCTTCACCGTATAGCCGCTCGCGTTCGCGTCCGGGTCGACCGACACCGTGGGCGCGTCCGCGTTGACCTGCACTTCCTGCTGCGCGACCTCAATGATCAGTACGGCATTGACGGTACGGCTCGCGCCCGCGGCAAGCGCCGGCGCGGGAATAGTTTTAGGGGCGAAGCCGGGTGCCGTGACCAGCAGGATGTAGGTGCCGGGGGGCAGGTTCGGAACGGCGTAGCTGCCGTCCGCGGTCGAGGTCGCGGTGGCCACGGTGCGGCCTTGCGGGTCGGTGACCGCGACCGTCGCCCCGGGCACGACCGCGCCGGACGGGTCGGCGACCGTGCCGTGCAGGGTGCCGGTCTGGGCTTTTTGGGCCGGCTGACTTGGAGCTGTTTGCGCCCGACTGACGCAGCTGCCGGCGAGCGCGGCGCAAAGAAGAAGCAGGGCGGAGCGGCTCGGTTGCATGGCGGGGTGATCCTCCGGCGATGGTGTCCTGCCCTATTATGGAAACGTTTTCAGGTGCAAATACGGGCCGAGACGAAAAAAGTTTCCCATTTCGGGACGAGATGTGGGATTTCGGCTTCGGGGCGACGGGCCAAGCGTACCCCGGTTCATGTAGCATCAAGGGCGATTCGGCTCCCTTGTTCCCAGGGAGCACCAGCGCGGAAGGCACAAAAAAGGACTATGGCGATCACCAGCGTCGGCAGCAACTACACGACCGCAGCCCCGGCAAAAACCAACTATAGCGCCATGGCGATGGTCACAACCCTGTTTTTTATCTGGGGGTTCTGCACGGTGCTCAACGATGCATTGAGCCCGCACCTTCAGTCAATTTTTTCGCTTTCCTATTTCC
>CAXTSB010000143.1:3205-7232 GCA_964246845.1 uncultured Acidobacteriaceae bacterium
ATTTATTCAGCTGGCGTTTTTCGGATCCTACTTCATCTTCGCGCTGCCGGCCGCCAAACTGATTGAGTGGATGGGGTACCAGCGGACGATGGTGGCGGGCTTGGTGACCATGGGTGCCGGAGCGCTTTTGTTTGTCCCGGCCGCGACTGCTGCTTCGTACAACATCTTCTTAGCGGCATTGGTTGTTTTAGCGGCAGGCGTTACGACCCTGCAAGTTGCAGCCAATCCATATGTCGCCATTCTTGGTCCTCCTGAAACCGCTCCAAGCCGCCTCAATCTCACACAAGCCTTCAATACGCTCGGCGATACCGTGGCTCCTTACATCGGCAGCGTTTTTATTCTCGGGGGTCTTGCGTCCGAAGGAGGGTCGGGCAATGTAACTCACCTTCAAGGCGCGGCCCTGACTGCCTACCGCGTCCACCAGGCCGCAAGCGTCAAGCAGCCTTACATCGTCATCGCGGGTATCTTGCTTGTGCTTGCACTTGCGATTGCCTTGTACCGCTTTCCGCGCCTTGAGGTGACACGGGACTTCCGTCCGGCGAGCTTGAATATCAAGCAAGACAGTATGTGGAATCACCCACATCTTTACCTGGGCGCAATCGCTATCTTTCTCTACGTCGGTGCTGAAGTAAGCGTGGGTAATTTTCTAGCTAAATACATCGCACAACCCGATATCGGCGCGATGAGCCTGCAAAAGGCCGTCCAATTGGTCAGTATATTTTGGGGTTTGATGATGGTGGGCCGCTTCGTCGGCTCGGCTGTCATGCAGCGCTTCTCGGCTGCCGCTCTGCTTATGGGGGCGGGCATCGGCGCAACCGTTTGCATTGGGTTGTCGCTGTTCGGCACCGGGATGTTTGCCGTGGTCACGATCTTGTTGGTCGGCCTGTTTAACTCCATCATGTTTCCGACTATCTTCACGCTGGGCGTCGCGGAGCTTGGTCCATTAACCGGTCGCGGATCAGGATTGCTGGTGCAGGCGATTGTCGGCGGTGCGGTGATTCCCGCGATGATGGGTCGGCTTGCCGACCATTACGGCATCCACCACTCCCTCGCCCTGCCGCTCGTCTGCTATCTGTTCATCATCTATTACGGCTGGCGCGGTTACCGCATCGCGCCGGATGAGCCGCAGGTGGAGATTCAGGCGGTTGCGTAAGCTCACCCGGTGATACGATGTGTGCAACGTGAGTCAATCCCCGGTGCTGCTTCGCACCGGGGATTGTGCTACGGCTTTACGCCATAGCCGGACCAAGGCAACAACTGCGATGAGGAAGCGCCAATCCAGCGTCCACTCAATCGCAAGATGCACCCCGGACGTCCATGCGTCCATAGGCCACCTCCTGCGGAGAACCGGCGCCTGACCGATTGGAACGGCAGTCGCCGGTGGGCCGCTCGTCTGGCCCATCTCGTGCGCGCCGTTGCAGCAGTGCACAGAAAGCCGTCTCAGGGTACGTGTCTTCCTGCGTTCCGCGACATCGTTCTTCGCTTCGCGGGAAAACTTCAGTAACGGCGGCGACCTTCGTCGGTCGGTGGATACTGGCCACATGCGCGCCCCGATACCGCACGCCCTGCTTGCCATTACGCTTGCCGACATTAAGACCGCCCGCGAGCGCATTCGCGAGTCCGTCGCGCTGACCCCCGCGCCCTACTCTGCGGCGCTTTCGGCGATGACCGGCCAGGAGGTGTTTCTCAAGCTCGACAATCTCCAGCGTACCGGGGCTTTCAAGGAGCGTGGAGCGCTCAACAAAATCCTCACCCTGCGCCCTGAGGAGCGCAGGCACGGCGTCATTGCAGCGAGCGCCGGCAATCACGCGCAGGCAGTGGCTTACCATGCAGCGCGGCACGGCATCCAGGCGCGCATCGTGATGCCGGAGACGACCCCGCTTGTCAAGGTTTCGGCCACTGCGAATTACGGGGCGGAGATCGTCCTGCACGGGCAGAATTACGATGAAGCGTACGCCGAGGCCGCTGAGCAAAGCCGGGCGCTCAAGCTGTGCTTTCTCCACCCGTTCGATGACCCGGCTGTGATCGCGGGGCAAGGCTCGCTCGGGTTGGAGCTGCTGGAGCAGGTGCCCGGGCTTGAAGCGGTCGTGGTCCCCATCGGCGGCGGCGGGCTGATCTCCGGCATCGCCTGCGCGCTCAAGGAAACCCGGCCTGCGATTCGCGTGATCGGCGTTCAAACCGAACGCCTGCCGTCGATGCTGCGCGCCCGCGAGCTCGGCGGCCCCATTACGTTGGAGCCGCGCGCGACCATTGCCGACGGCATCGCTGTGCGCCGCGCCGGCCTGCTCACCTATCCACTGGTCGAACGCTACGTGGACGAGATCGTGACGGTGGACGAAGAGGAGATCGCGCAGGCGATTCTTGTTCTGCTGGAAAGCGAAAAGACGCTGGCGGAGGGCGCGGGCGCGGTCGCCCTGGCCGCCCTGCTCCAGCGCAAGACTTCTTTGAGCGACGCTGCGGCACCGGTGAAAACGGCGGTCCTGGTCTGCGGCGGCAATATCGACGTCAGCCTCCTAGCCATGATGATCGAACGCGGCTTGGTCAAGGACGGCCGCCGCACCCGCTTGCGTATCCACCTGACCGACCGGCCGGGCGCGCTCCACGCCATGACCCGCATTCTGGCCGAGATGCGCGTCAACATCGTCGAAACCCGCTACGACCGTGCGTACTACGGGGTCAACCTGGGCAATACCGCCATCGACATGACGCTCGAAACCCGCGGCCCGGCGCAGATCGAGGAGCTGAGCCGCACCTTGGCCGAGGCGGGCTTCGCGCACGAGCGCATCGGTTAAGCTAGCCGCATGCCGCGCCTCGCTCTCGCTGCCTTGCTGCTTGCTGCCCCCATTTACGCGCAAACCGCGCCCGTCGGAACGCCCACCCCGGCCTACTCCCGGCAGGAAGTGATGATTCCCATGCGGGACGGCGTCAAGCTGCACACGGTGATCCTGCGCCCGGCCGCCTCTGCCGCCCCGCTGCCGTTCCGGCTCACCCGCACCCCCTACGGCGTCGCCGAGGCCAAAGCCGACGCCGCCCCCGAGCTCGCCCGATCCGGTTATATCTTCGTCGAGCAGGACATCCGCGGGCGCTACGGGTCTGAAGGACAGTTTGTGATGCTGCGCCCGCTCGCCGCGCATCACGACCCGAAGCGCTACCCGCGCGACGTGGACGAGAGCACGGATGCCTACGATACCGTGGCATGGCTCGTGAAAAACATCCCCGGCAACAACGGCCGCGTGGGCGTGTTCGGCGTTTCCTACCCCGGCTTCCTGACAATTGAGGCAGGCATCGACCCGCACCCGGCGGTCAAGGCGATCTCGCCGCAAGCCCCGATGACGGATGTATGGCGGGGCGACGACTTCTTCCATAACGGGGCGTTCCGCGAGACTTACGGTTACGACTATGCGCTGGGTTTGGAATCAAGTAAGGAGAACGATTTCCCCGGCGTGCCCCCGGGTGAAGACGCGTACGACTTCTTTCTCCAGGCAGGCTCGTTCGGGAGCGCGATCGTAGGCAAGCCCGCGCTGCCGACCTGGGAAGCATTCCTCCAGCACCCCGCGTACGACGGGTACTGGCGGGCGCGCGCGGTCCAAGATCATCTGCACACGCCCGCCGTGCCGACGCTGGAGGTGGGCGGCTACTGGGACCAGGAAGATATGTGGGGGCCGCAGGAGGAGTACCGCGTGCTCCATGCGCACGACCCGCAAGGGCTGGTGCGCTTGGCGCTCGGGCCGTGGAACCACGGGCAGTGGCGCGGGCCCGCCGCCTCGCTCGGCGTGCTGGACTGGGGCGAGTCCACGGGTGAAGAGTTTCAGCGCGACGTGGAAGCTCCGTTCTTCGCGCACTACTTGAAAGATGCTTCCGGCTCGATTGCGGGCGTGACGAGCTTCCAGACCGGGACCAACCAGTGGCGGCACTACTCGGCCTGGCCGCCGCCGGAAAGCACCGCGACGGCGCTCTATTTGTCCGCGGGCCAAACCCTGAGCTGGGCCGCCCCGCGAACGAACGCGACGGCAGGGGAGTACACCGC
>CAXTSB010000144.1:0-7039 GCA_964246845.1 uncultured Acidobacteriaceae bacterium
GTCGCGTACTGCCCGGAGCGCCGCCACGCGCCCGCTTGGATCTCCTTGGCCGACAATGCTTTGCGCCCCGCCGCGACGGCGTGAACCTGCTTGAACTGAGCCGAAGTCACCAGAGGATTGTCGCGGCGGGGCAGCGTCGCGATCTCGCGGTTCACATACTCGGTGCGGTTGCCGGGGTTCGGGTGGTCTGAAAGAAATTGCGCCCCGCCCGCACCGTATTTGGCCTGGATGGTCTCGAAAAACTGCGGCAGCCCGCGCGGGTCGTAGCCCGCGTTGTATAGGATGTCGGTGCCGAGCAGGTCGGCCTGCTGCTCGTCGCCGCGCGACATGTGCAGGAAGTCAAGATTTTGACCGAAGCCGAGCCCCTGCTGCGCGAGCTGGCCGGCGGCCCCGTTGCCGAGCAAGATGGCCGAGCCGATCGCACCCAGGCCGTAGAACAAGCTTTTCGACTGCTGGCGGCCCAAGTTGCACGTTGAGTGCCGCATCACGACGTGCGAAATTTCATGTGCCATGACGCCCGCCAGCTGCGCTTCCGTGTCGGCGGCCTGCACCGTGCCCAGGTTGACGAACACGGCCCCGCCGGGCAGCGCGAAGGCGTTGATCTCGTCGCTCGCGACCACATGAAAGTTGAACGGCCACTGCTTGGTCACGCCCGGCGCGAGCGGGGCGAACTGCACCAGACGGGAGCCCAAATTCTGCACGTACTGGGTGATCGGATCGTTTTCGGGTAGCACCGGCTGCTGCCGGTACACCTGCGCGGCGGCTTTGCGGCCTTCCGCGACCTCCTGGTCGACCGAAAAGCTGTTGCGGCAGGTGACAGGCTGGAAAACGGCATGGGCCGGGATAGCGGCAAAGAAAGCGAGGGCAAGAGTCAAAGTGGTTCGCATGGCGTGCTCGGGACAGGTATGCCGGTTCGGAAGGGTATGCAAAGTTTGTAGTCTTCTTACAAGTGGGTCATCCTGAACGAAGTGAAGGATCTGCTTTTCTGCTCGTCCCAGCGACAAAGCAGATCCTTCATCGCTGCGCTCTTCAGGATGACCCCTCGTATGTTTCGAACGTAATTAGGTAGAAGTTTTCCTAGGATAACTGAGTTCGGCAGGGGCAGCATCTGCGAAATGCACCGAGGGCACCCCGCGCAGGCGCTCCGCCGCGCCTTCGGCCGTGATGTCGCGCTGCGGCATGCCGAGCATTTCAAAGCCCACCATGAACTTCTTCACGGTCGCCGAGCGCAGCAGCGGCGGGTAAAAATGCGCGTGCCACACAAACCCCGGCGCGGTTTGCCCGCAGGGTGCGCCATGGAAGCCCATCGTGTACGGGAAGCTGGTTTGAAACAGGTTGTCGTAGCGGGTGGTGAGCTGTTTGAGGATCGCGGCCAGCCCGGTGCGCTGCGCGGGGGTGAAGTCAGGGAGGGTGCGGACCGGCTCGCGCGGCAGCACCAGCGCTTCAAACGGCCATACCGCCCACCAGGGGACGACCGCCAGGAACTCATCGTTCGCGCAAACTGTGCGCGCGCCCTCGCGGGCCTCCAATGCCGCGTAGTCGGCCAGCAAAAAGCTTCCCCGCTCGGCATAGTACGCAGCCTGTGCGGCGGCTTCATCCGCCGGCTCGTCGGGGACGTGGCCGGTGGCCCACACCTGACAGTGCGGGTGGGGGTTGCTCGCGCCCATCATCGCGCCCCGGTTCTCAAAAATCTGCACGTACGCGATGGAAGGGTCGGCGCGCAAACGGGTTTCTTCCTCGACCCAGGCTTCCACGACGCGCTCGATGTCCCCGAGCGCCATGCGCGCAAGCGTCAGCGAGTGGTCCGGGTGGAAGCAGAGCACGCGGCACCGCCCGTGCTCTGCCTCGGCGCGCAAAAGCGGGTCCGTGACCGCGAACGGCTCAGCCGCAGGCAGCAGGGCCGGGTAGTCGTTGTCGAAGGCATACACATGTTGGTAGGCGGGTGTGTGCTCGCCGCCGGCGCGCGGGTTGCCCGGGCACAGATAGCACTTGGGGTCGTAATGGAGATCGCTGAACGCGCCGGCCTCGCCGACCTCGCCCTGCCACGGCCTTTGTGTACGCTGCGGCGAAACCAGCACCCAGGAGCGGCGCAGGGGGTTGTAGCGGCGGTGCGGCGCTTCGGCTCGCATGGATGCGGACTCCTTTAGTCGGGTGCGCGCTTGGACTCCGGCGCGGACCCGCCTTATTCTACTCAGGACCGGCACGATGACGCTTCCCGCCCCCACCGCCGCGCTCCAGGCTGCCGCGCTCCAGGACCGCGCGTCGGCCCTATGGCATGACGGCAAGGATGTGCAGCCTGTCGGGGAGCTGGAGCAGTTGGTGCTTGCGCAGCATCGCGCCAATTATGAGCTTTGGCACCTGGAAGACCAAGCCCGGGCCGAACACGGCTCGGATGCCGCGGTTGCCCGGGCCAAGCGCGCGGTGGATCGCGTGAACCAACGGCGCAACGACCTGGCCGAGGCCTGCGACCGGTATCTGCTCGCTTCGCTGGCACCGTTGGGACTTCCGAAGGAGGGCGCTGAACTGCACTCGGAAAGCCCGGGGCTGATGATCGACCGGCTTTCGATCCTGGCGTTGAAAATCTTCCATACGCGCGAGGAGATCGGCCGTGGAAACGCGCCGATGGGCCATGCAGAGCGCAACCGGGACCGGCTCGCCGTCCTCCTCGAGCAGCAGAGCGACCTTGACCTTCTGCTCGGACGGCTTTGGATGCGGGTGCTCTCGGGCGAATGCCGCTTCAAGCTGTATCGGCAGCTGAAAATGTACAACGACCCGGAGCTCAACCCGGCGATCTACACCCGTTCCGGCTGAGTTGACCCCGACGCGTGTACCCCGGTATACACTAGGCAACTGGGCCGCGGGGCGCGACAGCACTTCCCGGCGCGCGCCCACCCCCGAACTGAACCTAACCGGAGAAACCGGCCGCATGCCCAAGACCATCGCGCAACCCAAGACGCTGGCCGCCAAGGTACACCCTTTCGCCACTGACGCCCAACGGGCGGCCTACGATATATACGCTGCGGCCGTGGAAGCCATGCAGCTCGGCAACTACGACGAAGCGCTGGAGGGCTTCCGCTCGCTGGACGGCGGCGCGCCGCCCGAGGTGCGGGAGCGCGCGCGTGTGCACAGGCAGGCCTGCGAACGCCAGCTGGAAAGCCGGAGACGCGACCTGAAGTTCCAAACGCCGGTAGAGCAGTACGACTACGCGATGGCCTGCATCGGCAACAGCGACTTTGAAGAAGCGCACGACCATCTGCGGGCGGTTGTGGAGTATGACGAAACCATGGACTACGCCCATTACGGCCTGGCCGTGCTGTACGGGATGACCGGGCAGTCGGAGCAGTGCCTCGAGCATTTGCAGCGGGCGATCGAGCTCAAGCCGTTCAACCGCATCACGGCGCGGAACGACCAGGATTTCCGGCAGATGGCCGACGACCCCCGCTTTACCGAGCTGCTGTACCCGGAAGCGATTTAAAGCGCCTTGCGGCCTGACGAAGCAGCTGCGGGGCTGCGGGTGGTGGCGATCGGCGGCGGAACGGGGCTTTCGACGCTGCTGCGGGGGCTGAAGCACTTTACGGGCGGGGCTGTCGGCGAGCTGACCGCGGTGGTCACGGTGACCGACGACGGCGGCTCCTCCGGGCGTCTGCGCAAGGACTTCGGCATGCTGCCGCCGGGCGACCTGCGCAACTGCATGGTGGCGCTCTCCGAGGATGAGCAGCTGCTGTCTCGGCTGTTCCGGCACCGGTTCCGTTCCGGGGGCGGCCTGGAAGGCCACGCCTTCGGCAATCTGTTCTTGGCCGCGCTCCAGGAGATCACGGGTGACTTCGCCTTGGCCGTAAAACTGGCGGGCGAGGTGCTCGCGACGCGCGGCCGCATCTATCCGGCGACCACCGCGAACGTAACCCTGGCCGCCCGCATGGATTCAGGAGAGCTGGTGCGCGGGGAAACCGAGATCACCGGCAGCAAGGCGCGGATCGCCGAGCTGGTGCTGGAGCAGGCGCGGCCGCGGGAGCCCGGCGAACCGCTCGAGCCCGCGCGGGTGCCGCCGCTGCCTGAAACGCTCCTCGCGATCGCCGAAGCCGACCTGCTCCTGCTTGGGCCGGGCTCGCTTTATACCAGCGTCATCACCAATTTGCTGGTCGAAGGCATTCCCGAGGCGCTCGCCCGCACGCGCGCCGTGCGGGTGTATGTGTGCAACCTGATGACGCAGGGCAACGAAAGCCTGCACTTGTCCGCGTCGCAGCATATTGAGCGTATGTACGCGCATGCGCGCGCGCCGTTTCTGGACTATGCGCTGGTCAACACAGCGCCGGTGCCGGAAGCGGTGCGCGCCCGCTACGCGGCCGAGGGCGCCGAAGTAATCGTTCCCGATGTGGATGAGGTTGCGCGCATGGGCATCCGATGCATCCCGGGAGCCTTTGCGGCGGAGGGCGATGTGCTGCGGCATGATGCCGACCTTGTCGCGGCGACCGCTTTGGATCTGGCGAAGGCGGGGCGGGGCTAAGTTCGGGTATGTCAGCTTATTTGAAAACTTCTAAGTTGTGCTGAAATTTCATATGTGAACGCACCAGTCAACTTCAGAGCTGATTGTATTTACTCTCCCCGAGCAAAATACATGCCTTAGTGATAGCTCCCGTTGTAGCTCATATGGCTCTGGAAGCTGCCCGCACCTCCTCCGGCCCTGTGCGGCAGCAGCCGCCCACCACGCTTGCTCCTGCCGCGAACCACTGCTTGGCCAGCGAGGCCCAGTCCACGCCGGCGGACGGCGTCCAGCACCGGGCCTCGTGATTCCAGCCCTCCCCGGAGTTGGGATACACGACCGCCGGTTTGCTCGTTCCGGCGCGCAGCTCGCGCAGCAGCGGCAGAACCAGCCCGGGCGGGACGCAGTTGACGCCGACCGCGCGTACCTGCGGCACGCCGTCCAGGAACGCGGCGCACTCCCGGAGCGGGTCGCCGTACGCGGTGGCAATCTCGTCCTGGCAGGTGAAGGACACCCACGCGCCCAGCTCCGGCTCGCGGGCGAGAGCGGCCGCGATTGCGCGCGCTTCCGCCAACTTCGGTACGGTTTCAAACGCCAGCAAGTCCGCCCCGGTGTCCGCGACCGCCCGGATGCGCGCGGAGTGAAACTCTTTCAAGACGGTGAATTCCTGGTCGACGGACTCGAAACCATACGCGCCGGTGAATTCAGCTCCGTTCGCAAGCGCCGCGCCATACGGCCCGAGCGAGACGCCTATTAAGATCTCGCGTCCGCCGGCCGATATGCCGCCGAACTGCTTCTTTGCGCGCAGCGCCGACTCCACCCCGGTCCGCAAGGTTTGCCCGGCTGTCTGCTCGGCGCTTAAAGCCTCAAAGCCCAGCGCTTGAAAACCCCTGGAGGAAGCCTGGTAAGTGCCGGTAAGCAGGATGTCGGCCCCAGCTTCGAGATAGCTTCGGTGGACGGCAAGTACGGCTTCGGGCGCATCGAGCAATGCTTTCGCCGACCATAATGGTCCGTTAGTCGAAATGCCGCGCCGCTCAAGTTCAGTGGCGAAGCCGCCGTCCAGCAATCGCGGACCACTTAGGTCCAAGTTACCCAAGGCACGCAATTTTCTATCTCCTTTCAAAATGGAGCAACACACCGGCCCGCTTTTCCCTCATACTCATCTGTATAGATTGAAAGGAGTTCCACCATGGTGAAGGTACAGGAAGGCCAGTGCGGTCTTTGCGACCATTTCGGCGAGCATGAGGCAAGCGGCCGCGCCCCGGAAGTGCTTGAGATTCTCTCCACCCAGCAGGCGCCCGAGGCGTTGACCGAGCCCTGCACGCAGCCCGCGCACAAGGCTTTGCACCTCCTGGTGACCCCGGTGAGCGGCTGCGACAGCTTCGCGCCCGCGCACTGAAGCAGATTTCGGGCCTGAAAAGTTTCATAATCGAACTGATGCGGCGTGTTTTCCCAAAATGGGAAAGCACGCACGGCAGACGTGAAGAGTTCTCGCGTTTTCGAGCCGGTATTCATTAGAGTGGGCTGCGAGCCATGCCGATGCTTTCGCAAACCCTAACTCGGACCAATAGCTCCTTAAAAGCAGCTGGATCGGAAACATTTCGCCGCGGTCTACGCTGCGCGGGATTGCTGCTATTCTGTTTTCTCCTTGGAGCCTCAGGCCGGAGCCAGACACCGACGGTACCGCCGTCGCCCGCGGCCGCCGCACCCCCAGCCGCTCCGCCCACACCCTACATCGGCGAGGCGGAAGCGCAGGCGCACCTCACCAAGCATCCTAACCCGACCTACCCGGAAACGGCCGCCGAGCAGAATATCGCCGGAACAGTTGTTCTGCGGGTCACGATCAACCAAAACGGCCAGGTCGCACACATCTACCCGGTCAGCGGACCTGAACTGCTGATCACTCCCGCCGCCGAGGCGGTCCGAAAATGGCTCTACCAGCCGTTCGAGGTGGAGGGCAAAGCTGCCTCGGTGCACACAATCGTGCATGTGCCTTTCGGCGAGCTGGCGGCGGCGGCGGAACAGCAAAGGCTGCTTGCCGACTACCGACCGCTCGGGAAGGGCTGCACCGAGGCCATCTTGGCGAACACCGACCGGCAGCTGGAAGCCTGCCGCACCGCTTCGGCCACGGCGGCCCAGTTTACTTCCGGCACCAGGCCGGTGGAGCGCCGCGGATCAGCGCAGGGCTATGCCATCGCGCTGATCCGCGCGGGCAGCTACGGCCAAGCGGCCGCTTGGGCTGAAAAGGCGCTGCCGCTTTACGCCGAGCCTCCCCCGGATCCCGCCGCGCTTGCCGCCACGACTCTCCTGCTGGCGCAGGCCAGGGCTGCTTCCGGTGATCTCGCCGGTGCCGCGCACGTGCTGGCTTCGGCGGAGAGCAGCCTACACGAAAGCCTTGCGGCCGCGCCGAACCCGCAGCTGCGCGGCTTGTACTCGAAGGCCCTGCACAGCTGCCTCCAGTTCCACGCGAGCCTGCTTACGCTGTTGCGCGACCCCGGCGGCGCGCAGGGCAAGCTGCACGAAGCGGACTCGCTCTAAGCGCCGCGGCCCGCACGACAG
>CAXTSB010000145.1:0-6917 GCA_964246845.1 uncultured Acidobacteriaceae bacterium
ACCATGGCGCGCCCGTGCTCGCGCGCGGCGCGGGCACCTCGCTCGCCGGCCAGGGCTGCAACGCGGCCGTCGTCTTCGACACCACGAAATATCTGCGCGGCATCGGGGCCGTGGACCCGGAGAGGCGGACTGTGCAGGTGGACCCGGGCATCGTGCTGGACCGCGTCCGCGAGGCGGCCGAGAAACACAACCTGACTTTCGCCCCCGACCCGGCGACGCACTCGCGCTGCACCCTCGGCGGCATGATCGGCAACAACTCCTGCGGCGTCCACGCGCTGATGGGCGGCAAAACGGTCGACAACATCGAGTCGCTCGACCTGCTGCTGTACGACGGCACCCGCATGACCGTGGGCGCGACCCCGCCCGATGCGCTCGCACGGATTATCCGCGAGGGCGGCAGGCGCGGGCAGATTTACGCCGGCCTCCAAGCCATCCGCGATGAGTACGCCGACGAAATACGCGCCCACTTCCCGCGCATTCCGCGCCGCGTTTCCGGCTACAACCTCGACGAGCTGCTGCCGGAAAACGGCTTCCACGTCGCCCGGGCGTTGGTCGGGTCGGAAGGCACCTGCGCGACTGTTCTACAAGCAACTCTGAAACTCGTGCCCAGCCCGCCGTACCGGCAGCTGGTGGTGCTCGGCTTCCGCGACCAGTTCGTCGCCGCCGACCAGGTCCCGCGCATTCTGGAGTTCGGGCCCATCGGCCTCGAGGGCTTTGACGGCCTTCTGGTCGACATGATGCGGCGCAAGGATCTGGCGGTCGGCGACCTCGAATTACTGCCCCCGGGCGGAGGTTTCCTGCTGGTCGAGTTCGGCGGTTGGACCGCGCCCGATGCCCGCGCGCAGGCTTCTGACTTCGCAGAGCAGTTCCCCGGTGCAAGGCGGTTCGAGGGCGTGGAAGCCGCCCGGGTTTGGCGCGTGCGCGAGCAGGCCTTGGGCGCGACCGTGTTCGTACCGGGCGAGCCGCACGGGTGGGAAGGCTGGGAGGACGCGGCCGTACCGCCTGCCGCGCTCGGGACCTACCTGCGCCGGTTGGAGGCACTGATGGCCCGCTACGGTTATCGCAGCCCCATGTACGGCCACTTCGGCCAGGGCTGCGTCCACATGCGGATTAATTTCGACCTCCACTCGGCCGAGGGGATTGCCAAGTACCGCGCGTTTATTGACGAGGCTGCCGACCTGGTTCTCTCGCTTGGCGGGTCTTTATCCGGAGAACATGGGGATGGGCAGGCGCGGGGAGCTTTGCTGCCCAAGATGTTCGGCCCGCGTTTGATGGAGGCTTTTCGGCGCTTCAAGCAGCTCTGGGACCCGGACAACCGCATGAACCCGGGAAAACTGATAGACGCCTACGAGCCGACCGAAAACCTGCGCGCCGGCGAGGGCTACCGCTCCGCCCGCCCGGACACGCATTTCTCCTTCCATAAGGACGGCGGCTCGTTCGGCGAGGCGGCCCTGCGCTGCGTGGGCGTGGGAGCCTGCCGCAAGGAGCACGCGGGCGTGATGTGCCCGTCGTTCATGGTCTCAGGCGAGGAGCGGCACTCCACCCGCGGACGTGCCCACCTCCTGTGGGAGCTGATGCAGGGCGACGTGCTGGGCGAGGGTTGGGCGAACGAGCAGGTGAAGGAAGCGCTCGACGGCTGCCTGAGCTGCAAGGCTTGCAAAACCGAGTGCCCGGTCAACGTCGACGTTGCGACCTACAAGGCGGAGTTCCTGGCGCAGTACCACCGCACACGCCCGCACGCGCTGCGCGACCACGTGTTCGGCCGCATGGACCGAATTGCCCGCTGGGCCTCGTACGCCCCAGCGCTCGCGAACGCCGGGCTGCGCGTGCTCGGCGCGCGGGCGCTCACCGGCAGGCTGCTCCACCTCGCGCCCGAGCGGGAGCTGCCCAGGTTCGCGGCGCCGCCGTACACACGGGTCTGCAGTCCAGCAATAAAAAGAAGGGTCATCCTGAGCGCAGCGAAAGATCTGCTTTGCCCTCCGCGCCGCAAGCAATCCTCTGGCCCGACACTTGGAGCAACTACTTCCACCCGCAAGCGCTCCACGCCGCCGCTGCCGTCTTCCGGGCCGCAGGCATCGCACCCCAGACACCGAAGGAACACGTCTGCTGCGGGCGCCCCCTCTACGATTTCGGCATGCTTAAGGAGGCGCGGCGGTATCTCGAAACAATCCTGAACCGGTTCGCCCCCGAGATCGACGCGGGCCGCCTGTTCGTTTTCCTCGAACCCTCCTGCGCGAGCGTCTTCCGCGACGAACTCCTGAACTTCTTCCCCGAGGACGCCCGCGCCCAAGCCTTGGCCGCGCAAACAAGCCTGTTCGCCGATGCCCTCCGTGAACTCGCGCCCGCGTGGAAGCCCGGACGGATTAAAAACCAAGCGGTGCTCCACGGCCACTGCCACCACCGCGCCTTGGGCGATCTTTCCGCTGAACTCGACTATCTCCAGCAAGCCTGCGGCGAGGTGCACGCCCCCGACTCCGGCTGCTGCGGCATGGCGGGCCCGTGGGGGCTCGAGCGCGAGCACTACGCCTGGTCCCAGGCGCTCGGCGAGCGCGTCCTCTTTCCGGCGGTCCGGCGCGCCCCGGCCGACTCGCTGGTGGTGAGCGGCGGCTTCTCCTGCCGCGAGCAGATCCGGCAGGGCACGGGCCGCCCGGCGCTGCACTTGGCCGAAGTGCTCGCGCGCGGCATCCCGGCATCTTAGGCGCATGGCCCTCATCGACGCCGTCCTCCCCGCCGCGACCAAACGGCTTCCCAAAATCATCGACGCGCGCACCCACGGCGCGGTCGACTACGCGCACGGGGCGTTTTTCCTCGGCATGGCGCTCCTTTGCCGCAAATCAAACCCCAAGGCAGCCGCGGCCGCCCTCGGCACCGGCGCGTTTATCCTGGGCGGTGCGCTGCTCACCGATTACCCGCTCGGAGCGAAGCGGATTATCCCATTTGAAACGCACGGCCGCCTCGACTCGGGCTTCGCCTCCGCCTCCTGGGCGGTGCCGCGCATCTTCGGCTTTCTCGGCACCAAGGCCGCGCGGGTGTTTCAGCTCAACTCGGTTTTCGAGGCGTTCGCGGTCGGCATGACCGACTTCAACTCCGAACGCGCCCGGGCGGAGAGGAATGTCGAAGGAGCTTGAAGGGACAGGCGGATACATCGGCTCTGATCGCTGAATCTGCCTGAAGCTGGCCGACTATACCAGATGTGGACACAGGACGGGGCGTTGGGCACAGGCGGACACGCTATACTGCACCGGCTGCCGTCCTGAACTGACCCCCGCGTCAGTACCTTCCTCGTTAAGGATCCGCGTGTCCAAAGCAAGAGTCACGCCCGCCTTGCTGTGCGGTTTGCTGCTCGCAACCTGTGTGCTCATCACCTGGCCGATCGCCGAGATCGGCATCAACGACGACTGGTCCTACATCTGGAGCGCGCACCGGCTCGCGCAAACCGGGCACATCGTCTACGACGGTTGGACGACCTCCATGCTCGGATGGCAGCTATACCTCGGTGCCTTGGCGGAGAAGCTGTTCGGCTTCTCGTTCACCGGCGTGCGTGCCCCAATGTTGTTCGTAGCCGTCGCCACGGCCGTGCTGTTGCAGCGTCTGCTCGTCCGCTTCGGCCTTTCCGACGCCAACGCGGTTTTCGGGACGCTCCTATTTGTGCTTTGCCCGATCTTTCTGCCGCTTTCCTTCAGCTTCATGGGTGATGTGCCGGGCTTGTTCTGCTTGTTTCTTTGCTTTTACAGCTGTGCGCGGGCGCTTGCGGCCCGCACGGAGGCCCGCGCGGCAGGGTGGCTCACCTTCGCTGCGCTCACCAACATCGCAGGCGGCACCGTGCGCCAAATTGCGTGGCTGGGTGTGCTGCTTATCATCCCGTCGACGGTTTGGCTGCTGCGCCGGTCGAAGCTGATTGTCGGCGTGGGAATCGGTCTGTGGCTCACGGGTATCGTTTCGGTGGCGTGGCTGCTGCACTGGGCGGCCTCGCAGCCTTTCTTTATCCATGAACCGCTGATCGCGCACGCGCTCGGGCTCCATGAAGTCATGCGCCTGGCCGCTTGGCTCGCATCGCAGGCAGCCGAGCTGTGCCTGCTGCTGCTGCCTTTGTCCGCGGCCTTTGCCTGGTCTTTTCCGTGGAAGCAGCCGCGGTACAGACGCACGGCTGCAGCCTGCGCGGCGGTCGCTGTCGGGCTGACGGGCCTGCTCATGGTGTCCGCGCATATACGGCACCACTGGCTGCTTCCTTTTTCCATCGGGTACAGCGGCAACTACGTTTCCGCGGAAGGGCTGCTCGAAGTGCCGGGGGTGTTGGGAACCCGGCCGGACATCCTGCCGATTCCCGTGCGCGCCGTCATCACCTTCGTCACGTTTCTGTGTGCAGCCTGCGCTTGCGCTGTCTTGCTTTTGGTCAGGCCCGGGGTGCGCGGGCAGGCGCGGCAGCCGGAGCTCCCGACCCGCTCCCTGCTCATGCTGCTGCTCCCATACACGGCTGCATACGCGCTGCTTACGGGAATGCGCCTCCTGTTCTACGACCGCTACCTGCTTCCGCTTCTTTTCGTGGCCATTGTTCTGCTCCTGCGTTGGCATCAGCAACATACAGCGCGCAGCCTGCCCTGGCCCGCCGCGGCAACGCTTGCGCTGTTCGCGGTCTTTTCCGTGAGCACCATGCACGACCTGTTTGCCGCTGAACGCGCACGCGCCGGCGCGGCGCGTGAAGTCGTCGCGGCAGGCCACCCGCGGACAGCTTTACACGCCGGTTATGAATACGACGGGTGGACGCAGCTGGAAGTGTCCGGCTACGTGAATGATGAGCGATTGAGCAATCCCCCGAGCGCGTACAAGCCCGCCGCGGCTGTAAACCAGTACGGCTGCTCCTTCTGGTTTTCCGACCATACACCGTCCATCCACGCGCGGTACGGGCTGTCCTCGGAACCGGCCGGGTGCGCCGGGCTTGCCCCGTTTGCATCAATTGCCGTCGACACTTGGCTGCCGCCCTACGGGCAGAAAGTGTATGTCCTCCGGATGCCTCAGCCGGAGTAGCGCCCGCTTGGAACGGGGTGAGCAGGCGCGCCGCATCCCTGAGGGTTGCGAGCGGCCGCCGAGCGACCCTCTTGCTTCCTCGCCGTCGCTTCCGCATACTTGGCGCAGCTTACAAGCGGAGGGCAGGCGGGCACGGTGTGGACGCGGCGCGCGGTCATGAACACGGGCGGACGGGCAGCCGCGGCAGTGATGGTCGGTGCGCGCGTCCCCGCGCCCGCACGGACGAGCCCCGCCGAAGCCGCGGCCGGCGTTTTGCAAAGGCAGCTCGGCCCTGCGGCCGCGGCGCGTTTTCATTTCCAACCGCTTCCGTCCGCGCCGGATGGGCACCCCGCCTACACGCTGGAGGCTTCCGGCGGCGAGGTGCGGATCGCGGGCACCTCCGCGGTCGCCATGTGCCGCGCGGCCTATACGTACCTGCGCGGGCAGGGCGGGGCCATGGTCTGCTGGTCGGGCGCGCGGGTGGCGCTGCCCTCGCCCCTGCCCGACGCGCCGCTTGAGCGGCTCAGCTGCCCGTACCGGCACATCCAGTACCTGAACCCGTGCACCTACGGCTACACCATGGCGTTTTGGGATTGGCCGCGCTGGGAGCGCGAGCTGGACTGGATGGCGCTCCACGGCATCACCATGCCGCTGGCCATGGAAGGCCAGGAGTGGGTGTGGAACCAGGTGTGGCGCTCATTCGGCGTGACGGACTCGGAGCTGGCCGCGTTCAACACCGGCCCGGCGCACCTCGCGTGGCACCGCATGGGCAACATCAACGGTTTTGACGGCCCTTTGCCTACAGGCTGGATCGAGAACCGTCGCGCGCTGCAGCGCAAGATCATGGACCGGATGCGCGCGCTCGGGATGACGCCGGTCGCGCCCGCATTCTCGGGCTTCGTACCGCAAGGGTTTCTGCGCGCGCAACCGGGAGCCGAAACCACGACGCTGCTGTGGCTCCCGCGCGAATTCAAAGCTATCCCGCGCTCAACCCGGACCTTTGTGCTCCACCCCCGGCAGGAGGCCTTGTACCGCGAGATCGGCCGCCGGTTCATCACCGCGTACAAGGCCGAGTACGGCGAGGTGGGCTACTACCTGGCGGACTCGTTCAACGAGCTTGACCCGCCGGTGAGCGCGGATCACCACTCGGAGGACTTGGAGCAGTTCGGGCGCACGGTGTACGCGGGCATCACAGCGGGCGACCCGGACGGCACTTGGGTGATGCAGGGCTGGCTGTTTGTTTTCGGTGGGTCGGAAGGTTTCTGGAACGACGCGTCGGTGGCCGCGCTGCTCCGGGGCGTGCCGAACGACCGTATGCTGATCTTGGACTACTCGAACGACCTCCTCCCGGAGCCGGGCAGCAAGTACAAACCCGGCCCTTGGCGGCGGACCGAAGCCTTTCACGGCAAGCAGTGGGTGAACGGGATGGCCCACACCTTCGGCGGCAACAACAATGTCAAGGGCAACCTGCCCTTGATGGCATCCGGCCCCGCCGCGACCCTTGCCGACCCAGCGCACGGAAACCTCCAAGGCTGGGGCATGTGTCCGGAGGGCATCGAGACCAACGAGGTCGTGTACGAGCTGATGACGGACGCGGGCTGGCAGCGCGAGCCGATCGCGCTCGACCGGTGGATTCCCGAGTACTGCCGGGCGCGCTATGGCGGCTGCCCGCCCGCGATAGCCCAAGCCTGGGCTGTGTTGCTGAAGAGCGCCTACGGCAGCGGAGCGTGGCACTCGCACGGGGCCTGGCAGGCCGAGCCGACCACCGAGCCGAAATCGCAGGCGGTGGATGCGGGGCCGGAGTTCGTGCGGGCGGCGCGGCTGTTCCTTTCCTGTTCGGGCGCGCTTGGGGCGGGGCAGCTGTACCGCAACGACTTGATCGAGTTCGCGGTGCAGGCCGGGGGCGGCTATGC
>CAXTSB010000146.1:0-6851 GCA_964246845.1 uncultured Acidobacteriaceae bacterium
CGGCCCGGCGGTCCGGGCCGCGGACCGGGGCAGGGCGGCGGAGCCCGCTAGCTTGCCTGTTTTGAAAGCAAAGGCCGCGCCGACGCGCGGCCTTTGCTTTGCGCGCAATCTTCGGGGGCAAGAGTTGATCGCCGGAGCAGCCGCGTGAGGCGTTTTCGCGCGCTCGGCGTCCTCACGGGCATCAGTCTGTTGTGGGGCTCCTCGTGGCTGCTGGGCCCGACGCTCGCGGGTGCGGCACAGTCGTTCGCAGCGGGTGCTGTTTTGTTCAGCATCGCCGCCGCGGCCGCGTTTTGCGCTTCCTTACTGCCCCGGAGAACAGCATCGCCCGCCCCGCCAGGCGCGGCTCCCCTTCTCGGTTTCGCCCTCCTTGCCGGACCGCAAGCGCTGCTTATCCTCGCCGGCAAGCATGGCGTCAGCGGCTGGACCCCTCTGCTCTACAGCTTGCTGCCGCTGGTGTTGGGCTTGTTTTCAAGCGCGTGGATGCCCGCGATGGCCGCCGCGCCCGCGTGTGTGCTGGTCCTGCTGAATGGGTCTGTTCCGTTCACCGCAGCCAAACTCGGGTGGGCTGCCTGCGCCTTTACCGCGGTTCTGTTGCAAGCCTGGGCGCTCAATTGGATCTATGGGCGCTGCCGGGGGTGTGCGGCGACACCGCTTTTGGCCGCGGGCTGCGCGTATGCCGCGGTCGGGCTTGGGCTCGCCTCCCTTGTGGCGGACAAGGCTCCGCGCCTCACCTTTTCCGGCCAGGGCTGGGCGGCGGCGGTGCTGGCGGGCGTGTGCGGTACGGCGCTGCCGTATGCCGGGCTGCTCGTGCTGCTGTTCCGCGGCCTCCTCACGCCGGCGCAGGCCGGCGCTGGGCAATGGCTGCAAACGTTGTTCGCCGTGGGTGAAAGCGCGGTGCTGGCCCGGGCGCACGTGCCCGGTACCATGCTCCTGGCCGCGGCGGCCCTGCTTGCCTGCACATGGAGTGTTTTGGGGCAAAATCCGATGGAATAAGGCGTGCCCGGCTTCCTTTTCCGCCAAAACCGGTGACTCCGCTTCGTCAAGCCGCGTCCAAGTTTAAGAGTGAGCGCGTGCTTTTACATCGTGGTGGAGGGCGAGGACCCCGGCTTCGACACTTTTGTGAACGGGCACGCCCTGGCGCGCTGCGAAGCGGAGCTGGAAGAGTTGGCCCGTTCCCTCGGCGTACCGCCGCTGCTTGACTTTTTCTCCGCCGACCGCAACTCCATGGCCGCCTTACTGGAGCAGGGCGCGGGCGACCCCGCGTGGACCCAAACGCTGCCGGAGCCGCAATGGTTCACGCCGCGCGAGGGACTCCAAACCGTGCGCGCGCTCCACGACCACGTCGCGCGCGAGCCGTTGAGCTTCGGCCCGGCGAACTCCGTGCTGCTGGAAGAGCTCGGCGCCTACCGGCGTGTGCTTGAAAAAAGCGCCAGCCGGGGGCTCAGATGGCACCTGGCGGTGAGCTGGGAGTAGTCCATAGCTGCGCACAATCCGCAAAATGCCGTAAAACCTACTCCATCATGGCAAGATTTTGAGCGCGCCCGGCTGTTTTGCGACGCCTCACAAGTATTGAGGCCGGTTACCCTTAAGAAAATGGGCAGCACCGCACTTTGGGCAACGGCGTCCTCTGTTGCATGGTGCGTCAGGATGAAACGTATACAAGAGGGTAGAACTTAAATGGAAAGAAGCGGAGTCAAGGCTGGGCTGCAATTCAACTGGAAGCGGAACTGGTGGGTGGTGCTGCTGGTGGCACTGGCTTCCATGCACTGTGCCCAGTGCATTTTTTTTGATAACTACAGCTTCCTTGATTTGTATAAGTACGAGAACGGGCAGGCCGCGATGCCGTTTCAGGGTAGGGTCGCCATGATGCCTTTCCTGAAGCTCGCGCACGGCCGACCATTCCTTCTGCAGCTCAGCGCGGATCTTGCGCAAACACAAGGCCAGTTCGTTCACGTCATGGTCGAGCAGTACACACCGGAAAAACTGGTCAGCTATGGTGCCGGCCTTCTCAGCATCTTCTGGATGGCGGCCATCACGGGCGTATATGGATTCCGGCGCTTCGGCGCGCTCTGGTGGCTCCCGCCGGCGCTTACCATTGGGGCTCTCTACATTTCCTATGCGGCGCGTGCCGACCAGAACCTTTGGTACCCATACGACCTGCCGCACGCGGCACTGTTCACCACCGGCCTCCTGGGGCTGCTCGGGGGTTCAAGGGGTGTGGTCGCGACGGCATTCATTCTGGACTGCCCCATGCGTGAAACGGCGGTGTATCTTCTGCCCTGCATTCTGGCGGTCGGCTATGCCCGTAAGGACCTGCGACGCCATGGCACGCTGGCCGCTGTTCTTTTCGCGGTTTGGCTGCCCGTTTACCTCATCATCGCGCACCACTTCCGCGCCAATCCGACAGACCTGGGCTTGCACTACCACCAGGATGCCCATGCATTCCTGCAACCCAAACACCTGCCGCAAGTAGCCAGCGCAGCCGGCTTTCTATGGCTGCCGGTGATGGTGTGGCGGCGGCTCCTACCCGGCGATGAGCATGCGCTTCTGCTGGGAGCCTTACCCGGGGTGGTTTTCTCGGGCGTGCTCGGCATCTGGTTCGAGACTCGAGTCTGGTCGGAGTGGAACGCCATCGCGGCCTGCTTGGCTGCTTCGGTCTTTGTGCAATATCTACGGGCAAACCGGCAGGTGCTTACGCCTGCATAGCGCTCAGCTGCCTGCGCAGGAGCACCGCCTGGCCCAGGTGGTAGCTGGTGTGGTCGGCGGCGAGCAGGGCTTCGCGCAGGATGGTTTGCCCGTCGCCCCAGGGAATGCGGGCAAACAAATCGGTTTCCGGCACCTGCACCAGCGCGATCATCGCGCGGTTCGCCGCCCGCAGTCTGTTCAGTGATTCCCGAGCCGCGGACGCGCTTGGCGGCTCGGCTTCGCTCGGCCAGTAGGCAGCCGGCCATTGCGGGGTTTGGTATGCCGGGTCGGTTGAAAACACAACAAGGTCGTCGAGCGTGAACCGCATATGATCCACCAACTGCCAAAGCGAGTGCGGGGCGCCCGCGGGCTTGGCAGCCCACTCCTCGTCACGCACACCGTCGAATACGGCGTCCATGTCGAGGTGGGCGCTCTTGCCTTCCAGCAGCTCGACCAAATGCTTTCTCAACTGCTCGTCCATATCTCTTTGGATGCCGCAGGTGTTCTCGCCCGGGCGGCCCTCAGCCGAAGACCTTGCCCATGCGCCGTATCTGCGCGCCCACCCCGCGCAGCTTTTCCTCGATGTGCTCATAGCCGCGATCCACGTGGTAGACGCGGTCCAAAATCGACTCGCCGTCGGCCACCAGCGCCGCAAGCACCAGTGAGGCGGAGGCACGCAGGTCCGAGCACATCACCGCCGCTGCCGACAGCGGCGTGCGGCCGGTGATGGTCGCCGAGCGCCCGTCGACCTTGATGTTCGCACCCATCCGCAGCAGTTCGCCGACGTGCATGAAGCGGTTTTCGAAGATGTTTTCGGTCACCACGGAAGCGCCTTCAGCCTGCGTCGCTAAAGCCATGTATTGCGCCTGCATGTCGGTCGGGAAGCCCGGGTACTCCTGCGTGCTCATGTCGGCTGCTTGGAGCTTGCCCTCGGAGCGTACGCGAATCTGGTCCTTGCCCGTAATCTCAATGCGAGCGCCGGCGTCCTCCAGCTTGCGGATGACCGCGCCCAGGTGCGCCGGGTTGCAGTTGGTCACCTGCATGTCGCCGCCTGTGATCGCGCCCGCGATCAAAAACGTGCCTGCCTCGATCCGGTCCGGGTTGATACGGTGGCGTACGCCGTGGAGTTTCTCAACGCCCTTGACGCGGATGGTCGGGGTGCCCGCGCCCTCAATCTGCGCGCCCATACCGACCAGCATCGCGGCCAGGTCGACCACCTCGGGCTCGCACGCGCAGTTCTCAAACAGCGACTCGCCCTCGGCCAGCGCGGCGGCCATCAGCAGATCTTCGGTACCGGTAACGGTGATCTTGTCGAACAGGATTTCAGCCCCGCGCAGCCGTTCGGCGCGGGCTTCGATATAACCGTGCTCGTAGGAGATCTTCGCGCCCATCGCTTCAAGGCCCTTGATATGGAGATCGATGGGCCGCCCACCGATGGCGCAGCCGCCCGGCATCGCCACGCGCGCCATGCCCGTGCGGGCCACAAGCGGCCCCAGGACCAGCGACGACGCGCGCATGGTCTTGACGATTTCGTATTTCGCGACCGGGTCGGACAGCACGCCGCAGCAGATGGTGGTGCGGTGCTGCGCGCGGCCGTAGCCGAGCTCCACCTCGGCACCCATCGAGGTGAGCAGCTTGCGCTCGGTTTCGATGTCGTGCACCTGCGGGATGTTTTCGAGCACGACCTCCTCGGGGGTGAGGATGGCGGCGGCCATGCAGGGCAGGGCGGAGTTTTTCGCGCCGCTGATGCGCACGGAGCCGAGCAGCGGGTTGCCGCCGCGGATGACGAACTTGTCCATGAGCCCAAGTGTATCGAGCAAGCGTTGATGCGCGCACAGCGGGTATATGGGAGTACACTAGGGCGCGATGCTTGGGCTTCTCGGACTGATGTTGGGCGGGGCGGCGCAGGTTGTGCCGTCTGAAGTGACGAGTCGGACCGCGCTTGCGCCGCCCGTGGTGCAAGCACCTGCGGGCGGCGCGCGGGGCAAGCTCCTCGATACGAAAGGCGGTGCCGCGCGGGCGTTTTTGGGCCTGCCCTATGCCGCGCCGCCCGTCGGAGCTTTGCGCTGGAAACCGCCCGCGCCGGCTGCTAAGTGGACCGGCACGCGCGACGCGGCCGCGTTCGGCCCCCGCTGCATGCAGCCCCACCTGTTCGACGATATGTTCTTCCGCGACGCGGGCACGAGCGAGGACTGCCTTTCGCTGAATATCTGGACGCCCTTGGCCGCCTCGAAAAGCTCGAAACTGCCGGTCATGGTGTGGATTTACGGCGGCGGCTTCGTGACCGGGTCCACCTCCGAGCCGCGCCAGGATGGGGCGTACCTTGCGACCAAGGGCGTCGTGGTCGTCTCGTTCAACTACCGCGAGGGCATCTTCGGCTTTTTCACGCACCCTGACCTCATCGCGGAGTCGCCCGCGCACGCGGCGGGCAATTATGGGCTGATGGATGCGGTTGCGGCTCTCCAATGGGTGCGCGACAACATCGCCGCGTTCGGCGGCGACCCGGCACGGGTCACGATTTTCGGCGAAAGCGCGGGTTCGTTCGCGGTCAGCTCGCTCATGGCTTCGCCCATGGCGCATGGGCTGTTCGCGCGGGCTATTGGGGAGAGCGGCGGCGCGTTCGGCGGGCCGCCCGGCGGGGGCTTGCGTTACCAGCCTGCCGCCGCGCAAGCGGAGAAAGACGCGGACTGGGCCCGGACGCAGCTGCACGCGGGCGACTTAGCCGCACTGCGCGCCCTGCCCGCGCAGCAATTGCTGGATGCGGCTTACCCGCCGGGCGGTCCCAATAAGGCCTTTGGGCCGGATATCGACGGGTCGTTCCTCCCGGATACGCCGCTGCACATCTTCACGGCAGGCAAGCAGAACTCGGTGCCGCTGCTGGCCGGTTGGAACCATGACGAAGGCGGCAACGGCAGGCCCGGCGAGGCGACCCCGACCGGCGGCGCTTCGTCCGGCCCGGCAGTGCCGGCTTCAGGCGACCTCGACCGTCTGAAGGAAATGGCCGCGAAGGACTTTCCCGGCCATGCGGCGCATTTCTTGGAAGCATTTCCAGCGACGACCGATGCGGAAGCCCTGACCCGCCTGCAGCAGTATGCGACCGACAAGTTCATCGCCTACGGCACCTGGGCATGGCTGGAGGCGCAAACCGATTCGAAAGCCCCGGCCTACCGCTACCGCCTCGACCTGGTTCCCCCGCCCGACCCGGCGCGGCCCACGCGCTTCGGAGTGTTTCATTCGGACGACATCGAGTATGTGTTCGGCGTGCTCGACTCGCGCAAGGGCATCGCGTGGCGGCCGGAGGATTACGCGATGAGCGAGCAGATGATGGCATATTGGACCAACTTCGCCCGCAACGGCGACCCGAACGGGAAAGGGCTGCCGGAGTGGCCGAAGTACACGCCCGCTTCGGGAGAGAAGGTGATGTATCTCAGCCAGCCGAAATCCGGGGCGGAGAAGGATGATCTCAGGGATCAGTTTTTATTCTTGCAGGCAGCTTGGGGGAAGTGAATCATTTCACTCTAACTTTCCGAACTAAGCGAGATCCCCAGGCCGAAACAGCTTCCTGTACCGCTTGCAAAACTTCTAGTGGGACCTTAGATCGATTATCGCTTTGCGTATAAAAAAGATTGCCCTGAACGAGGGATATTTGTTGTTCGCTTATTTCGCAGATCTCATGAGCAGAAACCATGTACTTTCGCTCAAATGTTCTATCTTTGCGGTCGACATGTACCACCCAAATGGAACTATTTCGGGGCGTCGCGTAGAGCTTACCATGTAGAGAGAAGTCGTCTGTACCGTGAGAATATAGCCCCGACTTGAAGGTCAAGCTTTGCATTATGAGTATGCTCCCTAGTTGTTGCTGGCAGGTTTATCACTGGAGGGTTGGACAGTCAAGTAGCGGGTGCAGGATTTCCTTTCCTAAATGAGTTTATGAAAGTCGTATATCAAAAGTTAATAGGCTCTATTGAAGGCGAGCCAACTAAGCACCAACCCCGCCCGCGCCGTCCACCCCGCTGTCCTGATCCAATTCGTCGCCACCAGCCGTGCGATCACCTCCGCTGAGTACCCCAAGTGCAGCCGGTTATGCAGCGGCACCTGTACAAACGCGGTCGAAGCCCAGATCACCCCGACCAGCCCCGCCCCGACCCAGGCTTCGCCCGCGCTCA
>CAXTSB010000147.1:0-6797 GCA_964246845.1 uncultured Acidobacteriaceae bacterium
CCTCCCGAGGACGCGCAAAAGCTTCGCGTGGACAGGCTCGCGGCCGAGGTGGTCGCGTTGGATGGCGAGACAGGCAGCCTGCGGACCCGAGATGGGCAAACGCTCGCATTCGACGCGGCCCTGCTCGCCCCCGGGGGCAAACCGCGCAAACCCGGGCTGCCTGGCGAAGATTTGCCGCATGTGTTCACGCTCCGCAATGCCCGCGACGTGGAAGCAATCCCCGCAGCGCTGGGTGAAGATGCGAACGGCAAGCACGCCGTGCTGATCGGCGACAGCTTTATCGCGTTTGAGGCTGCCTCCGCGCTCACGGGCCGGGGCGCGCAGGCGACGGTGGTGTGCCGCTCACCGCAGCCGTTCGCGAACAAGTTCGGCGAGGGACCCGCGCAAGCCATCCTGAACCTGCACCGGGCGAATGGCGTGGCTTTGAAACTCGGAGTGGAGGCGCGCGAAATCGCGGCCTCGCACGTCACCCTGCAATCCGGAGAAACCCTACCCGCCGACGTGGTCGTGCTCGCGATCGGCGTCGAGCCCGCGACGCGCTTTGAGAACGGACTGCAGCTTGAGGAGGATGGCGGCGTCCCGGTCGATGCCTCGCTCAAGGCCGCGCCCAAGCTCTGGGTCGGGGGCGACATCGCCGCTGTCAATGGGACGCGCATCGAGCACTGGCGCGTGGCCGAGCAGCATGGGCGCACATTCGCAGCCGCTGTTTTGCAGGAAGGTCCCGGCGTGCCGCCGCCCGCGCCGAACGGCCAAGCTCTCCATGAGGTGCCGTTCTTCTGGACCTTCCACTTCGGCAAGCAGTTCCGCTATATCGGCCGCGCGGAAAAGTGGGATGCGCTCGAGATTGACGGGTTGCTGGACGAGGCGAAGTTCCTCGCCTACTACATCCAGGGGAACGCGGTGAAGGCTGTTTTCGGCTGCGGGCAGGACACGGCGATGGCGATGCTGGCCGAACGCATGCGCAAAACGCTCACGCTGGAGGAAGCAAGGCGGGCGGCCGCGGCTTAGCAAGTGCAAAAGCATTCTTACAAAAGTGTCATCCTTCGCTTCGCTCAGAATGACCCGGTTTACGGTTCAGCACTGCGCATATTCATTTCTCAGTGCGCAAGGTGCAAATAACGGCGTATCCTGGCGGCATCGCCGGAGGTCCGCGATGCACCATTTCGCCGCCTTGCTCCTGTATCTCGTCCCAACTCTGCTGTCCGCGCAAACTTTGGCACCCAACTGCCCGGTCGATGCCTCCGCGAAGCGCCAAGGCGCGGGCGGTCTAACTACGGTGGACGGTGCGCAAGCCGGCCCGCGGAAGTGGGCCGTTTCAATCGAGCTCCGGCCGCGTGACGCCCACCGCATTGTGGGTGCTACGGTCGTGGTTTATGCGCTTTCCGCGAAGGCCCGTACCTTGGAGCTTGCCGGCGGCGTACCCGATATCACGCGGGAGTTCCGCCTCCAAGCCGGGCCGGGCAGTACGCCGGAATTCGCGGCCGGCATCGGCTTGGACGAGCCCGCGACCGTACTCTGGCTTGAGGTGCGGGAGCTGCGCTACGCGGATAAATCGGCGTGGCAGGCCAAGCCCGGCGCGGGCTGTCGGGTGGAACCGGACAACGTGGTCCTCATTGCCGCTTTGCTCTAACCCGGGCCTGACAAGCCCGCGTCCGCGCGGGTACACTTGGGTCGCCGATGAAAATCCATGAGTACCAAGCCAAGCAGCTCCTGCGCGAGCATGGCGTTCCCGTTCCGCAGGGTGAGGTTGCGAACACGCTCGAAGAAGCCGTCGAGGTCGCCAAGCGTCTCTTGACCGGCGGCGCTTCCGGGGTGGTCGTGAAAGCGCAGATCCACGCCGGCGGCCGCGGCAAGGGCGGCGGCGTCAAGGTGGCGCGCACGCTCGATGAGGCGGAGCAGTATGCCTCGGCGATTCTCGGTATGCAGCTCGTCACGCACCAGACCGGGCCCGAGGGTCAGAAGGTGCAGCGGCTGCTTGTGGAGGAAACCGCCGCCATCGACCGCGAACTGTACCTCGGCATCGTGCTCGACCGGGCGCAGGCGCGGTTGGTGTTCATGGCTTCGCAGGCCGGCGGCATGGAAATCGAGGAAGTCGCCGCGCGCGACCCCGAAGCCATCCGCAAGGTGGTCATCGATCCCGCGGTCGGCTTCCAGCCCTATCAGGCCCGCGAGCTCGCCTTCGCGCTCGGCCTCCCGCCCGCGATGCTGCAGCCTGCGGTCAAGTTCATGCAGGGCTTGTACGAAGTGTTCCTAGCGACGGATGCGAGCTTGCTCGAGATCAACCCGTTCATCACGACGAAAGACGGTAAGCTGCTCGCGCTCGACTGCAAGCTGACCTTTGACGACAACGCCCTTTTCCGCCACGCCCACCTCAAGAGCTTGCGCGACCTCGCCGAGGAAGACCCGCTCGAAGTGGAAGCGTCGAAATACGCGCTCAATTACATCAAGCTCGACGGCGACATCGCCTGCATGGTCAACGGCGCGGGCCTTGCCATGGCGACCATGGACATCATCCAGTACGCGGGCGGTGCCCCAGCGAATTTCCTCGACGTGGGCGGTGGCGCGAACCAGCAGCAGATTGAAAACGCGTTCAAAATCCTGCTTTCGGACGCCGCGGTGCGCGCGGTCTTCATCAACATCTTCGGCGGCATTCTGCGCGTAGACACGCTTGCGCAAGGTGTGGTGCAGGCCGCGCGCAACCTCGACGTCAAGGTGCCTATCGTGCTTCGGCTTGAAGGCACGAATGTCGAAGAAGGCCGCAAAATCCTCGCCGAGTCCGGGCTTGCCTTCGAGGTCGGCGAAACGATGCAGGATGCTGCGGAAAAGGTGGTCGCGGCGGCACGGGCTTGAGACGGAGCAGGGCGACGAAGCCGCTCAGAAATACGTGGGCCGGCTATCGTGCGCGCACTGGTTTAGTCCAGCCCGGCATGGTTCGACGGGTGCCGCTATATCAGCGGACAAATAGATAGATTCGCAACCGAGATCTTACGGTTCCGTGCTCCCCAAACTTAAGGCCGGAAGCCCGCAAACCGGTGACGCCGGCCACATTGTATGAACACAGCAGCAGTAAAAATTCTCCTTTTCGACACCTTCGGCACCACCGCGGACTGGCGCGGCTCGCTCACGCGGCACTTGTCCGCGTTCGGCGCGCAAACAGGCCGCGCGGCGGACTGGGAAGCCCTTGCCGTCGAGTGGCGGTCCCTGTATCAACCGGCGGTCGCTCCGGTGCGCGACGGGGAACGCTTGTGGGCCGGGTTTGAAGAATTGCACCGCGAAACACTGGATGCGCTGCTGCCCAAGTACGGCCTCAACACCCTGAGCGATGCCGAGCGCGACCGCCTTGTCCTGCTGTGGCGCAAGCTCGACGGCTGGCCGGATGCGGTCGGCGGGCTGGCACGACTGACGGGGGACCGCATCCTCGGCGCGTTCTCGAACGGCACGACCCGGCAGCTGGTCGACATGGCCCGCTATGCCGGCTTTCCGTGGGATGTGATCCTCGCCGCCGATCAGTTCCAAACTTATAAACCCTCTTCCGCGCTATACGAGGGCGCGCTGCGCTTGCTCCAGGCCGCACCGGAAACGGTGATGCTGGTGGCCGCGCATAATAACGATCTCCAAGCCGCGGCCCGCGCCGGCATGCGGACGGCGTTCATCCATCGCCCGACCGAAGATCCCGAACCGACCGCTGCTTACACCTGCTCGGCCCGGGATTTTCATGACCTCGCCGCTCAACTCGATTCCTAAAAGGAGAACACCCATGGCAGTGCTCGTCGACAACAACACACGTCTCATCGTGCAAGGCATCACCGGCAAGGAAGGCACCTTCCACGCGAAAGGCTGCGCGGAGTACGGAACCAAGGTGGTCGGCGGCGTCACGCCGGGGAAGGGCGGCAGCACGCACGAAGGCTGGCCGGTGTTCAACACCGTTGCCGAGGCTGTGCGCGAAACAGGCGCGAACGCAACCGTAATCTTTGTTCCGCCGCCGTTTGCCGCCGATGCGATCCTGGAGGCGAACGCTGCCGGACTGCCTTTGATCGTCTGCATCACGGAAGGCATTCCGGTCAACGACATGGTGGAGGTTTGGAGCGTGCTCCGCAGCTCGCCCTCACGGCTGATCGGCCCGAACTGTCCCGGCGTCATCTCGCCCGGCAAGGCCAAAATCGGGATCATGCCGGGACGCATTCACAAGGAAGGACCGGTCGGCATTGTGTCGCGCTCCGGGACACTGACCTACGAAGCGGTTCATCAGCTTACGCAGCTCGGCATCGGGCAGTCGACTGCTGTCGGCATCGGCGGCGACCCGGTGATCGGGACGACCCATACGGATGCATTGCGCCTGCTGAATGACGATCCGCAGACCGAGGCCATCGTGCTGATCGGCGAGATCGGCGGCACGGCCGAGGAAGCGGCGGCGGCCTATGTACGCGAGCATGTGCGGAAGCCCGTGGTGGGCTTCATCGCCGGGCAGACCGCGCCGCCGGGCCGGCGCATGGGTCATGCGGGAGCCATCATTTCCGGGGGGCAAGGCACTGCCAAGGAAAAGATGGCGGCACTTGTCGCGGCCGGGATCACCGTGGTGGAATCGCCCGCGGCCATCGGCGAAACGGTCGCTCGGGTGTTGAAAGCTTGACGGGGTTGCAGGTCCGGTTTGCCGCGATGGCAGAGGCCGAATACGGGCGTTCCAGAGGCGATTTGGATGCATGTGACTTGGGTAACCTTTAAATTTAGCACCTTAGACCCGGGGCTCAAATGCATGTTCCAGAGAGAAAATGTTACTTTAGGAACGTCCAGTCATAAAAGTCGAACCGGAGCTGCCGGTCGGTGAAAATTTCCTGTACGTTCGCAGAAAAGGCTTCCTTTGAATAGTTTACAGGGGCTACGCTTCTTTCAAGCGCAACAGGCGCACGGGAGAAGTCACAATGCAGACCGCAAAAATCATAGGAATCGTCTTCGCATCGGCAGCACTTTCGGCACCTGCTATGGCGCAAAAAGTTACTTTAGAGAACCACAAAGTTACCACAATGCACTCCGCCTTACTCGGCTCTGCCCATCGCCCGTACCTGAAAGCCGCTGACTGCCCAGCCGGTGCGCTTCGCCGCCCGTACCTGAAAGCCGCCGACTGCCCGACCGGCGCGTTGCGCCGTCCGTACCTGAAAGCCGCCGACTGCCCGGCTGGTGCGCTGCGCCGTCCGTACCTCAAAGCCGCCGATTGCCCGGCTGGTGCGCTGCGCCGTCCGTACCTCAAAGCCGCCGATTGCCCAGCCGGTGCGCTTCGCCGCCCGTACGTTACTCTGAGCGCGTAGTTATGAATTTCCGGTTTCCAGCGAGCAAGCGGGATGTTACGCTGCCGTTTGGGGTGTAGCCCAAATTGGTGTCAATTGCCATCTCGACGGTTCTCCTCGTCATTGCCTTGGGTGCTGACGCGGTTCTCTGCGGCATCATGCTTGCCAAATCGCTATGGCGTCGGTTTCCGGCACTGTTCATCTTTGTTGCGCTTGATATTGCCGCGAGCATCATCGGGACTGTAGTTGATAGGTACAGCACACCCGTGGTTTACAGCTATACATATCTTTCTTACGCAATCGCCAGCTTTTTCGCCCAGCTCTTTGTCTTATACGAGGTAGGAAGAGACGTGCTCAGGCCGCGTGGTTTTTGGAACCGCCTTGCGTTACGGCCGCTCGGCTTGCGTTTCGGAGTGGGCTTGGTTCTTGCCCTGATCGCAAGCCTGCTCGTACCGTCCGACCATCTGCGGCCGATGCAGGTCTGGTTGATGCGCGGCGACATCTTCACCAGTCTGGTGATCTGCGGGGCGGCCATCGCCCTGTTCGCCTATGCCGAACGGCTCGGCCTTTCCTGGCGCAGCCATGCCATCGCCATCGGCGGCGGGCTGATGTTTTGGTCGCTCTTCGCGGCGGCCGCGGAGGGGTTTGAAACATATCTGGACCCGCAGCGCGGCTTTGACATGGTCATCGGGTACATGCGCTCGATCGACTACATTTTGGCCGTAGGCTTTTGGTGTGTCTCATTGTGGCGCAATGAGCCGGCCGTGAAACCAATCTCGCCCACCCTCCAAAAATATGTGCTTGCACTCCACGAACGCGTGCGCTACGATTTGGGCCAAGTCGGTCACTGAAGTCACCGAAAGGTACCCATGCACGCAGCGGCCTCGCTCTTCTTCTTTTCGGTGGTTGTGTTCGGTTTCGCGGCGGCTGCGCTGCGGGTTCGACGCTCCGCCATCCGGCTGGATGCCCGCTGCTTTGAAGCTCTCGTCGGAGCTCTCCGGCCTGTCGATCTGACGGGTATTCAGTCCGTTGCGAGTGACTACTTGGAACCCCGGCGCGGCCAGGTGGCGCTTGAGCCGGAGGTCATTTGGCATCTTTTGGGCGGCGAGCCCGGCCTGAAAGCAATGCAGGCCAACGCCGGCCTGCTGCTCGCCATCGCCGCGCATGCAACTCAATGGAACGAGGAAGAAGGCATCGTTGTCGCCGAGCGCATGCGCCGGGATGCGCTTCGGCTCCGTACGGCCGTGCGCCAGGTGCGCATGGGGATGTTTGCACAGGTCATTACCGGCCGGCACTGGATTTCCGTGCCTTTCCACTTGCAGGAGGCTGCCGGAGCGTATTACCTGATGCGCCGGCGCTTGCTCGCCTTGTACGAAAACACGCATGTGGGTCTGCTGCCCCGGCTCGCCGAAGCCGCTTAGCCTTTTCGCCGAGAAAAGCGCCGCCCCGCATAGGGCGGCGCTCCGCTGTGCGCCATACTGGAAGGGCCAGTACATCTTCAGGGGAGATTCATTT
>CAXTSB010000148.1:0-286 GCA_964246845.1 uncultured Acidobacteriaceae bacterium
GCCGCGCGCCGTGCCAGGCCGGGAGCAGGCCCGCGGCGGCGACCGTGAGCAGCGCGAGCGCGGCCGAAGCCGCGAGCACCGGCAGGTTGAGCGTGACCAGCGCTTCGTCCGGGATGGTGTCGGCGGGCACAAGCCGCAGGATGGCCGCGAGCCCGACATATGCAAACCCGAACGCAACCGGCAGCGCCCCGGCAGCGAGCAGCACCGCTTCAGCCAGGGCGAAGCGCAAGAGGCGCAGCCGCGAGGCGCCCAGGGCAGCGCGCACCGCGAATTCCCTGCGCCGGCC
>CAXTSB010000148.1:296-6782 GCA_964246845.1 uncultured Acidobacteriaceae bacterium
GACCGCGAACTCATGCTCGCGGTCGACCGCACGGGCCAGCAGGAGGCTCGCGACGTTCACGCACGCAATCAACAGCAGCGCGAACACCGCGCCGAGCAGCAGATACAGCGTCGGCTCCAGCCCAGAGGCGAACATCTGCTTGAACGGCATCAAGCCGATGCGCGTGCGCGGTGCAAAGGCGCGCGGGTCGGCATGCGCGAATGCGTCGAAGATGGGCTGCAACTCGCCGTGCGCTTGCGCCTCCGTCACGCCCGGCTTGAGCCGCCCGATGAGCGCGAAGTAGCTTTCGCCTTCCACGGTTTTGCTCGGCGTCATATGCACGGGCAGATACACGTCACTGCCGCGGAACAGGAAGCGCTTGGGCATGACGCCGATGACGGTCCGCACCTGCCCATTCACCTTGAGTGTGGTGCCCAGCACGGAACGCTTGCCGCCGAGGTGCGCCTGCCAGTACCGGTAGCTGACGAGCACTACGCCGCCGCGGCTCGGGTCCACATCGGCCTCGGTCGAGGCGCGGCCCAGCAGCGGCGCAACCCCGAGCACGGCGAAAGCATTCGCCGTGGTGTAGTTGCCGCGCAGGCGTTCGGGCTCGCCCGCCCCGGTTACGGTCACGTCCTCGAACTCCGAAGCGGCGACGCCGCTGAAGATGTCCGTCCCTCGCTCGATCGCGAGAAACTGCTCCGGCGTATAGCCGCGCCAGGAGCACTGCGGATTGTCCTGCGTACACAGCTTGGGTGTCGCGAGCGTGGCCACATCCCGGTACGGGAACGGGTCAATCAGCACCGCATAGGCCACGCTGAAGATCGCGGTCACCGCGCCGATGCCGAGCGCGAGCGTGAGCACGGCGGCGGCGGTGAAGCCCGGGTTGCGCCAGAGCTGGCGCAACCCGTAGCCGAGGTCGCGCCCGAAGCTTGCCAGCGCGAGCGCCGCGTCTTCCCCGAGGACGCGCTCCCGGATTGCGGTTTGGTTCCCGAAGCGCACCCGCGCGTCGCGCCGGGCCTCGGCGGGCTCCATGCCATGCTCCAGATTGCTCTCGGTCCGGAGCTCCAGGTGCGCGGCCAGCTCGGCCTCGATCTCCCGGTTGAGCCGCGCTTGCCGGAACAGGTGCAGCACACGCTTGATAATCGCCATGGCGTCTCCTTTACGCGTGGGCCAGGATGGCCCGCACACCCGCCACCAGCTGCTCAAAGCCGCGCTCGGCCTCAGTGAGCCGCGCCCGCCCGGCTGGGGTGAGCCGGTAGTACTTGGCCTTGCGCCCGGTCCCGGTCAAGGCCCAAGCCGAGCTGATCCAGCCGCTCCCTTCCATGCGGTGCAAAGCCGGATAAAGCGAGCCCTCTTCCACCCGCAGCAGCTCACCCGAAGCCTGCTGTATATGCACCGCGATGCCGTAGCCGTGCAGCTCGTCCCGCCGCGCCAGCGTGGTGAGCACCAGCAGATCCAGCGCCCCTTGCAGATCGTTCTTGGCCATCCCGCGCTACCCCTAGCAGACTGAGTACGGCTTCAAGGTAAGCCTAGCTGCCTGGGTGTGTCAAGGGGCGTTGTACCTAAAAATCTGTTCCCGATTTGAAGGTGCGCTCTCATCCTGAGAGCGGCGCGCGCCATTTAACCCAAAACCGCCGCGCTCCCGCTCCCGCAATGGACCTCCGCCGCCGCGGACGGTTTCAGCAAGCCCGCGCGCGGCGCACCGGTGGTTTTGCGCACAATCAGACGGGTGTCGACGCGGTACGGGCTGCTCGGCTGCTTGTGAGGGGTATCGCCGATGTGATCTTGGAGCGCGCGCACGGCGCATCGGGCCAGTTCGCGGCTGCCCATGCGCACGCTGGTGAGCGGCGGCAGCGTGTACTGGGCAAAGCGGATGTCGTCAAAGCCCACGACCGACATATCCTCGGGCGCGCACAGTCCCTTGCCGTGCAGCGCGTGCATCACGCCGATGGCCGTCATGTCGTTCGAGCACATGATCGCCGTCGGCGGCCTCGCGCCGGCCAGGAAGCTGTGCGCCGCGGCAATGCCGCTTTCAAGCGTGTGGCTGCCCTCGAAAGTCAGGCGGGCAGGCAGACCCATGGCCTCCATCGCCGCCGTCCAGGCTTCCTGCCGCAGCGCGGCGGAGCGGAGATGGAGCGCTCCGCTGATCCAGGCAATTTCACGGTGGCCGAGTGCGGCAAGGTGCCCGACCGCCTCGCGGATGCCGGCACCATAGTCCACCTCCAGCGCGCTCGCGAGCGCGCCCTCGGGCGCCATATCGACAAATACCAGCGGCACTCGGCGCGCGGCGAGCCGCTCCAGCAGCGGCGCTTCAATGCCGAAGGTCATCACCGCGACCCCGTCCACCTCGCGCTCCAACATGCGGTTGACGCAGCTCTCCATGCGGTTGGGTTCGTAGCCCGTGGAGCCGATCAGGATTTCGTACCCCTGCGCGACCGCCGCGTCCTCAAAGCCCTGGATCAGCTCGGGGAAGAATGGGTTGGTGATCTCGGAAACGATGAGCCCCAGCATCCGGCTGCGGCCGGAAACCAAGGCCCGCGCCGGCCCGTGCGGGGTAAAGCCCAGCTCCTCAATGGCCGCGCGCACCTTGGCGGCGAGCTTCGGGTCGACCGTCGGTACGCCGTTGACCGTGCGCGAAACCGTTGCGATCGACACCTGGGCCAGCCGCGCGACATCGCGGATGTCCGCCCGCGCCGGTCCTTCTGTTGTGCGCCTCGCCCGCGCCATATGCTTACCCCGGTACCGCCTGGTAAGACTATCGAACGGAGCGCGCTTTGTCTCGCGGCTGACTCAATTACGGACCGCGGCCGCGATGCGCCGCAGCTCGGGCAGCACGTCACCCAGCGCGACCGCGGAGGCTTGGCGTGTGCCCAGGCCGAAGTACACGCGGCGGTACAGGGCAAACAGCCGGTCGTAGACCGCGTGGGCCTCCGGGCGCGGCGTGTACGTGCGGAACGGCAGGCAGAGCTGGGCCTGGGCCGCCTCAATGGACGGAAAAGCACCGGCGGCGAGCATCGCGAAGATGCCCGAGCCCAGGCTGGTCGGTGTGCCGTCCGGCACCAGCACGGGCTTGCCCAGCACGTCGGCGTACACCTGGTTCAGCACGGCGTTGCGCTGCGGGATGCCGCCCGCGTTGATCACGCGCTCGACCGGAACGCCGTGCTCGGCCATGCGGTCGAGAATGATCCGAGTATGAAAGGCTGTACCTTCGATTGCGGCCCACAGCTCGTCTTGCGCGGTATGGCTGAGGTTCCAGCCGAGCGTGATGCCGCCCAGCTCCGCGTTGACCAGCACGGTGCGGTCGCCGTTGTCCCAGCTCAGGCGCAGGAGGCCGGTTTGGCCGGGCCGGTAGCTTTCAAGTCCTTCGGCCAGCTCGCGGACTTTCACGCCTGCCCGCCGCGCAATCGCCTCGAAGATGTCGCCGGTCGCGGACAGCCCGGCCTCGACGCCCGTGAACGCCGGATGCACGCTGCCCGGGACGACCCCGCACACCCCTGGGACGAGCGAGGTTTTGCGCTCCATGGCAATGATGCAAGTGGAGGTGCCGACCACGTTGACCACATCGCCCTCGCGGCAGCCCGCGCCGACCGCGTCCCAGTGCGCGTCGAACGCGCCGACGGGGATGGGGATGCCGGATTTCAGTCCCAAGTTCTCAGCCCATCGCGGAGAAAGCGTCCCGGCGAGCCGGTCGGAAGTTGCGTATTCGTCCTCGAAGCGCGCGCGAACACCGTCGAGCAGCGGGTCTAATTTTGAAAAGAAAGACTGGGGTGGGAGGCCGCCCCAGCGTGGGTTCCACAACCACTTGTGGCCCATGGCGCACACGCTGCGCTTGGCTTGGGCTGGGTCGGTGATGCCGGCGAGCGTGGCCGCGGCCATGTCGCAGTGCTCAAACGCGGTGGCCCAGTCCTTGCCGGGGTTGTGCCGCAGCCAGTAGAGCAGCTTCGCCCAGCCCCACTCGTGCGAGTACACGCCGCCGCACCACTCGATCGCCTCCAGCCCTTCGGCGTGGGCGAGCGCGGTGATCTCCTGCGCCTCGGCTTTAGCGCGGTGGTCGCACCACAGCATGTACTCGTCGAGCGGTTGCATGTCCGGGCCGACCACGACGACGCTCGATCCGGTCGTGTCGAGCGCGATCGCCGCGACCTCCTCACCCGGCGTGCCGGTTTCGCGCAGGACCGCTTGGGTAGCTTCGGCGAGCGCGCGCATCTGGTCCGCGTGCGATTGCGTGGCGTGGTCGGGGTCCTCGCGACGCCGGTGGAGCGGGTAGTCCGCGGTGGCGGTGCCGAGGCGGCCGCGCTCGGAGTGGAGCAGGGTGACGCGGACGCTGAGGGTGCCGAAATCGACGCCGGCTACGATGGTGGGCTGCATAGGCAAATCTCAGGCTGCGCGTGTAAGTATCTAGGTGCCCTCAGAACAGGTGTCATCCTGAAGAGCGCAGCGATGAAGGATCTGCTTTTCCGCATTGAGCAAAAAAGCAGATCCTTCGCTCCGCTCAGGATGACACCTGATTTAAGTACCGCTGATCTGATCTGCTCCCGCAAGATATTACCCCTCATGCCGATGCATCTTCCACCCCAGGTACTTACTCACCGCCTCAAACACCGGCCCGGCTGTCAGTGAGAAGTTACCCGCCACATGATGCTCAAACCCCTCCTCGCAGATATAGCGCAGCAGCTTCTGCATGCGCGGGATTCGCACCACGCCCGCCCCGCCGAAGGTTTCTAATGGATCGTTGGTAAACTCACCCTCCCCAACGTACCCCCGCATCTCGCCGTGCAGGTCGTCGGTCGAGAACCGGAGGTAAGTCATGGGTCCGGCCTTCACGCGTCCCACGCAGGTGCCGAAGGTGTTTTCCTTACCCACTGTCCCGGCGATGATGGCTTGGAAATCCATCGTCACCGACTCAAAAAAGTGCTTGGGCAAGTTGGAGCAGTGAAAGCACACGGCCTTGTCCTCATCCTCGCCGTAGTTGTTGTTCCAGTCGAGCAGCGCCGAGGGCGTCTCGGATGCAAGCGCGAGACCGTACATGCTGAGCGTGCCGACCACATCGGTCTCGCAGGCGGAAGAGAACAGGTTTTCGCTCATCATGCTCATCACCGTGCAGGGCACCACGCCGAAGAACTCCTCCATCGCGGTCCAGCACTGGATCGCCGAGATGGTGCAGTAGGTTTCGCGCATCCATCCGTCAATCACCGCGCCCAGCTTCGCCATCTTCATCAGCGCGTTGTCCGGTACGCTTCCCATAGGCACATAGCGGCGGATCGCAGCCAGCTTCTCCTGGGCCGCATCATCCGAGTCGCCCATGCGTCCGATGCGGCCGAGCACCTCCGACAAGTCCAGCGTTTCGACGGAAATCCCGTGCCGCTCCAGGAGCTTCTCCGAGTAGCGCACCGTGTTGAATGCCGCAGGCCGAGCGCCGATCGCGCCGATGCGCAGGTTGCGGAACCCGTTCACCACACGGCAGGTCGCGGCAAACTCGGCTAGGTCGCGCGCGAACTCGTCGGATTGTGGAGCTACCGTATGCTTGCGGGTGAGGGAATACGGAATCCCGTACTGCTGGAGGTTGTTGCAGGCCGACATCTTGCCGCAAAACGAGTCGCGCCGGTGCGTGATCTTCATCGTTTCCGTGCGGTCGGGCGTGGCCTGCACCAGCACCGGCAACTTCAGCCCCGATAACCGGATTGCGTCGACAATCGCCCGCTCCTCGCCGAAGTTCGGCAGCGTGACGATGATGCCGTCGAGCGCGCCGTCGCGCCGGAACAGCTCCGCGCACGCCCGGGCGTCGTCGGGCGTTTGGACAGCGCCGTGCTGCGTCTGCTCCGGGCTGAGAACGACGCAGCCATACCCCAGTTTGCCCAGGACGGCGATCATCTCCTCGCGGCCTTCCTTGGCCAGGTGATGCGGAAAAAACCCGCGCGAACCGACAATGACTCCGAACCGCTGCTTGCTCAAACCATGCTCCCGAGAAAGCGTTTCCGTAACCGTTTGAGTTTGGGTCGCCGGGCGCGTCGGCGTCAAGCCGTGCGGTTTACTTCCGTTCCCGCTTCAAGCCCTCGATCGCCTCGTCATGCCGCCCTGCGGTTTCATACAGCCCACGAAGAGCCGACTCGATGCCTGTGAGCCTGGACAAAATCTGATCGATCTGCTTTTGTATGCCGTCGATGCGGGCATTCACTCCGTCGATCTTTCCGTCGATTTTCGCGTCGATGTATTTGATTAAGAGCGCCCCTTGAATGATGGCGACAAGGGCCGGGGCCGCGAGCAGAAGGTAGAGCTGCGTGTTGGTCATCTCTTATTCTCCCCGGTAAAAGCGTGAGTGCGCGCGGGCGGAAGTTTCGGCTTTTCAGCAAGCTGAGTATATTCCTTGCTAAATAGGAGTATGCCGCAATCCCGCTCCTCCCAGCTTTGGCCCCTGCTCCTGACCCTTGCCCTACTCGCCTTGCTTGTCTACTTGGGCACGCATCGCCCGCAGCACCAGACGAGCCGCGCGCGCAGGCCCGAACC
>CAXTSB010000149.1:0-6254 GCA_964246845.1 uncultured Acidobacteriaceae bacterium
CGCGCCGTGACGCGCGGCGGTTTGTAACTTCCCTGTCGTACTTACCCCAGTTTGTAATCGAGGAGAAAGCCCCATGGTCGACCTGCGGAGGCCGCGGTCTGCGAAGGGCATGGCAGCCGGCCGGTGCGCGAATATCTGGAAGCGCTCGATGCTGGAAACTCTGCTCATCCCGGCGAAGTTCGGCAGTAGCCGGTCCCCTCCGTGATGAGAAGCACCTGGCCGCCGGGATGGATATGCCAGTCGAGCTTCGCACCGGGGCCGTAGACGGCTTGCGCGATCGTCGGGTCGAATGCTGCGTCCCCTGCGCTGAGCCAAATGTCGCCCGTATGGTTCTTCGCGGTGGACAGCTCGCCCTTCGGGAACGGGGACTGTTCCTGCTGGGCCGGGGCATAGGGAAGCCGCGCCGGAGCGAGACCGGCGGCGATAACGGCAAACCTGAGTGATTTCCGCATGTGCTTTTCTCCAGGGAACTCTTGTTCTTCGATTTCCTTCCGGACGGCTCGGCGGCGGCCATGCCGGACCCGTGGAAAGCATGGCTGGACCTGACCCAGGCGGCAGCCGAGTCCGGCAAACGGACCGACTTGTAAACATGCACCGACGCGGGCAGCGGTTGACCCGCGCGGGAGGCGCAAACAAGAATTCTGGGCAACGGGCGGCTCGGAGATTTCAGCGCTCGGCTTCGGCTGCATGGGACTCGGCTTCGGCTTCGGCCCCGCGGCCGAGAAGCAGGAAGCCGTCAAGGCGATCCGCGCGGCTTGCGGCGGCGGCGTGACCTTCTTCGACCCGGCCGAGGCTTATGGACCGAAGTTGAACGAGGTGGTCATGAGCGAGGCCCTTAAGCCCATGCGCGACAAGGTTGTCATCGCTACAAAGTTCGGCTTCAAGAACGGGGTTCCCTCGCAGGGACTCGACAGCCGCCCGGAGCGCATCCGGCAGGTTGCCAAGGACGCGCTCCGCCGTCTGCGCAGCGGAGCGAGCTGAAGCAGAGTTTTTCAACAGCATTGACCGTTTGTGACGGCATATGGCGAGTAATGCTCACAAATACGAACTTAAAGCCTGATCCTGCTCATAAGGCATTGATGAGCAGCCTGAGATCTGGATATTTGTCTGGCGACAGCTATCAGGCGATGCCTATCACTTCCCATGCCGCGCAGCGACGATCGGAACCGCCGGATGCGCAAGCATCACTGCCCGGTTTGGAACCGCAGCGCGGCCAGCGCGGCGCGGTAGCCATAGCCCGCATTGGTGAAGCCGATCTGCGCCTCGGTTTGCGCCAACTGTGCCTGGCTCAGCTCGGCGATGGAAGCCAAGCCCAGGGTGTACCGGGTTTGCGCCAGCTGGAGCGCCGCGTCGGCTTGTGTTTGGAGCGCGGCGGAAACGCCGATGCGCGCCCAAGCGGTGTTCGCGGCAAGCCAAGCCGTGCGTACCTCGCGCACGATGCTGTCCCGCAGCGCTTGCGTTTGCGCGCCCGTAGCCTGGGCGCGCAGGGCGGTTTCCTTCGCCTCGGAGGAAAATAGGAACCCGTTGAAAATCGGGATCTGGAGGTTGCCGGCGACCCCGCCGTCCCAGCTGGACGGGAAATAACGCCCGCTGCGGACCGGGTCGCCGCCCACCGTGCCGAGCGCGGTCAACGACGGATGGTTTTGGTCGCCCTGTGCGCGGCTGAGCTTTTGCTGCGCTGCGCCGGTTTGGGCCAGCGCCTGTAGATCGGGCCGCTGCCGGAGCGCCATCGCGGTCAGCGCGTCGAGGTCGGGCGGCGGCGGCAGGGGCGCGCCCGGGTCGTCCTCCAGCGTAAAGCCTTGGGCGTGGTCCAGGCCGAGCGCTTCGTCGAGCGCGGCTTCCGCGGCCTGCGCATTGTTTTGGGCGTCGAGCAGCAGCAGTTGCGCTTGCGATAGATTGACGTCGGCCAGCGAGGCGTCGAGTGTGGAGCGAAGCTGGTTTCTGGCAAGCCCGCCGATCTGCTTTTGGACTGTTTGGCGCGCGGCCACGGTTTGTTGGGCAACGCGCAGCAGGGCTTGGGTTTGGAGCGCGTTGTAAAACGCTTGGTCGGCCACAAAAGTGACCTGCTCCCGCGTTGCCGCCTCCTGCGAGCGCTGCGCCGCGGTTTGCAGCTTTGCGGAGTCGACTAGGTTATGGGTGCGGCCGAAGTCGGTAAGCAGCTCGGAAAAAACTACGCCGCCGCCCGCATGGCGGATCAACCGCGTCGAAGAAAGCGAGCCGTAGCCGAACCGGCTGCCGTCGTTCGCCTGCTCTCCGGTCAGGTCGCCGTTGACCAGCGGCAGCTCGGCCGCGCGCGCTTCGCGAATGGTTTGCTGCTGCGCAAGCGTGAGCAAACGCCCGATGGTGATGCGCGGGTTGTTCTTGAGCGCCATGGCTTCGGCATCGGCGCGGGTGAGTGTAGGCGGGGGCGGGGTTTGCGCGGGAGCCTGGAAGCAAACGCAAGCGAGTACAAGCAGCAGCTTAAACATGGGCCGCCTCCTCGCGCCGCGCTTCTCGGCGCCCGTGCACCAGCATGTACACCGCCGGGACCAGAAACACCGTCAGCACCACCGATACAAGCAGCCCGCCGATGATCGCGCGGGCCAAGGGCGCATACTGTTGGCTGCCCGCTTCCAAGCCCAGGGCCAGCGGGATCAACCCCAGCAGCGTGGCGAGCGAGGTCATCAAGATCGGGCGGAGGCGGATCTTGCAGGACTGCACCACTGCATCCAGACGGCTTTTGCCCTGCTCATGGAGAATGCCCGCGAACTCGACGATCAGGATGGAGTTCGAGACGACGATCCCGACCATCATCAGCACACCCATCAGCGACATGATGTTCAGCGTAGAACCGGTGATGACCAGCATAACGACGACCCCGGCGAGCCCCGGCGGGATCGCCATCAGGATGATGAACGGGTCGAGGAACGAGGTGAACTGCGCCATCAGGATGAGGTAGACGAGCGCGACCGCCAGGATCAGCCCCAAGCCGAACCGCTCAAATGCCGTCGTCATGCTGATGCTCGCGCCGTGCAGGGTTGTGCGCATACCGTGGGCGGTGGGCACCTCGGCCATGAAGCGGCGTACTTGCGTGTCGACCGCGGTCAACGATTCCGCGCGCGGCTGCACATACACGTCGATCACGCGCCGCAGCTGGTAGTGGTCCACCTCGGTCGGCGTGTCGATCTGCCTGAGGAACGCGACCGAGCGCAGGGGCGTGGAGGCCTTCGCGCCCGTGCCGCGCAAGGGGATGTCCTCGAGCTCCTCCATGTTCATGTGGCCGATCTGCCGCTCGGAATACTGCACCGAGAGCAGGTAGTTGTTGCCGGATTTCGGGTCGATCCAAAAGCTCGGGGACACGACCGAGTCCGAGGTGAGCGCGGTCACCACGTTATCGACGATGTTTTTCGGCGTCAACCCGATCAGTGAAGCGCGCTCGCGGTCGATGTCGAGCGCAAGGCCCGGATATTTCAGGTCTTGCGGGATATACACGCCCTGCACGGTCGGGAGGTCGCGCAGTTTCCCGGCCAACTGCTCGGCCTGCGCGAACGCCGCCTGCTGGTCGTTCGAGCTGATCTGGATGTCGAGCGGCGCGGGCAGCCCTTGGTTGATGACCGAGTCCACCAGGCCGCCGGTTTGAAAGTACGTTCGGAGCTCGGGCAGCTGCCGGGCCAGCGCGGCGCGGGTGCGGTTGATATACGCGAACGAGCTGGTTTTGTGGTCCTCCTTGAGCTGGACTTCGACAAAGGCCGTATCCATCGCGGCATTCGGGGTGTAGATCGCCGAGATGTCGGTCGACACGCCGATGTTGGAAACAATGATGCCGAGCTCATCCGGCGCGACGGTGTGCCGGATTACGTCCTCGACGCGCGCGATGTATTGGTTGCTCACCTCGATGCGCGTACCCGACGGCATCTTGACGTTGACGATGAACTGCCCGGGGTCGGTCGTGGGAAAGTAGGCCCGACCCAGGATCGGCGAAAAGATGCCGAGCGTGAGCGCGATCGCGCCGAGGATCACCGCCGTGGTGAGCCCGGGCCGCGCGACCGTGCGGTAGGCCAGGGTTTCATACCGCGCCAGCATCGCGGTAAACACGCGATTAAATCCGTCGACCCCACGCTGAAACAGCGACGGCTTGTCGGAGTGCCCCTCGTGCCCGCGGATGAACTTGGCGCAAAACAGCGGCACCAGCGTCATCGAGAATGCATACGACGCGAAGATCGAAAACACAACCCCGTAGGCGAGGTCGGTAAACAAGTATTTGCTCACCCCATCCAGCAGGAAAACGGGAAAGAACACGACCGAGGTGGTCACGGTCGCGGCCAGCACGGGCAGCGCGACCTCCGAGCCGCCGTCGCCCGCCGCCCTCTCGGGCGCGACACCTTCTTCCATGAAGCGGAAGATGTTTTCAAGCACGATCACCGAGTTGTCGATGAGCCGCGAGAGAACCAGCGCGAGGCCGCCCAGAAGCATGGTGTTGATGCTGCCCCCGAGCGCGTTGACCAGCAGAAGACACACCAGCACCGAAAGCGGAATCGCGAGCAGCGCCGCGACCGTGGCGCGCCCCGAGCCCAGGAAGATGAGGATCATCACGCCGGTCAGCACGAGCCCGAGCCCGGCTTCCTTAAGCAAGTTGCGGATCGCGCCTTTGACGAACACGGACTGGTCGAACACCACCGCCGTCTTAAGCGAGGCTGGAATGTCGACCAGCTTCTGCACCGCGGCGCGCATGCCGTTGACGATCGTGATGGTGTTGCTTTTGCCGGCCTGCTTGAGCACCGGCACGTACACGGATTTTTGCCCGTCGATGCGCACGATATTGGTTTGGAGCGCGCCTGAGTCCTCCGCGTGGCCGATGTCGCCGACCAGCACCGACGCGTTGCCGACGGATTTGAGCGGAAGCGAGTTGATCGCGGGCACGGTTGGGATTTGCGCGTTGGCGTACAGGTTGAAGTCCTGCAAGCCGATCCGGACGTCGCCTGCCGGCAGGATGAGGTTCGACTGGTTCACCGCGTCCGAAACGTCGGTCAGGCTCATGTTCAAGGCCTGGAGCTTGAGCGGGTCCACGTACACCTGAATCTGCCGGAACCGCCCGCCGAAGGGCTGCGGCACCGAAGCGCCCTGCACGTTCGCGATCTGGTTGCGGACCTGGAACTGCGCCAGGTCCTTGAGCCGCGTCTCGTTCAGGCCCTTACCTTCGAGCGTGACCAAGCACACGGGCTGACTTGAAGCCGTCATCCCGAGCACGATCGGCGGCAGCGTACCCGGCGGCAGGCGGCGCAGGTCGGCGAGCGCGAGCGAGGAGATGTTGCTTACCGCCTGCCCGGCATCCGTGCCGGGGCGGAAGTACACCTTAATCAGGCTCACGCCCGCAAGCGAGCGCGACTCGATATGGTCGATGTTCGCGCCGAGCGTGAAAAACCGCTCAAAGGTGTCCGTGATGTTGGACTCAATCTGCGCGGGCGGCATACCGGAGAAAAACGTCGCCACTACTACAACCGGGATGTCGATCTCGGGAAACAGGTCGACCGGCATGCTCGCGATGTTGGCCGTGCCCACCAACAGCACCATCAGCGACAGCATGAGAATGAAAAAGGGATAGCGCAGCGCGAACTTCGGCATTACTGGGCCCCCTCGCTGTCGGAGGCGAACGGGTCGGTCATGCCTCCTTCTTCGCGCATCAGGTCGTCTGCGGGCTCTTGCTGCGGCAGCGGGGTAACCCGGGCGCCGCCCTTCAGCGACTCATTCGCCCCGAGCACCACGCGGTCGCCCGGTCGGAGCCCGTTTGTGATCTCCAGCAGCCGCGAGCCGCGCAGGCCCGTGCCGACCGTCCGCCGCTCCACCCGGTTTTGCCCGTCGAGCACCAGGACCGAGTTGTTCGTGACCGCAGCGACCGGAAGGGTCAGGACATTATCCCGGTGCGCCAAGGTCAGGTAAGTGTTCGCATACATGCCGGGCGTGATGGCGAGATCGGGATTTGGCACATCCACCTCGGTCTGCATCGTGCGGGTTTCGGTGTCGAGGTCGCGCGCGTACCGCGCAACCTTGCCCGGAAAGTCGCGCCCGAGCGCGGCAACGCGGATGCTGATCGGGTCGCCCGCGTGGATGTACCGGACCGCGTCTTCCGGGACAGGCAGGCGCAGCCGCAGCAGGTCGCTTTGCGAAACTTTCACGATCGGCATGGCTTGCGTGTCGGAGTTGGTGCCGGTCTGGATCAGCGCGCCGGTATCGGCATAGCGCCAAACAATCACGCCCTTCAGCGGCGCGGTCACGGT
>CAXTSB010000149.1:6264-6779 GCA_964246845.1 uncultured Acidobacteriaceae bacterium
GGTCACGGTGGTGTAGCCCTTCAGCGCGCCCACGCGCTGCCGGTCGGCTGCCGCGGCTGCCGCGCCCTGCTTCGCGCCTGAAAGCGCCGCGAGCGCCGTGTCTATCTGCGCTTGGGAAGCGTCGGCTTGCGAGCGCGCGTTATCGAGCTCCTGCGCGGCTATGACACCCGGCTGCTCCTGTGCCGCTTTTTGGAGCCGGCCGTAGTTGGCCGCGAGCGCCGTGTGGAGCGACCGCGCGCGGGCCGCTTCGTGCTCAGCAGCGGTGATCTGATCTTGGGAGCGCAGCGCCTCGGACTGCGCACCGCTGTACTGCGCGGCGAGTTCCGGCACTTCAAGCGTCGCGAGCACCTGCCCGGCGCGTACCCGGTCGCCGATGTCGACATAGATATGCCGTAGATAGCCCGCGACCTTGGCATGGACTTCCACCACCTGGTAAGGCTGGAACTGCCCGGCGAGCGAAAGCGTGTGGGCGATGGTGCCGCGTTGGACTACCGCGACGGGCACAGTGGGCGGCT
>CAXTSB010000150.1:0-6750 GCA_964246845.1 uncultured Acidobacteriaceae bacterium
CCCGCATGGCGGCGACGAGGTCGTCCACGTCGCGCGGAATCACCAGGCCGATGGGGGCTTGCCTGTAGTTCGAAGCATCGGTCGCGTACAGGGCGCGTGAGCCGGGGTCGAACCGGACCTCACCCCGGACTGCGTTCGCGAGGGCCTGCTCCAATCTTTCGCCAGGAACCGAGGATGCGGGCGAAGTTTGAAGGATAGGCAGGGTGGAGTTCACCGGCCCATGGTAGCAGCGAGACCCGCATCGGAAGCGGCCTACCGCGCCCCGTACGGCCACTCGTTCGCGACCACGTCCAAGTCGTTCAGCATGGCCATGACCGCTTCCACATTGCGGCGCATCTGCGGGCGGTCCTTGCGCGGCAGGCCTGGCTCTTCCTCGACCGCGACCACCCGCCCGTAGGGCCAGCTTTCCTCGCTCAGCGCGGCGAGGGCTTCCGGCAGATCGATCAGGCGCAGCGTCAGCTCGCGCTTGTTCGGGCCGGCCGGGGTGAGCGGCGTTTGCGGCAGAACATTGTTCGGCAGCTTCTGGAGGTCGGCCGGGAACGCCAGGCGCAGCGTGATCGTCTTGCGGCCGACCACCAGGAACGGGTTATTCCAGGCTTCCGACGCGCGGACCTGGAGGTAGCGGCCCTTGGACGGCGGGGGCAGTTGGGCGAGCTGCGCTTCGGCGGCCTGAATGCCCTTGCGGGCGGCTGCCGCTTCGTCGGCTTGCTGCTGGCGCGCGGCAGCGGCTTGGGCCGCGGCGGCTTTATCGGCTTCGGTGGCGTGCTCCGTAGTGCAGCCGGAAAGCAGGAGCAGGGCCAAGGGCCAAGGGGTTAGGGCCAAGGGTTTCCGGCGGACCGGGACAAGCAGTTTTCGCTGAGCCGAGAAAAGCAGGTCCTTCGCTCCGCTCAGGATGACACTGCTTCTGAAGGACACACGGGGAGTTGCGCTCATCCCCGGCGGCCTTCCGCGGGCTGCCAGGCTTCACGCCGGCCCCGGGCCACCGCGTCCAGAACGCCGTTCAAAAAGTTGATCGCGTCGGGGCCGGAGTAGCGGCGCGCGATCTCCAGCGCCTCGTTGATGACGATGGGCGCGGGCGTGCCGGGGAAGCCCAGCAGCTCCGCGATGCCGAGGCGCAGGACGCTGCGGTCCACCGCCGGCATGCGTTCCATGCGCCAGTTCTGCGCGTGCTTGCCGATCAGCTCGGCAATCTCCTCTTCCTTCACGTTCGCGACCCGGTATAAATCCTCGGCGAAGCCGCGGATGTCCGGCTCCACTGCGTCGCGGGCTTCCCAGAAGACCTTGCGGACCTGCTCGGGGGACTGCTTGCCCACATCGGCCTGAAAGATCATCTGCATGGCCATCTCGCGCGCTTTGCGGCGCTTGGGGGTGTGCGCGCTCATGCGGCTCTCCGAGGGGCGAGGGCCAAGGGCCAAGGGTCAAGGGGCAAGGGGCGAAAGGCGATGGAGCGAAGGGCAACAAGGCTCATGCGCGTGTCCCTTCAGCAATTTTGGTGTGCAGGGAGGCCATTTCGATTGCTGCCGACGCCGCCTCGAAACCCTTGTTCCCCGCTTTCAGGCCGGCGCGGTCGAGCGCTTGTTCGAGCGTTTCGCAGGTCAGGACGCCGAAGGCGTGGGGCACGCCTGTATCCTGTTGGGACTGCCCGATGCCGCGCGCGACTTCGTTGTAGATCGCTTCGTAGTGGGCCGTTTCGCCGCGCAGCAGCACCCCAAGCGTCACGACGGCGGCGAACCGGCCCGTGTTCGCGAGCGTGCGCGCCGCGTCTGGGATCTCCCACGCGCCCGGCACGCGCACAACCTCCACATCTTCCCGCCGCACGCCGGAGCGCACGAGGCAGTCCATCGCGCCCTGGAGCAGGCGGTCGGTGATCACCGCGTTCCAACGGGCGACCACAATCGCAAAACGCTTGCCGGTCGCGACGAGGTCGCCTTCAAGCGCCGCGGGCTTGCCGCGCAGGGGGTCGGACCACTGCCAAAAGCAGATGGGCAGGCCGGGCACGGGCTGGGCTGTGAATAATTCCGACTTCCAGTCGGAAGACCGGATCGGGGTGAGGCGCTTCGCGACCTCGGCATCATTCGCGCCCATTTTGCGGAGCCACGCTTCCGCAGTTTCGTGTACGGACCCGAGCGCCGTGACCTCGACAAACAATTCGGCATCGGGACGGTTCACCATGCCGTCCACCCATTCGACCGCGCCCACAGGCGCGCGGAAGCTCGCGGCCCGGCTCATCTCGTTCTCCCAGCCCGGCCCGGGCTCGAAGCCGAGCGACGCAAAGAAGCTGTGCAGGCGGTCGTAGACGGCGGGGGTGCTGGTGGAGCGGACGAAGGTAAAGCCCTTGATCATACCGCCTTCGAGCATAGCAGGGCGGTTCCGGGCGGCCCGGCTGTTGCGGCATTGCCAAACATTTCACATAGCGGGGCTTTTACCTGATCGAACACTCGGCATCCCAAAGAGCAGCAGCCCGTAAGCATTCGCCTGCTCCGCCTTGCCGGCCCCGCAGGCCCTTTCCCGCCCCAGCACAGCCTTCCAAGGAGCTTCCCCTCTATGTTCATGCGCACCGAAAAGCTGCTCATCCCCGTCCAAAAGCCTAAGAATCCCGACCCGAACGGCGCGGCCGCGGTGCAGGAGCTGTTGGGCGGCAAGTTCGGCGAAATGTCGACCCTGAACAACTACCTCCACCAGTCGTTTGCTTTCAAGGAAAAGAAAAAGCTCAAGCCCTTTTACGACCTGATCGCGAGCATCACGGCGGAAGAGCTGGGGCATGTCGAGCTGGTGTCGACCGCGATCAACTTAATGCTGGAGCACTCCACGAAAGAGGGCGACCCGACAAGCGCGCCCTTGGAGGCCGCGGCGCAGCTGCGCAACACGCACCACACCATCGTGGGCGGCGGCGGGCACCAGGTCATGGATTCGATGGGCCACTTCTGGACCGGCCAGCACGTGTTTTCAAGCGGCAACCTGGTCGCCGACCTCCTCCACAACTTCTTCCTCGAAACCGGCGCGCGCATGCACAAGCACCGCTGCTACCAAATGACGGAAAGCTCGGCCGGGCGCGACGTGATCGGCTACCTGATGGTGCGCGGCGGCGTCCACCAAGCGGCGTACGCGATGGCCCTGCGCAAGATCACGGGCGTCGAAGTAACGAAGATGCTGCCGACGCCGAATATCGACGACGCCAAGATCCCGGAAGCCCGCAAGTGGCAGGCGATGGGAAACCACCGGGAGCTGTACACCTTCAACAACCAAGGCGAGTATTCGGATGTGAAGGGTGTGTGGTCGGGCGTGGCGGACTGGGCTGACGGGCAGCCGCTGGAGGTCAAGGAAGGCGTGCCGGAGTACGCGGCCGAGGGCCCGGTGGTCGGAGAAGCGCCAACCCTGTTCTCGCCCGATTACGCGCCGGAAGAGATCTACGAGATCGCGGCGCAGCTGATGCAAAAGGGCGGCATCTCGCCCTTGCAGCCGAACGACGGACGGCACTCGCGCTACCAGGCGAGCACCGCGGACTCGCCGGGCGCGACCGCGCAGGCCGTGGCGAACGGCCATAAGTAGCCGCTCGGGAACACGGGCGCTCGGGTTCCTGCCCGAGCGCCTTTTCTACTGGATCGCCCAGCCCTGGTTGCCGCCGCCGTTCTGCGGCCACAGGATCAAGCCCGTGCCGGTACGCTTGGACGCGCCCGGGTCGTCGATCACCAACCCGGTCGCCTTATTGTGGAGCACCCAACCGCTCGAGTTCTTGCTCAACGACCACAACTGGATGTCCGGGTTGGTTTGCGGCCCGGCGAGCGCCAGCGGTGTGCCGCTTACTTTTGCCCCGTTCGGGTCGGTCAGCAGCAGCCCGCTCCCGGTATTCGCGATCGTGTAGTAGCCGTTTGCATAGGCAAAGGTCCACTTTTGCCCGGCTGAGGTTTGAATCGGCTGCGTTCCCGAGGCGGGCGCGGCAAGCTGGAGTCCGCTGGCATGGTTGGTGAGCGTATATGTCCCGTTCGCGACCGGCGCGGCCGCGGGCGCCGTCCCCGTGATGGCAAACACCGTCGCCGAGTACGCCGGGAAGTTCCAGCTGACTTGCCCGTTCACGACCGAAACGCCGCCGAGCGCCGTGATCGCTTGCAGATTCGCGCCGGAGTAGCTCCAGGCTTTCGCGGAACTCGCGCTGAAGTTCGCGAGCGACAGGGTGGTTTGGAGCGCGCCCGCCGTCTTGTTGATGACCACCGCGGTCAGGGCGCCGTCCGCCGCGCGCTGCGCGCCGTAGACCGCGAGCTGCCCTCCGTCCGTGCTCGCGGCTGCAACGCCGGTTTCGCCGAACGCCGCACCCGCGCCGTCATAGTTGCGGAACAAACGGAAGCTGTACGCGATAGGGTCGGTCGGCGCGGGCGGATACCACATGTTGGCGAAGTCCACGCCTTCGCGGCCCAGAATGCCGAGCACGTCGGCCTCGGCGAGCGCGTCCGTAATCTTTTTCTGCCCCGAGTCGATCGAGTATTCAGAAAGCGCGAGTTTCGTGCCGGGGTAGTACTGGGCGATCCACTGTTTGAACCGCGGAATCAGCTGCATGGGCCCATTAAAAAAGTACTGCTCCACCCAGGTACCGCCGTTATAGTTCGGATCCCACAGGGTGCGGGTGGAGGCGAGCTGCGAGGCCGGGTCCGAAAACGACGGGTAATAGTGCTCGTCAAAAACGTCCAGGATGCGCGTGCCGTGCGCGGCTTGGTACGCCGCCATCTGCTGAAGGTAGTACTGCCCGGCAAACAGGCCGCCCTGTGATTGAGGGTTGCCGATCCAGCCGCCGAGCGTGAAGTCGGACGGCCCCAGCACCAGCGCGGACGGGTCCTGCTGCTTGATCATGGCCGCGTACTGCTGCCCCAGCGCGGTGATCGCCGCGTAGCTCGCGCCGCCGGGCTCCACATCGCGGTGGGTATTGCTCCAGCCGAACGGCTCGTTGTCGAGCTGGTAATACGCGACCCCGCCCTTGGCCGATGCGCCGAACCGCGCGATGAGGTGCTGGAGCCAGCCCTGCTGCAGCTGGACGGAGTTGTCGACGTGGTTGGCGTAGATGTTCGCGTTCGCGAGCTGCGCGCCCGCAGCGGTAAGCGAGTTGCCGCAGGAGTCGCCGTTCGGGTGCACATACGGGTTGGTCGACTGCTGCGTCCCGTACACCGACACGGGGTAGGAGCAGTTCCAGGCCGCTGTTTTATTGACATAAGGGATGATTGGGACAGTCAGCAGCGCTTGCGTGCCGGCAGCCTGGAAGCTCTGGACCAATGCGTCCGGACCCGCGCCGGGCACGGGGTTGGTCTGCCCGCTGCCGCCCATGAAGTACCAGTCGAAGCCGGCGTTCGAGGAGTCGACCTCCCAGTTGTAGCGGGTGGCCGAGTCGCCGCCCCAGCGCACGTTCGGCAAGCGGATTTCCCGCGCGAAGTTCACATCGATGCCGCTCGCGATGCCGTAGATTTCCGGGCTGATCGGGTGGCGGCCGGACGCGGCATCAAGCGTGAGCGTGGGCGTTTGCGCGGCCGCGGAGACAGCCAGGAGAAAGAAAGGGAAACGATGCATGGGCGTTCTCCTCCACGGAGATCACGCCCAGTTTGCACCGCCGTCACCCTTACTTCGGTACCCTTGACGCGAAAAAGGGCAGCCGGCGATTCCTGCGCTATTGCCCGGACGCGTCGCCGCCGGCCGGGGGCTTGGCCAGGAACTGGTCGACGTTGTTTTTGTCAACCAAGGCCACCCCGGTGTCCACGAACGCGGGCACGGGCGAGGACGGGTCCGCGGCATAGTCCTTGTTGAAGGCGAACGGCTTTTGGTGCATCGCGGCCAGCGCTTTCAACCCCAGGTAGGCCATGGTGTAGGGCTTCTGCGCGATGGTCGCGTCCACCACCCCATTGCCCACGTCGAGCAGCACGTCGCGGTCCGTGTCCATGGCGACCAGCGTGCGGCCCTGCGCGCCGGAGCGCTTGAACGCCTCGGCGACGTCCTTGCCGGACGCGGCTTCGAGGCAGATCATGGCGTCGATTTTGTCCTTGCCCGCGCGGTGGAGGTACTCCTGCGCCTTGTCGAGCGCGTTGCCGGAGTCGCCCCGGATGTCGAACACCTCGACCGTCTTGATGCCCGGGTTGGCGCTGAACACGTCCTGGTAGCCCTTGAGGCGCTCGACCAGGTTGGGCTGCTTGGGATTGGTGAAGAACACCACATTGCCCTTGCCGTTGAGCTGCGCGGCGACCTTGTCGCCGCCCAAGAGCCCCGCCTGGAAGTTGTTGGTGCCGATAAAGTAGAGCCGCTTTGAATCCGGGGCGGCCGAGGCGATCGTGATCACCGGGACGCCCGAGGCCACCGCCGCGTCGATTTCGGGGGTGAACACCGCGGGGTCGGCGACGGAGATCAGGATGCCCGCGGGTTTGCGGGCGAGCATGTCCTTGAAGTCGCGCAGCTCGACCGCGGGGTCAAACGCGGTGGCCCCGCGCATTTCGGTCGACACGCCCGCTTCTTGGGCGGCGCGCTGGAGCCCGGCGTTCGCGGCCTGCCAGTAAGGCAGGCCGATGTTGGTCGCGAGCAGGTAATAGTGTTCGCTCTTCGAGTGCCCGCCGCAGCCGGCGAGCAGGAAGGAGGCGAGTACGGCGAGAGACAAGGGTGTGCGCTGCATGGCATGGCCTCCGGAAAACGCGTCGGATACGGGGCGGGGTCGCTCGTGAAAGCCGGCGGGTGCGTGCGCGGGCTCCTCCGTCCGGAAAACCGTTCGGAGCCGCAGTCTACTCC
>CAXTSB010000151.1:0-6719 GCA_964246845.1 uncultured Acidobacteriaceae bacterium
CGCTGGTGCGGGTTAAATACATCGCCTACCTGCTCGGGCGCGGGCCGGCGGCGGATGCGTTCGGGGCGATGTTTCAGCTGCCCGATACGCTTTCGTACTTCCTGATCGGCGGCGCGACCTCCATCACCTTTGTCACCATGCTCACCCGCTATCGCGAAGCGGGGCAGGAGCGGGAGGGTGAAGAAGCACTGTCGGTGATCTTCTCGACAATGGTGCTGGTCTTGTCCGTCGCGGTCGTGCTGGCGGAGCTGCTGGCTCCGGCATACGTGCGCACCTTTACGCCCGGCTTCGCGCGCGACCCGTACACATTTCACCTGTGCGTTCGGCTCACGCGCATCATCCTGCCCGGGCAGGTGTTTTTCTTCGCGGGCGGCATCTTCGGGGCGGTGCTGTTGGCGCGTAAGCAGTTCACGCTTCAGGCATTTGCCCCGCTGATCTACAACATCGGCATGATGCTCGGCGGCGTGCTGCTGTACCGCCGGCTCGGCGTTTCCTCGATCGCTTGGGGGGGCCTTGCGGGGGTCATCCTGGGTCCGTTCGCGGTCAATGGTTTCGGCGCGCGTGCGCAGGGCATGCGGCTGCGGTTCCGCTTGGACTTCGCAAATCCCGGCTTGCGCCAGTGGTTTCGGACCACGCTGCCCCTCATTCTCGGCTTTTCGCTGGTGACCGTGGACAGCTGGATCATCAACTACTTTGCTTCGCACGTCGGCGGGGCCATCGCCCTGCTGGGCTACGCCAAGCAGATCTTTTCTGTTCCGCAGGTTCTGGGCCAAGCCGCGGGGGCGGCATCGCTGCCGTTTCTCGCGTCGCTCTACGGCAAGGAAGGCGGACGGCCGTTCGCGGCTTCTGTGAACACATCGGTATCGCGCCTCGCGGGCTTTTCGCTGCTCCTCGCCGCGTTTCTCGTGCCGCTCAGCACGCCGGCGGTCGACCTGTTTTTCCGCGGCGGCGCGCTCCATCGGGCCGACACCGCGCAAACCGGGCTGTTTCTTGCCCTGTTCACCCTTTCACTTCCGATGTGGTCGGCCCAGGCCTTGTATGCCCGCGCTTTCTACGCCGCCGCCGATACGTTGACGCCCATGCTTGCCTCCACCGCGATCGTGCTGCTCGCGCTGCCCGTGTACTGGGGGTTGTTCCATGCGGCGGGCGCGCCGGGGCTTGCGGTCGCTTCCGATATTGGAATCACCTTGCAGGCGCTCACATTCGCCTTTCTCTTGAATAGGCGGAGGCTTGTGCCCATGGGCGGACTTGACTGTCCCGAACTCGGCCGCTCGCTCCTGGCCGCTGCTGCTTCAGCGGCCCTGCTGTACGGGCTGCGGGCCGGGCTGCCGCAGGCGCTTTCACGTCCGCGCGAAGCGATACTGCTGGGCGGCGGGGCGCTCGTGTGGGTGCTGCTTTCGTGCTCTGTTCTTTTACTGACTGGCTCCGCCCTGCCGCAAGCCTTGCTGGGCCGCCTGCGGAAGCGGCGCTGAAGCGAAATCGCCACAGGCATGTACCCTGAGCCGTTCCCCGCCCGTCTTACCGGATACATGCTTCGCTTTCTCCTGCCCGTGCTTCTGCTTGCCGCGCCCTTGTTTGCTGAAAAACCCGTCCTGGTCGGCTACCTGCCGCAATGGGGTTTATATTCGGACCCGATCTGGACGGCGAAGCAGCTGGATACAAGCGGCTCCGCGGCGCTGCTGGACCAGATCGACTACGCGCAGGGCTCGATTGTGAACGGGCGGTGCGCCCTGGCCGACCCTCGCGCCGATATTCAGCAGTTTTACTGGGCCGTGAACTCGGTTAACGGCGTCGCCGACAGGATTCCTCCCGGGCCGGACCCCGCCGGGCAGCCGCTTGCGCCCGGCGAGCCGGTCCGCGGCGAGTTCCACCAAATGGACCTGCTGCGCAAAAAGTATCCGCACCTGCGCTACCTGATCTCGCTTGAGGGCAAGCCGAGCGCCTTTGCCTATGCCGCGCGGCCCGAGCAGCGCAAGGCGTTTGTCGCTTCGTGCATCGACCTGTTCCTGCGCGGCAACTTCGCGCCCGGCGTACGCTTGGCCGGGCTGTTTTCGGGCATTGACCTGGACTGGGAATACCCGGACGGCGAGGGTGACGGCGAAAACCTGACGGCGACGATTGAGGAGTTCCGGCGGCAGCTGAACGCTTACGGCGCGGAAACCCATACGCACCCCGTGCTGACGGTCGCGGCCGCGCCGGGGCTGGGGCGCTACCCGGGCGTGGACTGGGCGTCGGTGGCCCGCAATGTGGACCGCGTGGGCCTGATGAACTACGACTACAACGGCCCCTGGCAGAAGCGCACCGGCATGGTCGCGCCCTTGTACCAGCCGCCCGGTCTGAGCCTGGAAAGCGGAAGCGTGGACGGCACGGTCGCCGAATATGAAGGTGCCGGCGTGCCCGCGGCGAAGCTGCTGATGGGGGTGCCGTTTTACGGCTATCACTGGTCCGGCGTGGCCGAAGGCGAGAACCATGGCCTGGGCGCGAGCGGGCATCCCGAGCACGGCGACGCGCCGTACCGCGACATCGCATCGCTGCCGGGCGCGGCTTCGCCGTTCCGCGATCCTCGCTCGCAAGCGCCGTGGCTGTACGACGGCGACGAGTTTTGGACGTTTGAGGACCCGACCTCGGTCGCGGCCAAGGCAAGCTACGTGCGGGCGCACAACCTGGGCGGCATGATGGCCTGGGAACTGAGCGGGGACGGAAAGGACGGGGCGCTGGTGCGGTCGATGCGGAAGGGGTTGGGCGGGGTCGGACCCAACGCTAAAACTCCGTAAGCAGCTTTCCGAGCGCAAAGCGTTTGTGTAAAGAAGTTTTGCGCTTCAGCCATTTGTGTAAAGGAAATGGCATTTTTCTTTAAACAACGGTCTCATATCCCTTTATAATTCACCATGCGACCCGCACTGCCCCGTGATTTACCCATACTCACCAGAGCCGATTGGCTTGCCCTCATTCCGGCGCTCGGCCAAGCCAACCGTAGTTTGGCCGAGTACAACGGTATGCTGCGACGTTTGCCGAACAGCGAGCTTCTACTTTCACCGCTACGCTTGCAGGAAGCAGTTTTATCATCGCGGATAGAAGGTACTTTGGCAACAATGAGCGAAGTTCTTCAATTTGAAGCAGGCGAGCCTCCGCAAAAAGAGGCGCGCCGACAAGACATCGAGGAGATTTTAAATTATCGCTCCGCGCTGGACGCAGCCATGGAAGAGCTTAGAACAAGGCCCTTCAGCCTGAACTTGCTTCTCAAGCTTCATAAATTGCTGTTATCGAGCGTTCGTGGACATAACAAAGCACCCGGACAGTTCCGCAAACAGCAAAATTATATTGGGTCGCGGATTGGAGGTGTTGACCACATACGTTTCACTCCTCCGGACTGGATGAAACTCGAGCATTCATTAGATAATTGGGAAAAGTATTACCATTCAGAGGAGGAACCGCTAGTCAGGCTTGCGTGCCTTCATGCACAATTCGAGTTTCTGCATCCATTCCTAGATGGCAACGGCCGAATCGGACGCATTTTGATTCCCATTTTCTTGTTCGAGAAAGAACTTCTTTCCCATCCATCATTCTATTTATCAGAGTACATTGAGGCGCATCGTGATAACTACATCTCTTCGCTACAGGAGCTCGGCCGCAGCAAGCATTCGTGGCGCAACTGGACGGAGTTTTTTTTGAATGCAATCACAATCCAGGCAAAAAGAAACGCGGCAATGGCCCATGCAATTCTTGCGCTGTACGAAAGATTGAAGAAAAGATTCCTGGAAGTGACATCTTCCAGATATGCGGTGCCTTTGCTTGACGCAGTTTTTCCTACAACATATTTTCAGGCAAGCCAGCTTGCCTGGCAGGGAGATCCGCCGAGTAAACCTACGTTGATGACTATGTTGCAGGCTTTAGAAAGGCACGGAGTAATTAAGTTGTACAGGATGAATGCAGGCAGGCGCTCATCCATTTGGTGGCTGCCTGATCTAATCGAGCTTATTGAGAAAAATGAGTTGGATTAACAGCAGCATGCCTATTTCCGCCGCTTCTTTCCAAACCCTTTGGGCGCGGGTATCCTGCGCTTCTTCCCCGCCTTAACTGCCCGAACTTTGGGTACTTCTTCGCCGTCCGGCAGGACGATCCCGAACATCAGCCGTTTTTCGACCGCGTTGACCCGTTCCAGCAGCACCCGTACTTTTTGCCCGACCCGGAACCGGCGCGCCCATACCTCGCCGATGATTTCGCGGGTGTTTTCGCGGTAGGTGTAGCGGTCGCCGTCCAGCTCGCTCAGCGAGCCGATGGGGACCAGCCCTTCCACAAACAAATCCGTAAGTTCGACAAACAAACCGTACTTCGTTGCGTTCAGGACCAAGCCGTCGAACTCCTCGCCGACCTTGCCGGCCATGAAGCGGATCTTCTTCCACTCGACCAACTCGCGTTCGGCGGCATCGGCACGGCGCTCGGTTTCACTCGACTCGGTCCCGATCGCGGTGAGCTCACTCAACGGAACCGGCCCTGCCGCGCCGTCGAACGCCGCGGGCTCGCCCGTCCGTATCTCACCCTGCCCGCTCACCCCGGACCTCAGCAGCGCTTTCGCCACCCGGTGCACGATCAGGTCGGGGTAGCGCCGAATGGGCGAGGTGAAGTGCGTATAGAACGAAGCCGCAAGCGCGAAATGGCCCTCGTTTTCCTCGGAGTAGCGCGCCTGCTTGAGCGAGCGCAGCATGAGGTAGTGCAGGATGCGCTCCTCGGGTTTGCCTTCAAGCCGGCGGGCCAGCTGCTGGTACATGCGCGGGGTTACCGGGATCTCCTCCGGCACTTCGTGCGCTTGCGTTCTGCCGCCGTTGCCGGAGTGCCGCTTTTCGCGGCTTTCGTGCTTTTTCGCGAACCGCTTGACCGGCAGATTGCCGATGCCGAGCGAGTAGCCGAAGCCGGCGGCGATGTCCTCGAAGTCCAGGATGCGCCGCGGGTCCGGCTTTTCATGGATGCGGTACAGCGCAGGCGCATGCACGGACAGCCACGAGGCCACCGACTCGTTCGCCGCCAGCATGAACTCTTCAATCAGCCGGTGCGCCCAGTTGCGCTCCGCCCGCCGGACCCCCTGCATCACGCCCTGCTCGTCAAACTCGATGGCCGGCTCGGGCAGATCGAAGTCGATGGAGCCGCGCTCCACCCGCTTGCGGTTCAACACGCGCGCCAGCCGCTGCATTTCGTCGAAGCGGTCAGCCAGCGGCCCGTACTCGCTCCGGGCCGTCGTTTTGCCGTCCAGGCATGCCGCAACCGCCGTGTAGGTCATGCGGCGGACGGAGCAGATCACACCCTCGCACACCTCGAAGCCGGTGATTTCGCCGCGCCCGTCAATCCGCATCAGGCACGAGAGCACAAGCCGGTCCTCGTCCGGCTTGAGCGAGCAAATTCCTGTTGAGAACTCCTGCGGCAGCATGGGGATGGCGCGGTCCGGGAAGTACACGCTGGTGCCGCGCAGACGTGCTTCCAGGTCGAGCAAGCCGCCCGCCTGTACATACTCGGCGACATCGGCGATATGGACGTCGAGCTCCCAGCCGTCCTCAACCGTACGCACTTCGACCGCATCGTCAAAATCCCGCGCTGTTTCGCCGTCAATGGTCACGATCGTGCGGCCGCGAAAATCACGCCTCGGGCCTTCCGCCGCGAGGGCCGCGCGATCCCGCGCCTCCGCCAACACGCCATTCGGAAACACGCGCGGGAGCTGGTGCTTGCGGATCACCATCTCGACGTCCACGCCGAAATCGTCCTGCCGCCCCAGTACCTCGACCACGCGCCCGCGTGCCGTGCGCGTTTCGGTCGGCCATTCGGTCACTTCTACGTCGACAACGAGGTTTTCCAGGTCGGGGTACGTCGCGATTTGCACGGCCGCTTCCTCGCCCAGCACGCGGTGCGGCGTGCGCAGGGCGGCTTTTGCCTCGGGCAGCGGCGAGTCAAACGGAACAACAATCGGCTGCGTGATCTTCGCGTCGAACGCGACCACCCGGTGCCCGGCAGCCCGCTCATCGTGCGCGTAATGAAAGATGCCGACGATGGTCGGGTTGCGCCGCGTGAGCACGCGCAGAACGCGCCCTTCACGGCGGTCGGGCTGCCGGCCGGGAGCCACCTCCACCAGCACTTGATCGCCTTGCATGGCGCCTGCCATGCTGTGCGCCGGGATAAACACATCTGTCTTGGGCGGGGCGCCGGGCATCCGTACAAACCCGTACCCGTCGCGGTGGATGGACAAGCGCCCGGCAATGAGATTTTCCCGCGTGCCCCCGGCCCGGGCGATAGCCCAGCGGCCGCGCTCAGCCGGGATGAGCTCACCTTGACGGGTCAAGCGGAGCAGCTGCTCCATCAGGGCGTGGCGCTCTTCGCCGCCGCGCAGCCCGGCCTCGCGCACCAGCTGCTTGAACCCGGCCCGCTCGCCTTCAGCTTGCTCAATCCGGCCTAGAAGCTCCTTATCGGTCACTCTCACTCCACCTCAAGGGTAAGTTCCCAGCGCCGCCCGCGCTTTCCCAACATGTACCAGCAACGGGAAGTCTGCTGTAGTGGCTACCGAGATGCTCCGGCGGCCCGCGGAGGCTCGCATTTCCGCCCAGCCCTGTTTAAGATGCCCATGAAGGGCCGCGTCCATCACGCCTGCCCGCCGGATCAGCGCTTCAAAGGACCCCGAAAGGAACCGACCCCAAGCCGATGTGGAAACCCAATCAACCCTCCGCCACCCCAACGCC
>CAXTSB010000152.1:0-6705 GCA_964246845.1 uncultured Acidobacteriaceae bacterium
GCCCGCCAACCCACGGTCGCGCCCGGGCTGCGGCTGCCGGACGAGTCCGGGGTGTGGGCGCTTGACTCATACAACAACACACCGGAGCTGGTGCGCATCCGCCAATCGGACGGTGACCTGAACACCGACCTCGGCCATACGGTGAAAGCCGCGCGCATCCCGGAGGGCGGCGCACGCGACCAGATCCGGCTCGGCGGCTACAAGGCCGCGGTCACCTTCCATGTCGCGCGGCCAGTGTTCTATATCGCGCTCGACACCAGCGGCCCAGCGCGCGAGGACGCGCTGGTCGTGGACACGCACGGGGCGTCGTCCGTGCTCGACAAGGGGCAAAAAGCCTCCCCGGCAAGCAGCTACGCGCTGGTGCGGCTCCGGGTCGACAAGAACCTGCGCAGCGCTTCCGGAGCCGACCTGCGCGGCCTGGCGGACGGCGGCGCGCCCGACGGCTCGGTGATCGTGGTCGCGACGACAAGGGAAATCCTGCCGGGCGGCCGCTGGATGCGCGTGAGCCCGCGCGACGACCTGAACCTGGGCCAGTACGCGCTGGTTGAACTTCTGGGCGGGGGCGCGTGGAACCAGGACGGCTGGGACTTCGGCGTGAACCCGCTTTCGCCCGAGAACAAAGGGGTGTTTACGCCGGTACAGCGGTAGGGAAGAGGGAAGAGGGAAGAGGGAAGAGGGAAGAGGGAAGCTGAGTCAGCCTTGTCGGCAGCTTGCGGTTGCGCGTAGTTTTTTCTGAACCCTGAACCCTGAACCCTGAACCCTGAACCCTGCCTTTCAATGCGCTCCCTGCGCCGCCTTGCCTTTCACCTGTTTAAAGCCCCATACCCCTGCCATGCTCAGGAAGCACAGGATCGCGAGCCATCGGAACACGTCCACGAACGCCCACAGCAGCGCCTGGCTGCCCAGCTGCGAGTAGAGTTGGCCTTGCGCGCCGCCGCCCGCATTGGCCGGGTTGGTTTGGTGCGCGAGATATCCGGTGACCTCAGAGAGCCGCTGCTGAAATACAGCCCCGGCCTGCGGAACATAGTTCAGGATTTCGTTCTGGTGGTGGTCGGACCGGCGGGTGAGCAGGGTTTGCGCGGCGGAGATGCCGACCGAGCCGCCGACGTTCCGCAGGAGATTGAACAGGCCGGAGGAGTTGCCGATCTCCTGCTGCGGCAGCGTCCCGTAGCTGACGTTGGTGATGGGCACGAACACAAAGGACAGAGCAAAGCCGGTGATGACGGTCGGCCAAAGCAGCGTGAACGGGCCGACCGCGAGCGTCACGTTGCCGAAAACCAGCGACACGATGCCGTATACCAGGAAGCCGAAGGTCAGGAGCCATCGCCCGTCGACCCGGTTGCTTAAAAAGCCGATGACCGGCATACCCAGAATGGAGCCGATTCCGCGCGGAAACACCGACACCCCTGCCGCGAATGCCGTGTAGCCGAGCAGTTCCTGGTAGAACAGCGGCAGGATTGTCACCACCGAATAAAGCGTAATGCCGAACAGGAAGACAAGCGCGCTGCCGACCGCGAAATTGCGGTCGCGAAAGGCGCGTAGGTTGACCAACGGATGCTTGGCCAGGAGGGCGCGGGCGATGAACCCGATCAGTCCGATGACGAAGAAAGTCGCCATCCAGCGCAGCCATACCGCGCCGAACCAGTCGTCCTCCTGCCCTTTGTCCAGCAAGATTTGCAGGGAGCCCACCCACAGCGTCAGCAGGGCGAAGCCGAGCCCGTCAAAGGGACCGGGCTTGGCTTCGCGGACGTAGTCGGGGTCGTGTACGAAGTGGTTGATGAGAAAGAATGCGAGAATGCCGACCGGCACGTTGATGTAAAAAGCCCAGCGCCAGCTGAACGAGTCAGTAAGCCAGCCGCCCAGGGTAGGCCCGACCACCGGGGCCACCACGATGCCGAACGCGAACAGCGCGAGCGCGCCGCCGCGTTTAGCGGGCGGAAAACTTTCAAGCACAATCGCCTGCGAAAGCGGCTGGAGCGCCCCGCCGCCTGCGCCCTGCACGATGCGGGCCAGCAGGATGAACGGCAGGGACGGTGCCGCGCCTACAAAAATGGAGGAGACCGTGAAGATGCTGAGGCAGGTGAGCAGGAACCGCTTGCGCCCGAACCGGAGCGCGAACCAGTTGCTCGCCGGGAGAATGGCCGCGTTGGCGACCAGGTAGCTGGTTAAAACCCATGTGGCCTCGTCGTTGGAGGCCGACAAGGACCCCGCGATGTAAGGGAGCGTCACGACCGCTACGGAGGTGTCCAAAACCTCCATGAACGCGGCGATCATCACGGCGGAGGCAACAATCCACGGGTTCACGCCTTGCGTGACTTCGTCTTGGGGGGAGGAATCAGGCACAGGTCACTTCGGGAAAACGTTTGACACTTGTGTATCAGATTATCGACCTTGTCGGTCGGTTTTGCGGAACTTCACCTATTCATCGGGTGCGGGCGGCGGGAATTGCTCATCCTCATCGGAAAGGTGCTGCTCCGGCTTCATTGCGTCGTGAAGGACGCGTACGATGAGGATCCCACGCGGGTGTCGCTTGTAGAAAATGACATGTCGACTTTCTTCAAATCTCCGCAAGCCGGGACGGATCCATCCGCAAGCGCGCCCTAGAAACTGGTTGGCGGCAAGTCGCTCAAAACACAACTCGAGTTTCGAAATGTAGTGCAGCGCCTGCTCTGCTCCCCAGCGGTCGGCGGTGTAGTCATCAATCTCACCCAAATCAGCCGCGGCGGCAGGGGAAATGTAGACGGCAGCCAAGATTTACTTTTGCTCGGCATGAGCTGCGGCACGTACTCGGATTCTTTTGCGCAGTTCCGCAAAAACGACCGCACTCTCTACCGGCTCGCCTTTGTCCCCTTCGTCGATCGCCGCCCGGAGGGCGGCCAGCTTCGCATAGTACTCGCACTTGCGCGGTTCCAGTGTGCGCAGGCCGGCACTGACGACTGCCTGCGCATTTGGGAACTGCCCCGAACTGACCATGCCTGCAATCAGCTCCTGCTGCTCCTCTGTGAGTTGGATCATTTGCGCTGCCATGGAAATTCCTCTTCGGACATCGTAGCGGCCCGGCTGTCGGCAGGCAATCCGAATCGACGCAGATTCCTGCATCTCCTTCCGATTTCGGTCATCATATTCCTTGACAGCAGCACACTCAAGTGCGATGCTGAGTCTGCAAGCAATCAGGGCAGGGGAAACCATTATGGCAAAGATTATCGGCATCGACCTCGGCACCACCAATTCCGTTGTGGCGGTTATGGAGGGCGGCGAGCCCAAGGTCATCGCGAACGAGGAAGGCGGCCGCACGACTCCCTCGGTCGTTGGGTTCACCAAGAGCGGCGAGCGGTTGGTCGGGCAGGTCGCGAAGCGGCAGGCGATCACCAACCCGGAAAACACGATTTACTCGATCAAGCGCTTCATGGGCCGGCGCGCGAACGAGGTCAACGACGAGCAGAAGATGGTGCCCTACAAGGTGAAGCAGCAGGGCGACCATGTGAACGTCGAGGCGCAGGGCAAGGATTACACCCCGCCCGAGGTTTCGGCGATGATCCTCCAGAAGCTCAAGAAAGCAGCCGAGGACTACCTGGGCGGCTCCGTGACGGAAGCGGTCATCACCGTGCCCGCGTATTTCAACGACGCGCAGCGCCAGGCCACCAAGGATGCCGGCAAGATCGCCGGGCTGGACGTCAAGCGGATCGTGAACGAGCCGACCGCGGCAGCGCTCGCCTATGGGCTCGACAAGAAGAAGGACGAAACCATCGCGGTGTACGACTTCGGCGGCGGCACGTTCGACGTGTCGATCCTGGAAGTCGGCGACGGCATCATCGAGGTCAAGGCGACCAACGGCGACACGCATCTGGGCGGCGACAATATCGACCAGCGCATCGTGGATTGGCTGATCGATGAATTCAAGAAGAAGGAAGGGCTGGACCTGCGCGCCAAGGGCAATGAGATGGCGCTGCAGCGGCTCAAGGACGCGGCCGAGCGCGCCAAGATCGAGCTTTCGACGGCGGCGGAGACCGAAATCAACCTGCCGTTCGTGACGGCGGATGCTTCCGGGCCGAAGCACCTGGTCGAGAAGCTGTCGCGCGCCAAGCTGGAGCAGCTGGTCGACGACATCCTCCAGCGTTCGCTTGAGCCCTGCAAGAAGGCGATGGCCGACGCGGGCGTGACCGCGAAGAACATCGACGAGGTGGTGCTGGTCGGCGGCCAAACCCGTATGCCCAAGATTCAGGAACTGGTCAAGGGCTTGTTCGGCAAGGAGCCCCACAAGGGCGTGAACCCGGACGAGGTCGTTGCGATCGGCGCGGCGGTGCAGGCAGGCGTTTTGGCCGGTGACGTGAAAGATCTGCTGCTGCTCGACGTGACTCCGCTGACGCTCGCGATCGAGACGATGGGCTCGGTGGCGACGCCGATGATCCCGCGCAACACCACGATCCCGACCAAGAAGACGGAGACTTTTTCGACGGCTTCGGACTCGCAAACCGAGGTCGAGGTGCACGTGCTTCAAGGCGAGCGGCCGATGGCTTCGCAGAACCGGACGCTGGGTAAGTTCAAGCTGTCGGGCATTCCTCCGGCGCCGCGCGGCGTGCCGCAGATCGAGGTGACGTTCGACATCGACGCGAACGGCATTCTGAACGTGACGGCCAAGGACAACGCGACCGGCAAGGACCAGAAGATCACCATCACTTCGAGCTCGGGTTTGAGCAAGGAAGAGGTGGAGCGGATGGCCAAGGAAGCCGAGGCGCACGCGTCCGAGGACAAGGAGGCGCGCGAGCAGATTGAAGCGCGCAACGGGCTCGACTCGATGGTTTACAACATCGAGAAGATGCTCAAGGACTCGGCCGATAAGGTTCCGGCGGGCGAGAAGACCGAGGTTGAGTCGGCCCTTCAATCGGCCAAGTCGGTCCTGGCCGGCTCACCGAGCGCGGCGGAGCTGAAAAGCGAGCACGAAAAGCTCACGGCTGCCTCGCACAAGCTGGCGGAGGCTATGTACAAGGCCGGCCCGAACGGGGGCGCGCCGACTGACGGTGCGGCGGCGGCTTCCGGCACGGCGGACGCGAACGGCCACGCCAAGGACGAGGGCGTGATCGATGCCGAGTACGTGGATGTTGAGCCTAAGGTCTAGCCGGACGGGCAGCTACGCCTTCGGCATAAAAGCAAGCGGGAGCCCGAGGCGCTCCCGCTTCATTGCGAACTATGTTGATTGCGGTGTCATCCTGAGCGCAGCGAAAAATCTTCTTACCGCCTGGAGCGCGAGAATAGTCCCGCAACTTTAGAGGTTGAGTCGAGTCTACTCAGATATACAGACATTCGGCTGAGCAGGCCGGGAAGGTGAACAGAGATGAACAGCACGATTTGGCAGGCAGAGCAGTTGCGGGCAGGGCAGGTGTACAACACGATTCTGTTCCCCTCCGAGATGGAAGCCAAGGACTTTGTGCGGCAGATGCAGCGGCAGCAGCCGGATATCTTCTGGCGTTTGCGCGCGGTGGCCGCAAACGCGATTTGGAACTAGGTGGGGCGGGAAGGCATGCCTGAGGGCCATGAAATTCACCGCTTCGCCGCGCGGCAGGCACGCGCTTTTGCCGGTAGAAAAGTACACATCGACTCGCCGAACGGCGGCTTTCCGCAGGCGGAGCTGCTCCACGGGCGCAAGTTGAAGGAGATCAAGGCGCTCGGCAAGCACTTGGGGTACGTGTTCGGGCGCGACCTGACCCTGCACGTGCACTTGGGCCAGTACGGAGATTTTTGGGAGGGCAAGCAGCCGATGCCCGAGCCGCGCGGGGCGTTGCGGTTCCGCATGTGGACGCGCGCCGAGTGGCTGGAGCTGCGCGGCCCGACTGACTGCCGGATTTTCTCGGACGAGGAGTGGCGTGCGCTCGAAGCGCGCATCGGGCCCGACCCGCTGGTTGAAGAAACAGACCCGGAACCGGCATTCACCCTCATGCAAAAGCGGAAAACGCCGATAGGGCAGTTATTGATGGACCAATCGGTGGTGAGCGGGATCGGCAATATCTATCGGGCGGAGTTCCTGTTTCGCGCGCGCATTTGCCCGGACCGGCCGGGGAATGCGGTTTCCCGCGCCGAGTTGGAAGCGATCTGGGCTGACGCGGTCACGCTGATGCGCGATGGCATGGAAGACCGTCGCATGGTGTGCACGCGGCCCGAGGACAGGCCGCACCCGGACGCCGTGCCGGCGCTCAGGGAGGAAGCTCATTACGTGTACCGTCGGCAGGGCAAACCCTGCCGCGTCTGCGAGACCGTGATTGAATCGAAACCGATGGCCGGGCGCACCGTGTATTGGTGCCCCAATTGCCAGAAAGACTGACAACGATGCCCACAGCACCCCAACAAAAGGATTACTACGGCGCGCTCGGCGTGAAGAAAACCGCCACGCCCGAGGAAATCCGCAAGGCGTTCCGCAAGCTCGCGCGCCGGTACCACCCGGATGTGAACCCGAACGACAAGAAAGCCGAGGAAAAGTTCAAGGAGATCTCCGAGGCGAACGACATCCTGAGCGACGAGAAAAAGCGCAAGGTGTACGACCAGCTCGGGTTCTACTCGGACGCGATTGACCCGGCGCAGGCCGAGGCGGCGGCGCGGGGCGGCTATGGGCCGTTTTCCGGGACCGGTCGGCCCGGCGCGGCGGGCGGCGGCGGGGTGCCGTTCGACTTTTCCGGCTTCGATTTCTCGAACTTCGAGCAGGAAGCTGCCCGG